>NZ_JANSWL010000035.1:0-3501 GCF_028539135.1 Butyrivibrio sp. DSM 10294 | reverse complement strand
AATCTTTAAACGAGTGCTAGTTCCGAAGATTTCAGTAGTAAATCTGACACTTGCATCAATTAGAATTTGCATTATGAGTGTCTGTAGGGGCCTTTTGGGTAACCAAAGGAACCTTTTCCCAGGTTTATAATAAAGATATGATTTCTGGCGAGCAAAGAGGAAAAAGCCCGCAAGAAGTCTTACCTTATCGCAAGTTATATCGGAAGATAAAAAGGATATAGAAATGGTATGAATAACAAAAAGGCACTGACGCTCTATTTGGCCGGAGCATTAGGACAAATTATCGTGGTATGCATAATTGCCTTTGTACTAAGACGATATGGACTGGAGGTGGGTTATGCCACACCGTTAGGATGGATCATTATTGCAATTGGTGGTATTTCTTCAGCGTTATGGGGAGCCATTATTTCAATCAAATATCGAAATACAGGTTTTAAAACCGTAATCTGTGATTTCTTCAGGATAAGACAAAGCCCTCTAAATTACGTTTGGATGATTTTGTTCTTATGTTTGGATTTTCTTCCGGTTGTATTCGGAGGAAGGATATCAATAAGAGTGTGGTATCTGCCGATCATAATGTTTTTCAAGCATATAGTACTAGGCGGTATAGAAGAAATTGGCTGGAGATACCTGTTTCAACCGCTTTTGCAGGAAAGACTGCACTACATTTTAGCTACGATCATCACATTTTTCTCGTGGGGATTATGGCATTTTCTGTTTTTTTATCTAGATGAAACACATGCTGATGTGATCCCATTTTTAATTGGTTTACTTGTAAATAGCTTTATTCTTTCAGTGTTATATGTGAAAACAAATAACCTTTGGATATGTGTAATGACGCATTCCCTGATTAATGTTTTTTCACAACTTGTAACTGGAAGTAATCAATATGTAGGCTATTTCAGTAAAGTTGTTATTATAGTAATCGCTATTATGCTTGCTACTAAAACAATTAGGAAGCAAGTAGACAATTGTGCTAATGCTAACACATAATATCGGAAGATAAAGACAAAAATTATGGAGAGTTTAAGTAAGGTATCAGAAATCATTTATAGTAGTTGGAAGCCATGGTACATCATTAAGCACCATCATAAATTTTTATGATAATTCTTTTGGCTATGATGATTTTGAAAGAATAAGATTTCTGATGCCATGGATTGTGGAATTTAGTTTTGATGAGCTTGGAAATTGTGTGGACATCAAACGCCATTCTGTGTGATAGACAATAAGTGTACTAAGGGTGAGGACGTATTGTGAAGATATATTTTGCGAGGCATGGACAAACAGATTGGAATATATTAGGAAAAGTTCAAGGTACGACTGATATTCCTTTGAATGAGAATGGAATAGCGCAGGCGCAACTTCTTTGCAAGAATCTTGAAGATAGAGATATTTCTTTTGAAAAGATATACACCAGCTATCAGGCTAGAACTGTAAAAACTGCGCAGATAGTAGATGAGCATTTCCATACAGGATATGAAATAGTTAGAGGCCTGGAAGAAATGAATCTGGGATTGTTTGAAGGGCATACTTGGGATAAAATCCTTTCTTTATATTCTGAAGAACATAAACTGTGGCTATCAAACAAAAGGTACAATCGTAGTCCTGGTGGTGAATCATACCAAATGGTAATGGAGAGATTATTCAATGCGCTGGATTATATTCTTGGGCAACATGATGCTTCTTCAGACAAAAACCTGCTTATAATATCGCACGGTGCTGTCATTATGACGCTTCTTGCTATGAAAAGAAATATACCATTTGAGGAGTCGCATACGATAGAGGTTGATAATGCATCGCCTATAGAATTCAGTATCGAGGAACTGAAAGATATAAGAACACGGCTTTAATGGTATGACTAGGATTATGATAAAGGTGGTTAAAGATGGTTACGTATTATGATGATGGAACTATAAGAATTAGGAGCATGATTCCTGAAGATGCAAAAATCCTTTATGATACATATTTTTCGTATGGCTGGCATCCTTCCGTAGATACATATGAAAAGTATTATAAAGAACAGGAGGATGGTAAAAGATTTGTTTTTATCGCAGAGTATGATGGCAGAGTCTCCGGGCAATGTACTCTGGTTCTGAATCCTATAGAAGGTCCTTGGGGGAATCAAGGCTATCCTGAAATTGAAGATCTGACAGTTTTCTTTGATGTTCATAATAAAGGTATTGGAAATAGGCTTTTGGATGCTGTTGAAAATGAGGCGTCAAAAGTTTCCGATAAAGTTTACTTGGCAGTTGGGGTTCATTCTGGATATGGACCAGCCCAGAGGATGTATGTAAAAAGAGGTTACAATTTTGATGGCAGCGGAGTTTGGTATAAAGGGAAACAATTAGAACAGTATGCCCCCTGCATCAATGATGATGATCTTTTACTTTATTTGGCTAAAGATGTTTAAATTACAGTATAAACGGTTAAGCAAATCGAGATTTGAAGAGGTGAAGCCATGGCATGGAAATGTCCGAAATGCGGCAGAGAGTTCAGCAGACAAAACCAGGATCATTACTGTGTGAAACCGCAGAATATTGATGAATACATTGCTGCCCAGGATGAGAAATATAAGCCCAGATTAATGGAAATCCGGGAGATCCTTCGTGATGCACTGCCAGACGCGGAGGAACGGATCTCCTGGTCGATGCCCACTTATTGGAGAGGTCGTAATATCATTCATTTCGCAGCATCAAAGAAACATCTGGGCATTTATCCCGGTGATGAGGCTACAGCTGTATTTACGGAGGAACTCTCCGATTATGACGTAAGCAAGGGCACGATACGGATCCCCTATGATCAGCCTTTACCGGAAGCACTGATCATAAGGATCGCAAAATGGTGCTTTGAGAACTATTCCAAATAAGGTGTAAAGATGGTATGAAGAACGCAATAGAGTTCCGTTGTATTCGGGAAAACGAACTCGGCCTTCTCAAAGACTTTTTATATGAAGCCATATTCATTCCGGAAGGTGTGGAGCCGCCTTCGAGAGATATTGTAGAGAAACCGGAGCTGCGCGTATACACTGATGGTTTCGGTACAAAGTCTGGAGACAACTGCCTCGTCGCGATCCACGACGGAAAAATAGTTGGGGCTGTCTGGACGAGGATCATGAATGATTACGGCCATGTGGATGATGAAACACCTTAATTTGCAATTTCACTGTACAAGGAGTATCGGAGAAAAGGGATCGGCACGAGGCTCATGGAGGAAATGCTGGAGATTCTTCGTGATCAAGGCTATAAAAGAGTGTCTCTCGCTGTTCAGAAGGCTAACTATGCTGTGAAAATGTATCAGAAGACCGGGTTCAGGATCATGAATGAAAATGATGAGGAATTCATCATGGTATGTGAGCTTTAGAAATTCTTTAGGTTAGAATCGCTGTAAGGTCAAACGAAAAAGCAGCTTGAATTATAACAATAACTGCCCTTTCGTTTGATCTTATTGCGATTTAACCTAATTGAACAAAGTAAGCGTCCGTGGAGCCTATACATATGGGTT
>NZ_JANSWL010000034.1:0-73407 GCF_028539135.1 Butyrivibrio sp. DSM 10294 | reverse complement strand
TCGCAATTCTACAAATATTCGGAAACCGCTAATTTACTGCGTAAATTGCTAATTCCTCATATTTGTTTGGGCCATAAAGTCAAAATGCTTAACATGCCAGCATGTACGCATTTATGACTTTTGGCACCTATATCATAATATGTAATGTAGTAGATCAGATAACTCTGGTCACATGCCTGTTTACATGACAACAGATATTAATCGCAACAGGAAGTCCTGCAATATGAGTGGCATAGGTATTGATATTAACAGCAAGAGCGGTGATACGTCCGCCAAGTCCGGCAGGACCTATTCCAAGCTTGTTAATTCGAGATAACACTTCCTCTTCCATATTCTTAACATATTCTATATCAGAGTGGTGTCCTACAGGTCTGGTCAGGGCCTCTTTGGCCATCTCGGCGCACTTCTCAAAGGTGCCGCCAACTCCAACGCCAACAACCATAGGCGGGCAGGCATTAGGTCCGGCATCCTTTACAGCTTGTACTATGGCATCCTTGACACCCTCTTCGCCGTCGGCGGGTTTGAGCATGAACACTCTACTCATATTCTCGCTTCCAAAGCCCTTGGGTGCACAGGTAATCTGCACTTTGTCCCCGGGTACGATGTCATAGTGCACGACCGCAGGGGTATTGTCTCCGGTATTCTTCCTGATAAGCGGATCCCCAACAACGGATTTTCGAAGATACCCTTGCGTATATCCCTGTCTTACGCCTTCATTGACAGCGTCGGTAAGATTGCCTCCGACAAAATGAACATCCTGTCCTATCTTAATGAAGAAAACCGCCATACCTGTATCCTGGCAAATCGGGATCTTGTCTTCTTCAGCAATTTTCAGATTCTCCTGAAGCTGGGAAAAGATCTTTTTGCCAAGGTCTGATTCTTCTTTGCCCTGTGCATCACAAAGAGCCTTCTTCATATCTGAAGAAAGCTCATAATTGGCATCTATGCACATATCTCTGACTGCCTGAGTTATATCCTTAACATCTACTTCTCGCATTTTGTGTTATCAGCCTTTCAATATTTCATCCCTGATTGCAACAAGCTCCTCGGGTGTAGGAGATGTGGGCTTCCAAAGGATATGCTGCCCGTCATTCTTGTATCTGGGAATAACATGAAGATGGAAGTGCATAACTGTCTGTCCTGCTGCCTCTCCATTGTTCTGCACAAGATTAAGGCCATCGCAGCCAAGGGTCTTCTTCATAGTTGCGGCAACCTTCTTGCCAACTGCAGCAGCTCCTGCAAGGGTCTCCTCGGGTATCTCAAAAAGATCTGCGTAATGAGCCTTGGGAAGCACAAGAGCATGTCCCTTGGTGGCAGGTCCCAGATCAAGAATAACCCTGAAATCGTCATCCTCATATATTGTGTTTGACGGAATCTCTCCGCTTGCTATCTTACAAAAAATACAGCCGTCCATTATGCAATTCCCTCCATATTCTTTCTGTTTTTGAAAAGTACTATATTAATGATTCCAAGAACAACGCCTGTCAAAAGACCTCCAAGATGAGCCTGGGTATTGGCCCCTGCCTGGAAAAAGCAGGCCTGGACTATAAACAGTCCCAACAGTCCCAGTCTGATGATAAGGTTTTTGTTCTTTTTAAACATGCGCCTGTTTACAACGAGCCAGATTACCAGGAATCCCACAACGCCCATGATAGCACCGCTGGCGCCCACAGAAACCCAGTTCAGATTGTGACGGATCTCATATGCCATGGACAAGAGATTGCCGGCAATACCGGATATCAGATACATAATAATGTAGAATCCATGCCCTGTGTACTGCTCAACTATAGCTCCCACGGAGATCAGCATCAGCATATTATTAACCAGATGCTCAATACCTGCGTGGATAAATATTGCGGTAAAGATACGATAGAACTCACCGTCCATAAGGACCTTGTAAGTGACCATAGCTCCTTTGTTATAGATGACTTCCTCTCCGATTATGATTCCAAAGAGAAATACAAGGACGTTTAGCCCCACCAGAAAAAGTGTAACAAATGCATTTCCGATAAGGTTGGTGAAAATGTCAGAACCTCTGTTATTCATACGTCAATATCCCTTCAGGCTTTAGTCTGTCTGCATGAGATCAAAGAGCTGATCCATGCTCCTCAAAAGCTTAAAGTCGCCTTTCATCTTGATATTGCCGGCCATAAAGGCTCTCTGGAAGGTAAGTCGTCCCTCCAGGATATCTTCAAACACCTTCTGATCTGTTGTGATTATAACGTCACAGACATCATCATCACCTTGTCTGCAATCGCACTTGGCGTTATCAACATCGATGATAAGTGGACCAAGCTTAGGATTATCCTGGAAAAGAACCTTGTATCTGGAGCGGATTCCCGATACAGGAGTAAAGGTTCTGTCAAGCTTTTTGATATATTCATCAATGCTGCCGGTGCTTGCATCCTCCTGACCCATCTTGTCTCTGAAGATGCTGGCCAGTTCCTGAAGATCTTCCTTCTGTTTTTTGACATATTTATCGTCGGAAGCATATTCTGAGAGCTGCTCCGACTCCTGAGGTGTAAGATCAATGCCCTTTGCAACGGCAACCTTGTTGATAACAACCTGATTGCTGGTAGGGAAAACAGCCATCTTCTGATTAATTGTCCTATAGATATTCTCTGTCTTCTTCTCAATGATCTTGATATATTCATTGCTGGTCTCAAGCTTGGTTGTGTCAGCTATGTAGCCGCAGATACCGTCGCAGGTAAGTCCTCCAAGCATCTCCCAGGCTGCGGTGAGGCTCATCATTCCTTCGCGCTCGCCGTGAGTAGTACTCATAACAACCGGAGCCATGTATATTTCCCTGATCCTGTTCTTGTCGCCATATAGCCAGCAGGAATCAAGAAACTGCATCATATAGCCTCCGACACCAAACCACTCAACAGTTGATGCAAGAATGATTCCGTCTGCATCCTTGAGAGTTCCGGGAAGCGCAGTTATGCCGTTCCTCTGCTCGTAAAGATTGTACTGCTGTACCTTAACATTCAGTTCCTGTAAAACGGTGGTTATCTGTGAGATTACTTGAAGCGTGGGATCATCTATGATTCCCCTGCCGCCATAATAGATATTGATCTTCATGAACTTCCCTCCAACTAACTAAGGCTATTATATCATAATTTACCTGCAGTCGAAGCAAATTCTGCCTATTCGCACCTCGTCCCCCTCATCTATATAGTTCTTTTCCCTGGGTTGAAGGCGAAGACCGTTCTTGAAGGTTCCGTTGGTGGAGTTAAGATCGATGAGCGCAAGGCGCCCGCTGTCCTCGTCCCGAACTATCCTGCAATGTATCCTGGATACGCTAATATCCTTGATTACTTTGTCGACGCAGCCCTCCATCTTGCCTATGGTCAGAGGCAGTCTATCCAGCGCTATTCTTACAGTCTTATCCAGGTTCCTGCTGTAGAGACTTAGCTCTCCTTTCGGTTCATTGTCCATATCAAGCACGATTGTCCTATTGTCTGAGCAATCTTCGCTATTGCCTGCCGCCGTTATTTTAAGCGGAGTTTTATAAAAACCCGGTGTGACAGGCTCCTCATAATCGTAGTCGTACTCGTCTTCTTCAGGTTCTTCCAATTCTTCCGAAATCATTTCTTGGGCTCTGCCCATTGCCGAGGTCGGTTCTATTTTTCCTTTAATTCCACGCAGGCCCCTAACAAGACACATCGCGCCGCATATAACAGACACTGCCATCACGCCCATTGACATGTAGTTTTCCTGCTGTGTAAGAACGAAGTTCATCCTGATATACACCATGGCGGCAAGGATAGCTGTAAAAAGAATTGCAAACAGCAGCTGAACTTTGGCTGCAAGCCTCTTATCGGCTCTCTTAAGCCCTAAGTTGTCATGCTTTCTTATTGCAAAAAAGCCTCTGCTTTCTTCCTCCTGATCTTCATCCTCCTCATCCTCCATGGCTTCTCTGTCACCCTCATACAAAAACGGTTCGGGGTCCCGGATGCTCACAGATGCAGGTGTCGGAGTCGCTGCAGTAGTTTTCTCACTATTCTTCAATAGTTTCTCGATTCCCTCCATCGTCATTACGCCTCGCCCTGATGCGTATTCGCACAGCTCATATATGGCTGTTGCAGCTTCGTCATCCTCGGAACTTGTCAGATCAAGAAGCTGTTCAGCAAAAGTCTCGAAGCCGGATTCTTTCGCTGCGACCGGACAAAACATGAAGCTGTGCCTTGAAGTCGACATATCCACAAAAATACTGTCGATATCAAAGACCACTCCCTCTTCTCCCAGCAGATATTCCGACAGCCCCTCCAGCATTTCCTTCATATCTGAAAAAAGCTGCAGCTGCTGGGCTCGATTCATTCCCCTTGAGGTATATCTGTCACGGAGGCTCTGCATTGAACCCATATCATAATAAAGGTACTGCTCTCCGTTTACGTTCCTTACATCACAGGGAAGAAGTCCCGACAGCCTTCCGCTTTCAAGAATCTTCATCTGATATTCGTTTTCCCTAAGGCTCTGTTCTTCATTTTTTACCACCAGATAATTGTGCTTAAGGTCTCGGTAATACTTGTAATTCATGGCAATTTGCCTCCTATATCCATAAGTCTTTTGACTCTCCTTACATGTTTGGGGTCGTTTCTTATTTTGGCCTTCAGGGTAGCCTTAAGCTCCCAGCCGGTTCCAATCTTGAGAAAATACTTGCCCATGGCATTTGTACGTATCCCGGTTTCGCCGGTTACTTTCACCTCTTTGCCGGATTGGGCTGCGGAAAAAGTGGGCTTTGTAGCACCAAAATATTTGGCACCCGCCTGTTCGGCTGAGCTCTTGGAAACATACTCAGAGGGCGCCATCTTTTTCTTTGCATCTGCTCTGACACTGGCTCTGAAGGCGAGAACATAGCAGTCCTGACTTAATATAGCTCTGTTGTACATGTAATAGCTTCCCCATATCAGCATCACAATAACGCAGATAACCATGGGGATTATCAGAGAAGCTTCCAATGTCATATATGCCTTATATCTTCGCAAGCACCATCACCCCCATTCCAACTGCCATGAAGGGAATAAAAGGAAGCCTTGTCTTACCCTTGGCCTTTCCGAACACCAAAAGAAACAGAGATAATATTCCTGCCAGGAAGACCGCCAGTATAAGTCCGAAGGCAGTCTTCTGAATTCCCAGGGCAGGTGCTGCACAAAGGGCGATCAGTCCGTCCCCATAGCCAAGTCCCTGCCCGGTCACCCTGGAAATCAGCAGCATCACAATTCCCGGAATCAGCGACAGAGCGATGTATGAAAGCGTAGCAGAGTGCATAAGCAGCATTACTCCGGCATCGGCAGCCGCTATGATGCCGCACATTATTATCATCATAGCAGTGACTTCTTTTTTCCTTATGTCGCCAAGTGCAGCAAGAACCAGTGTTGCAATCAGCGCAGTTTTTAAAAAAGCATCAACAAAGATCATATTTTCCTCCTGTCACCCACAGGTGCTGCAGGGGCTTCTGCCGCCTACTTCCGAGATGGGAATCGTGTATATTTTTCTTTTTAATCCCTGGCAGCTAACGCTGCTGTGATATCTGTTTCCGTAATCCGTAACGAACACATTGCCACCACCCACATTGCTACCACAGTATTCGCAGGGGTAATAAATGGAGCCGTCTTTATTTCTTGCTGAGGACAGGCTGTTATAGGGAATGCTCTTTACATCTATCTTAAGGTGACTGCAGCCGGCATCTCTGTGATACACAGTGCCATGTTCGGTTACAAACACCATCTCATCTCCCACCTTGGCGGAAGGAGTTCCTCCGGAGATATCGTAACCGGTCCAGGCATGTCCAAAGTATCTCGACTGCACCTTGAATTCCTTGAATCCAATTACCGGAATCAGGGGATGGACCTTGTAATCAACGACTATATCCACATAATCATTGCCCGACATAATTCTTGAGGATAAAAAACTAAGTCCCGCAGCTTTGTCTGTCACACAGCTCTTATTCACACTGTCTCCCAGATACTGTCTGACTCTGTGGGCGGCATAAAGCGTGTATCCCCCTGAGGCGATCACATCAGAAGCACCGGTTTCACCGTCGATGTTAAGCAGATTTTTGCCTGCATTAAGGTCATAGGCTATTGCCGCAATATCGCTCCCTGTCTGATGAAGAGCGGCCTCCAGGTCCGACTGCACCTTGATTATGTTAAAGGCAGTCATTATATTCACAAAAAAGAATATGAATAAAGGCAGTACTATCGAGGCTTCCAGGGTGATGGATGCAGATAAGAACACTCCCTTTATATACTCGATCGTCCGGAAATGCGCTCTTTCATTCATTATTTTTTTGTCTTTGTCGGAAGTGCCCTTAGCTGCCTCCGTCACTGCCAAAGCCTTACATATATTTCTCTTATTCTTCATATCCGTATATTTTGTCCACCTTTGCCTCATAGCCGTATTTCGTTCCCACAGTGATCTCCGCTCTGAATATGTCTACGCAGTGATCTATTCTGAATGCTGAATTGCCGGCGGTTTTCCTGACATCCATCTCAATTATGTCCATGAGCCTTTTTGTTTTCTCTCCGGAATCTGTCATAAACAATTTGATTCTTAAATAATCCCGGTAATACAGCCCCTCTCCCAGATCGCCCCCGTTTAGAAAGTTTCTGAACAGAAGCATATCCACGATACTAAGCCTCCAGGTCTTGTCGCTTTTTAAAAGAGGTACTCTCCCCCCGCTGAACAGAATGTTAAGGTCCGATATGGACTCCGCGAAGGTCCAGGCAAAGAGTATTGAGTATTTGAGGGTTTCCCGAAGATCCGGCATGTATAAAAGAATGGCAAGAGTGTCCGCAAGAAGCTCAGCCTGTCCCACCTTGGCCTGATTGGTGAAAAGATACAGCATATTGGAGGCCTCTCGCCAGAAAAGAAGTGTGTAGGCCATGCTCTTAAGATTCTCATAGTCGCTTTCTTTGCCGTAGATCATGTACTCCAGCTGATATTTAAGAAGGGACTTCTCGAGCTCTGCCCCGTAGCGGCTGCATTTTTCGTAGTAATACTGCTCAAGAAGAAGCTTCTTAGCAGCATTAGGAGCACTTTCATCCAGGCCGGTGCCATGGCCCAGCCCTCTGTGGGATGCATAGGAAGAAAGATTAACTGCTGCCGTTGAGATCTTGTTCTTATCCGGAATCGCAAGAGCTAAGGGGCCGAGACTCTTCTGAGAATTGACAGCATCCGCAGGGTTACCTATGGGTATCTCTTCCTCCTCGCCTTTGTCGTTGATAATGACCGGTGGGATAACTTTATCCAGCTCGGCCTGGTTAGCTGCTGCCATTGCTTCGACATCAGTTGAATCAAGTCCGTGTCCTGTCAGTTCTCCCATGTTTTTTAGTACATCCGAGAGCAGCCCCTCCACGGGCTCTGATTCCATATAGGCCAGTATCTGCCTGTTAAGCACTGCTCCGTTGTTGTCACTGGCAAGGGAAAAACCGGTCACTTTGGCTTCCTTACAATTCATGCCAAGCATTGTATCCGCTCCCGTAACCTTGCCCCAGGTAGTTCTCTCAAAGTTTTTATCTGCATAGAACCTTAGATGTTCCTCAAGATTCTGAACCGATCCGGTGCCTGTTCCGTAGGCCATATCCACCATCAAAAGGCCATACTGCTCATACAGAGCCCTACTGTATTCCGCCAGGCAGGAATTCATGGAGGTGTCCGCCACGCATTCCGTCTTCATCTTCACAGCCCCTACCCTGGCTCCCTGATAGAGAGCCAGAATAAGTGACAGGATTATCATTATGGTCAGCGACAAAAATACAGTCAGGTACCCATCAGCCGGTGATGACTTTGGTGTCTGCTTTGATTGTTTTAAAGACGCTTTCAACAATTCCGGAGATCTCCTTTTTGAATACGATTACAAGTCCGATGAGTACCACGATGATAAGGATTACCTCAACGGTTCCCATTCCGTCCTCATCCTCCCAGAAATCCTTCATTCTCCTTAAGGCTCCCGCCCCAAATGCTCTTGTTCTTAAAATAAGTTCGTTCATAATTTTTCCTCCTTGTGCGCTTGCTGCGCTAATTTATTAAAATGCCATGTACGCCGGGATCATGATGATCACCATCACGATAAGAAGCATCAGCACCATGGGCATCAGTAACTTGGTTCCTGCTTCCTCGCCTTCTTTTCTGACCAGATCCAATCTGTCCGAGAAGGCTTTGTCAGCCTCGTTTCTAAGAATTGATAATAGCTCGTTGTTTCCTTTTTTAAGATTCTGCGAAAGAAGTGTGCATAGCCTTGAATACTGCTGACTTCCGCATCTTTGGCCCAGTCTTTCGTAAACTTTTGCCTCGGGAAGTCCTCCTGCAAGCTCTCTTACGGACCTTAGTATTTCCTCATAGAGATAGCTCTTGGGCGCTCTGGCCCTTCGCTTTTTCTGATAAGTTCTTGCCTGCAATTCAAAGACGCCTCGCATTGTCATTCCGGCGCCAAGATACAGAACTATCTTGGAGACAAACTGCGGATATTCGGATAAAAGAGCTTTAGACCTGTCCTGAACACTTTTCGCCAGTTCCCTGTCCTTTGCTATGTATGAAAATACTGATAAAACAAGCATCAGAACCAGAAGAATCAGGCTGTTATCCTCAGTTTTTTCCTTCCACACAATCTCGGTATCCTGGTATTTGCCCGGAAGAGTTATGCTCTCTTCATAGGGGGACTCCTCTTCTGCGTCCCTAAGTTTCTCATCAATGGACTTGATCAGCATTTCGTAGGGGGTAAGTATCCTTGGTCTGACATTTGCATAAAGTACCTGCCGGTAGATGACATCCCCATAGCTGTAGTCGGCGGTCAGCATCACAACTCTGCCCTCCTGCGGGATTGCCTCTTTGACAAGACTTCCGTCGTAGTGCATGACTTCATAGTCACTTACGGTCCAGGCTATGTCGAATGGATAACCCTCAAGCTCCTCTATGAGATCAAGATCTTCCGTGACGTCATCCAGGGATGTATTACTGCCGAGAATTGCCTCCGGAAGCGCTTCGCAGGCATCTTCAAATAGCCTCTTAGTCTCCGCTTCTGTATATCTTCGCTCCTCAACAGGAAGATTAAATTCTCCGATCACCTCTCCGTCAGGGCTTTCTGCGATAAGCTCCGCATCATAAGCACCTTCCCCGTAGCTTCTTCTGATCAGCTGCCCATCCTCATTGATATGCGAGGAAAAAAGAATATTCAGATGCATCAGCATTGCCAGGATGCACCCCACATTCAGAAGAACTATCACAAGGCTGATCTTACGGATGTAGTACTGAGTCTGGAGATTTTCAAAATCCCCGGGGTTATTAAGCTGCTTTAAGTTAGTTCTTACCGCCTCCGGCATGAGAAACAATAAGCCCTTGTTTTTTCTTAGTCTCCCGTAAAACAGCAATGCTATTTTCAGAAGTTCGCGGCTGATTCCCGTTTCTTCCATGCCCTCAGGCAAAGGAAGCTTTCTCGCCATCAGATAGAGGGCAAGGAATATAAGAGGCACCGCTCCATATAAAAAAATGATCATTTTTAGCTTTCCTTTTTTACATTGAATCGCCAGATATTTTAGGCTTTGATGTTCACGATATTCTCTGACATAAGATATGCGGCCACGTAAATGACCATGCACACAGACATTGCCATGATTCCGAAAAGATTGTGATACAGCGGAGTAAAGAAGTCCCTGCTGGTAATGCTCACATAGATGATTATGAAGAAGGGCACGATATTCATGATCCTGGCCTCCATTCTCTTGGCACTTATGAGAACCTCGATTTCTTTCTCAACTTCAACCTTGGAGGCGATTATTCCAATTGTCCTTTCTATAGTCCTTGTCATATCCCCGCCGTTTCTTTTGGCTACGGCAAAAACCTGAGCAAAGTCCTGAATGTCAGTATTTCCGGACTCCTCTCCAAAGGAATACAGAAGCTTTTCTATTGGAATGTTGTTCTTAATTCCCTTATAGATTTTTTGCAAATACATACAGATAAGACTCTTTTTGCCATAGAGTAGTTCCATGTCTTTTCCTGCCTCCAAGAAGGCATTTTCGACGGAATATCCTGCCTTCATGGCTGTCGCCACCGATTGCATAGCATCCTTGAACTGTATTCCCACAAGCCTGATGTCCCTTTCCTTTCGCCTTTTTCTCTGCAGAAAAACCCATATCAGAATAACCGGCGATACAAAGATAACTGCAGTCCAGGAATCGTAAAAGAGCCTTCCGAACAGTATCGCTATAATGATCCCGCGGATCACATCCGGGATATCATCCCTCTTCAGACGGCAGTCTAAGACCTGCCGCAATAAGCTTCTCCCTCGCTTTAAGATTCCCTTCTTTTTTCCACTCACCCTTAATCCTCCCTTTACTGTCAGTACCCGTTTCTTCAAATCTGAACAGGGTATTGGTCACAATCTTCCCTTCCCGGTCCAGGCCGCTCTCAACCTCTCTTATCTCAAGAACCTTCCTGCTTTTGTCCCTCAGCCTTCCCAAATGTACGATTATGTCTATTCCTGCCGCAATCTGTCCTCTCACCGCAGGGAGCGGAAGCTCCGCCATTCCCATGAGACTCATAGTCTCAAGTCTTGAGAGCATATCTGCTGCGCTGTTGGAATGACCGGTGGACATCGCCATATGCCCTGTATTCATGGCCTGCAGCATGTCCACACACTCCCCGCCTCTGACCTCACCCACTATAAGCCAGTCGGGGCGCATTCTAAGAGATGACTTAATCAGGTCTCTTATGGTAATGGGTTTGCAGCCTTCCACGTTGGCGTTTCTGGCCTCAAGCCTGACAAGGTTCGGAACGCCTCTTATCTGAAGCTCGGCGTTGTCCTCTATGCTTATTACTCGTAAATCCTTGGGAATATAGTCCGAGAGCGCATTCAGAAAGGTGGTCTTACCGGAGCCGGTTCCACCGGAGATAAAAATGTTGTAGCCCGCTTTTACCAGAATCATCAGATAGTCCCTAAGCTCCTCCGAAAGTGATTCAAGTTCAAGAAGCTTCCCCATGGTTATAGGTTCATCGGGAAATCGTCTTATTGTAATGACCGGCCCTCCAAGTGCCACCGGCGTCAGAACAATGTTAACTCTGGCACCGTTTGAAAGCCTGGCATCAACTATCGGCGAAGATTCGTTGACCACTCTGTTGCAGGAGGCAACTATCTGCTGCACCACATCCTCTAGCTTTTCACGGGATTCGAATCTGGTGTTAAACCTATACAGTCTTCCTTCTTTTTCGATGAAGATGCTGTCTGTTCCGTTGACCATAATCTCCGTGACCTTAGGATCATCGATCAGCTGCTGCAGGACATCCAGTTTTCTTATGGAGTGAAAGACCAGTTCCCGCACCCTTCTCCTATCACTTATAGGAACCATCAGATCCTTGAAGCTCCCCGACATTTCCTTGTCGATAAGCCCGTACATCTCTTCATCCGAGATATCCTTGGAGAAATCAAGGGATGCGATTACCCTGTCCTTAATGCTCTTTTTCAGATCTTCAAGCCTTGTGTCCATCAGATAGTCCCTCACCTATCAGAAGCTGCTCTATGGCTGAGGCATAGGCTCCTTTGTCCCTGATATCCGGAAGCCTGCATTTTACAAGCCTTGCGGATACGTCCTCATAACCGTTTTTGCCAAGTACTCCTTCAAAGACCCTCAGTCTGTATTTATCTGCGTTCTGAGGTCTGGTCACGGTAAAAACGGTATCGCAGAGCCTTAGCATATCCATAAATCCGTCAGGGTATTCCTTCATATCAAGAAGAATGCATTCGTAGCCGCAGGAGTTTGTAAGAAGCTCCACAAGCTCAGATAGCCTGTCGCAGGAAATGTCCCTCAGCTGCAAGGCGGTCTTCGCAGGCGGTATGTAGTCGAGGCCGTTGGCTGTCTGCCTGATCCTCTCCAGGTAGAGGCAGAACTTGTCCTTCTCACACTCTGCATAGTACATGAGATCCGTGATATCCTCCTCCGGCTCCTCGTTAATAAGTCCGCCCAGGGATGAACAGCTCTCGAAGCTAAGAAGTATCGTCTTATGGTTCCCTGCAAGAAGCTCACCTGCTCTGACTGCAAAAGAGGTCTGCCCACATCTTGAAAGGGGCGTGTAAAAACCTATTAATCTGCTCTCTGAGTTCTTTGCCCTTGCCCACAATCCCTTAAAGTCCTCAGGGCTTCTCGAGCACATGTCAACCACCGCACGTGACACTGCAGATGCAGACTGATACTTGCTGACATGCTCCACGTTTTTGCCCGTCCCGCTATCCTCGCAGACAGCGCCGGATATTCTCTCCTCATCCAGGATCAAAATGTTCTTAAATCTTCCGAGAGCATGCTTATCTTCCAACTCGTAGTAGCTCTTCTCGGATACTATGAGGAGATTGATATCCTCTTTTTCCGCAAAATCCGTGAATATGTCCGGCTCTGTAAAAGAGTGGATATCCATGCTCAAATTAATATGGGTTCTGATATACTCATCAAGGCGCCTCAGATACACAGGGTCCAAGTCGCAGATGGCAAGTTTAGGCCTGCTCATACAAATCCTCCTATAGCAATCATCGCTCCGGCCATTACGGGCACGGCGAAATGTATTGTCTTGTGCTTATTCTTCTTAAAAATGATGATCAATAGTGATATAGCTCCTGCAACCAGGAAAGAATACAAGATACAGGAATACAATTCCTGAAATGATAAAAAAGATGCTGTTGCCATGATCAGCTTGACGTCTCCGGCAGCTATGCCCTTAAGCAGGTATACCGGAAGCAGTACCAGGAAGGCAATAAGAACTGCAAGAAATGCATTTCCAAGTGACGCTGCTCCTTTGGTTGCCGACATGATGAGTCCTGTGGCCAGCCCCGGCAGAATCCATAGGTTGTAGATCTTGTCCCGTGTCAGATCCTGGAACACTGCTCCTGCCAGAAACGCATATAGAATTGCTCTGATAAAAATCTGCTCCTTTCGCAAAATGATTTTTATTCCGGAATATTTCGAGCTCGTGAGATAGAATTTAGCAGATGGTTTTTGCTTTGTAAATAGGGTTTTGCCGATTCTACGCTTTGCATAATTAATAATTTGTTCGATTTTTGTTCGATTCCTCTCGGGACATGTCTAACTCTTCAAAAAACCAGTAAAAAAGCGAATCCCCACGCCACCATCAAACGCTTAATAGGGATTCGCTCTTTTTTATTGCGTATATATGTTAATGCATAACTGCAAAAACACCAAAGAAAATTAATAATCTTAAGATTTCTTAAGAATTGTCAGCAGACATAGCCTCTGTTCATGGAAACCGCTGCAATACTCTCGTTTAACGCACTTCTTCCATAGGTAAGTCCTGCGTATACAGTCTGGATGTTTTCCATCATGGGTGCTGAATTGTCATAGGTTTCCAGCTCTTTATAGGCTTCATGAAGAGCCCTGATATTCTTCTCAACTCTCCAGATCTTGTTCATGCTTCCTGTTGCTGCTGCCACTGTCAGCTCTTTTTTGGAAAAAAGATAGATTCTGTGGAGGTTCTTGCCAAGCTCGAATCTTCGATCAACGGATCTTATAAGTTCATCGAGACAGTTCTGAGCCTTATCAAGTGCGGCAACTGCATCATCTTTTTTGCCAGCTCCAAGAAGGTCAATGGCCTCGTCTGCATAGCACATCAGAATCTCATATAGGATTGTGATCATCTGCGTCTTATTGGCATTGGATATTCTCAATGTAAATTCCTGTTTCTTTTCAGAGGTCATACACTTATCTCCTTATCACTGAAGTAGCTGCAATACCTGTGAAGGTCTTTCGTTGGCCTGTGCCATCATTGAGGTTCCCGCCTGGGAAAGAACCTGCTGTGTGGAATAAACCGTCATTTCCTCGGCCATGTCCACATCCATGATTCTTGAATAGGCGGCTGTCATATTCTCAACTGTGATATCAAGGCTGCTGGTGGTATGCTCAAGTCTGTTCTGGTATGCACCGAGCCTGCTTCGTATCGAGCTTATATCGGATATAGCTTCCTTAATGCTCTGTATTGCCCCTCTTGCTCCGATGGGATTGGCCATATCTACGTTGTAGATGCCAAGGGTTGTGAGATTAACCGCAGGGATCCTGATGTCAATTGTCTGTCCCTCGTTGGCTCCTATCTGCATTGTCATTGAGCCTGTTGCGGTGAGCTCTATCTCTATATCTCCTCTGAAAGCTTCGTCTATCTGAACCTGTATCTTCTTTCCTGTGCTGTCTCTTAATGTGAGTACATCTTCTTCGATTGTTGCCTTCATTCCGTTCGGCATATAATTGTTGCCGTTTTCATCGACTAACTGAATTCTGCTATCGCTGTTGTCCTCGAAGAAAATTCCGTTTTTATCAACATCTGTGGATCCAACCAGATGGGCATAGGATACGTCGATGCCTTTGATGGTATACTTGCCGGCATCCATAGCGTCCGAATAGCCTACCACCTTTATCTTTGAATCTGTAACCGACTCTACTGTTGCATAGGCTCTAAGGTCAAAGGATCCGTCCAGAATGCTCTGACCATTGAACTGTGTGGTTTCGGCCATTCTCTCGATCTCGTCCTTAAGAAGAGTTACCTCCGTCTGGATCATCTCTCTGTCTCCGGTTGTCAGTGTATCGTTACTGGCCTGTATCGCCAGCTGATTCATCCTCTGAAGGATCTCATGGATCTCGGAGAGTGTTCCGTCTGCCACCTGAACGATGGAGATGGCATCGTTGGCGGAATTGCCGGCAACTCCAAGTCCTTCGATCTGGGAGTTCATTCGCCTCGACATCGCAAGTCCCGATGGGTTGTCCTTGGCGTTGGCAATCTTAAGTCCGCTTGATAATCTCTCCAAAGATTCGGACAAGAGAGTGTCGTTTCTCTGAAGTGCGTTATTTGCCACCATTGCAGATACGTTGTAATTAATCTTCATTCTTACCTCGATTCTATAAAGCTTCAAGAAAAGCCTTTGCCATTTTCAGAAGTATTCCGGTTTCTGTAATATTCTTTGAGTTGCCATCCGTGGCATTAGCTGAAGCCGCGCCTTTGTTCAAAGGCTGTATCTGCGCGTGGTAAAGGATCGCTATTTTATCTTGGCCCACACCAAATTCCCTTATACTCTCTGCCAGTTTGTCGCACATTTTACGTCTAACGGTTTCTAAATATTCAGTCTCTTCGCTGCCCGGGCTTGTAGTCGTTGTCAGCATTCCGGCTATCATTCCGCCCTCTTCATACAGTGTTGCGGTGATAAGTCCGTACTCGTAAGTCTGAATACTAGCTTCCATCCGTGATTTTTGTGTGTCATCACTTTTGATTGTGATGTGCATGGAAATCTTTTGCCCGTCTATCATTGCAGGTACTTCAAAGCTGCCTCTTTCGGAGCTCTGACTCATGACGGTGAGCTGCTTCTGCATGAGCCTTATGCTCTTGACGTCGATGTAGGAGTTCTCCGGCGCCTCAAGCACTTCGGAGAGTTTGTCCGAGATCGAAGAAAGAGTATCCCTATAGGTCTTTCCATAGTTTTCTTCGCCGAGAGCTTGTGTCAAAAGGTCCTGCTCTCTTGCTATCTCGTCTCTTCCCAGATCTTCCGTCTTATCCCAAATGCTTCCGGCACGTCTGTCCCGTCTATTGGAGATCATGGCTTCAATGTTGTTTAAGGTAACCTCTAGCCCAAGCGCATTTAACTCATCCACCGCTCCGGCGGCTGCCTTAGATGAAGCTATGTCTCTTATTTCTCTGACCTGCTGCTTGTAAAACTCGTTGTTTAGTTCCTTATCCTCACCTGCTTCTTCCAGCTTGTCAGCAAGCTCGTTTAAAAGAGTCCTGTCATCGGGTTTTACTTTTGATAGTTTTTCAGGTTCAAGATTCTCATATACTATATCGGCTTTGGCACTGTAATATCTGAAGGCCTCACTTATCTGTTCATCAATTTTTTTTGCGCCTTCCCTTGAAACGCCCTCCAGACCGCCAAAGTCATCATCTACAGTAAAATCTATGCCGCGCCTTGCCCCCGCCTGGGTTCTTGTGGCAGATAAAAGATTGCCCAGAGTCATATCTCTTCCGGTCCTTAGAACCGAACCTATGGCCTGATAATCGCCTGCCTTAAGGGTGGCAAAAAGTCTGTAGATTCCGATAAAAGAGGTTTTCTCCTCCCGAGTTATATTCTTTTGCTTCTCAAGCTTGTAGATAAATCTTGAGTATTTCTCGTCCTTACCTGAGTTATCTCTTCCATTCTCATCACCTGCAAGGTTCTGATCAAGGGCCTGTCCAAGCTCTTCCAAAGTCATGGACAGCGGATTCTTGCCGTCTCTTATAAGGTCAAGGACTGCTCCGGGTTTGAGTCTGTCCAGGGTTGCCTTGAGCGTCTGATCCCAGCTTCTTACCTTCTCTATATTTTCCTCTGTGATCTCCATTTGGTTGTATCCAAGGATTCTCACAGCCCGTCTGTTATCTTCGTTTAGCTCCTCTCCCTTTTCCTTTAGAAGCTCATCTATATTTCCAAAGGCCTTTTTGATGCTGTCGCCAAGGTCCGGTCTTACCTCTGTCTCCAGTACTTCATAGCTCTTTTGCGCCTTGCTGTAGGAAAGGGTGAGCTTGTGTGAAGTAGCACTTATCTCTGAAAGACTTGCGCTGCCAAACTCATCTGCCATGGCACCGACAACATCAACCGGACCGGACTTAATCACATTTACTCTTGTGATAGTCATGTTAAGGACGGTGCTCTGAGTCTTAGTATCTACGCCTGTTATCTCATCAAGCGCTATACCGGCGCTCTCATCTGCAGCGTTGCCAAGGATGCTTTTTAACTTATCGATGAGATCCTGCATTGGAGCTGTATCTATTGAGAACCCGCTGGAAAGAAGCTGGTGGTTGGCGTTGGCTGTCATCTTCATGCGGACTTCCTCAAGCTGGAGTCTTGCCTTGATAAAACGAGGATCCTGACCATCCACTGTGATATCGTTTGCCGCTCCGCTCGCCAAAGCCCTTGTCTCAGTATCAAGATTCTTGATGTTCAGTGTTTTTCCGTAAGCGATGACTCTCTTGATGCCATCGTCGCTAATATTCCTTGTTACTCTTTCAAGATTCTGAGCCCTGGAATAAAGGCTCTTACTGTTGTACAGGTTTGCATCAGTGACCTTTTTCATATCATAAAGAGCTGATGCTATGGCCTCTGCGGCTTTATCCTCAGTTATGGGGAATTCTATACTTTTAAGCTCAGTGGCTGCTGTAAGGTTCTCCGGTGTAAGGGGGATTCCCTGCTCAACTATCCACTTGGCTGTGTCTCTTACTTCCAAATTACCTGTATCAAGGTCTGCTTCTTCTATAATCTTATCTATCTGGGGCGCAAGCTGCTGCCAGTCGAAGTCCTCAGCCTTCTGTGCGTAGTAGCCGCCCATCTCCTGGGAGTAGAAACCTCTCTGCACTCTGTCCATACCATTGGTACTGTGGGATGCGAAATAGAGATTCTCAATGGTGGGCTGCATCTTGTTGAGCACCATGAATTTGACAGCACTGTCATCAAGAGCCGTCATGTTCTTTATCTCATCGTAGGCTACCTTGGCTGCCTTCACGTTCTCTCCGGTAAGAGGCACATCATTCTCATGAAAGCTCTTCTGAATAGCTGCGGCAAAGGACTCGCTTCCGGTGATGCGGGATAGCTTCTCAAGGCTAAGGTCATCATTATAACCTGTTATCTCCACACCGGATTCAAGGAGCACACTCTTTATTTTGTCGATAATTGTAACTGTTTCCGAAGGGTCCAGATTCCTAAGATCAAATCCATCCTCACAGGCCTTGGCATAGTCTTCTGCGGACATGGTATTTGAAAGGAGCGCCATATAGTTATGCTGCGTCAGAACATCCGTGTTCTGTGCCATCTGGCTCATATCGTCGAGGGATCTTGCTTTTCTTGAATAGGCTTCGTTTCCGAATAAGCTGGTATCAAGATCCACAGAAAAAGCGGTAAGGCCATCCATGGCATTGCTGCCGATCCTGGAATAAGTTGGTCTCCCCATATCCATCCCTGATGTATTCAAACTCTGGGAAACCTTCTGATCGGATACAGTATTAAAAGTAATGTTCATATTCGCCTCATAAATTACGTGCAAAACAATAGAAGGTGATGAACCTATCATTCATCACCTTCTATTTCGGCTAGTGCCGCAAAATTCTTAACCGTTTAAATTAAATAGCATTTATGCCTTTTTCTTGGCTGCAGTCTTTTTTGCAGGCTTCTTCTCCTTAGGCTCCGCTTCTTTCTTTACTTCTTTCTTTACTTCTTTTTTAGCTTCCTTCTTCTCTTCCTTGGCAGGCTCCTTAGCGTCTGCGTTCTGGAAAACAAATACCTCAGCTCCGTAAGGAGGAAGATCAAAGGTAATGCTGTAATCCTTGTAGTCGCAAAGTCCGGGAACAGCCTTGATCTTGGCAGGTATACCGCTGCCCATGCCGCCGAAGCGCTCCTCTGCGCTGTCCAGGAGGTGTGTGTAGGTTCCGGCAAATGGAACACCTACCATGAAGCCCTTGCGCTCTACAGGTGTCATATTGATAACAAAGAGTATATTGTCCTTGCCGTTAATTGCTCTTCTGTAGAAGCTGTAGGTGCTGCGCTCCTTGTCATCAGCGTTGATCCATTCAAATCCGCCCCAGTCGTTGTCGACTTCGTACATGGCGGGATATTTTCTGTAAATCTTAAGGAGTTCGGATACATAATCCTTCATTCCTCTGTTGAGGGGGTTGGCAAGAAGGAACCAGTCAAGTTCTCTCTTCTCACTCCACTCACGCTCCTGGCCGAAGTCCTGGCCCATGAAGAGGAGTTTTTTGCCGGAGTGTCCGAACATGTAGGTATAGCCGGCGCGAAGGTTGGCGTATTTATCAACCTTGTATCCGGGCATCTTCTCAAGCATTGAGCACTTGAGGTGTACAACCTCATCATGGGAAAGAGGCAGGATATAGTTCTCCGCGTCATTGTAGCTCATTGCGAAGGTCATCATGTAATGTGCGCCCTGTCTGAAATAAGGGTCAAGCTTCATGTATTCACAGAAGTCATGCATCCATCCCATATTCCACTTGAAGGCAAAGCCAAGGCCGCCATCTTCGGGCCTTGCGGTAACCTTGGGCCATGCTGTTGATTCCTCGGCAATGGTGAGAACTTCGGGATAGGTGCCCCTTACAACACTGTTGAAGTGCTTGAAGAACTCAATTGCCTCAAGGTTCTTGTTGTCGCCGTATTTATTGGGTACCCACTGTCCGTCCTTCTTGCCGTAGTCCAGATACAACATGGAAGCCACTGCGTCTACACGAAGTCCGTCAATGTGGAATTTTCTGATCCAGTAGAGTGCATTGGCGATGAGGAAGTTCCTTACCTCATTCTTCTCAAGATTGAATATCTTGGTGCCCCAGTCGGGATGTTCGCCCTTTCTTGGGTCGGGATGTTCGTAGATGCAGGAGCCGTCAAAGCAGGCAAGTCCAAACTCATCAGGGCAGAAGTGTGCGGGAACCCAGTCAAGGATGACGCCGATGCCTGCCTTATGAAGCTTGTTCACAAGGTACATGAAGTCTGTAGGCTCACCGTATCTGGATGTTGGCGCATAGTAGCCTGTTACCTGATATCCCCAGGAGCCGTCAAAAGGGTGCTCCGCAATACCGATAAGCTCGATGTGGGTGTACTGCATCTCCTTGAGATACTCAACAATCCTGTCTGCGAACTGCCTGTAAGTATAGAAACCATCCTCGGTTCCGTCTGGATGTTTCATCCAGGAGCCGATGTGGCACTCGTAGATTGCAATGGGAAGACGGTTAACGTCCTTGCCCTTGATGCTGTCATACCATTTGTCATCAGACCACTTGAATCCTGACAGATCCGTTGTTCTTGATGCATTCCCGGGACGCAGCTCTGCGTAGTTGGCATAAGGATCTGCCTTGTAGAGCTTCCTGCCGTCCTGTGTAGTGATCATGAATTTGTAGAGCGTTCCTATTCCTACTCCGGGAATAAAGAGCGTCCAAATGTTGCCGGTCTTGGAACGCTGCATCTGATGTGCGTTCTCATCCCAGTTGTTGAAATCTCCTACCACATGAACATCTGCCGCATTTGGTGCCCATACTGCAAAAAAGAATCCTTTTTTGCCGCCTTCTTCTGAAGGATGAGCTCCTAGCTTCTCATAGATCTCATAATGAGTTCCCTGTCCAAAAAGATATTCATCAGCCTCAGATATAAAAACTTTCTGACTCATATTTTTTCCCCCTCGGTCAAAAGTAATTATAGTAATTAATGCATAAAGTCTTTTTCTCTTAAAATAACCATATCGTTCTCGTCATAACGCTTGTTAACGATGATGTCCATGAAATGACCCACGGACTTCTTCTCTGCGTAGTAAATGGCGTCGTCCACGATATCCTTGACCTCTGCCACAGTTACCTCGTGGTCAAGGGTCTGTCTCTCGGAGATTCTGGTGTGAAGAGCCAGAATTCCCAGATTGTCGATGGCATACTCTTTTTCAAGGGCATACTGTCTTGCGTAGGCAACCAGCGAATCGTCGTCAAGGGCCTCTATATCAACCCTGGCGTTGAAACTCTGCTGAAGGGAAGGATTCTTGTCAAGGAATCTGTCCATGTCTTCCTTGGTGTCTTCCATAACTATTACAAGGCCCTTGTTCTCCTCCTGAAGAACCTTCAGAAGCTCGCTGACTGTCTCCGGAAGAAGGTCTGCTGCCCTCTGTATGATGAGAGCGCCGTTGGCCAGCTTGTCAAAAATGGCTCCAACGCTCTTCTTGTTAAGTGTATTGGCTGTGATCTTGGCAACCTTGCCGCTGAAGTTGGAATCGGAGGCCTGCATTGCCTTGATAAGTCCCTTGGCAAGATTGACGGTGCCGGCTCCCTCTTCTCCGGTTACGATGGCATTGCCGGAAAAAGCGTCCATGCTGAGATTATCAATCGCGTTGATTATCTGCCTCCTGGACTTCTTGTGGTGGATGTAGGGGCCAAAAAGCTCCTTCTCCTCGGGAGTCATGGTCCTTACGCGCTCCTCCATCTCACGGTTACCGATGTGGTGCTTCTTGGGACCCGGTTCGGACTTGACATCCTTTTTATCTGATGAGGTATCTTTGCCTGATTCTGGCTGCTTATTATCTTCAGAAGAGTCCTCATCGTCATCTTCGTCGTCAGAGTCATCCTCTGAACTATCTGCGGAAGTATCTGCAGGTTCGTTATCGGAAGCGTTCTCTGCCTCTTTGGCACTGCCTGCTTCTTCAACTGATTCTTCAGACTTAGCCTCCTTTGCAGGTGTTTCGCTACTCTCAGCTGAAGTTTCATCGGTATTCTCTGCAGGAGTCTCATTATCGTTCTCTGCAGGGGGTTCGCTGTCAGCGTCTTCCGGCTCAGCTGATTCTTCTGCAGTTTCGGAAGGTGTTACAGCCTCCTCAGGCTGCTCTGCAGCGCTGTCCTCTGTCTCCGTAATATTCTCATCTGTGAGGACATCATCAGCGTCCTCGTCCTCATATGAATAGTTGCCGTTATCGGCATCTTCCATATTCTCGCTGTCCATTACCTCGGCAACCGCTTCATTTATTACATCCTCGCTGCCGCGGCTCCAGTCGCCTCTTCCGGAAGCCTTGTCGTGGCGCTCCTTCTTGATGGCATCTGAAATAGCCTTCTCAATCTTCTCCTGAAGGCCTGCCTTGGTTTTCTCATCAAAGTCAGCAAACATGTCGCCGGTCTCATCGGCAACTCTCTTCTTGACTCTCTCAAGCTGCTTCTGCTGCTGGCTCTTCTTGAACTGCTCCCAGTTCTCCATGTACTCGGCAATGCTGATCTGGCCTGTGATCTGTTTCTCAACCATAGGCTCGGGCTCAACAGCCATACTTATCTGACCGTCTGACTCCTGTGACAGGATCCTCTCGAAATGAGAAGGCATCTGGTAGCTGGCGTTAGGGTGGATAACGGCTCCGGGTACCTCATCCTCAAGGGGTTTCTCCTCATAGGTCGCAGGACCAAATGTTGTTGGAATCGGCGGTATTTCTTTTGTATTGCGCTCTACAAATTCCTTGAATTTGACTGAATCATCTGAACGAAGCTCGGCAAAATCCGGCTGCGAAACGCCCCCTTCAAAGTCCTCGGGATTCTGGTAACCCTCGTTTTTGGCTTCTCCGAGAATAGGGCCGTTTCCGCCGTATTTGATATCTATTCCAAGCTCAGGAGCTGTGGGAATGTCCTGGGTCTGTGTGTCGAAAAAGACCTCCTGCATGGTTCCGGTGGCTGACTGCGACACAGCAGCAAAGGCAGGTGAAAAGCTCCTGGTCTCATCACCCGGAACCTGTTCCTGCGGGGTCTCCTGTTCATCATATATCTCTGCCGTATCAGGTTTTAGCTGTTCCTGTACAGGCTCATAGATTCTGGTCTCGTCAGTGAGCTTACCTTCGGCAAAGGCCTCTTTTAACCCCTGCGCCAGCGTCTCCTGAAGGTTCATGGTGTTATAGTCGCTGATGTCTACAGATGGTTCCTTGATCTCACTGATGTGAGGGTATCTGATCTGGTAAGGATCGTACTCAGGCTCTGCGGCGGGCTCCTGTGAAGGTTCCTGTTCCTGCTTAAGCGCTTCTTCCGCTCTCACCTGGGCCTCAGTGATAACCTCACTTACAGATTCAAATTCAGCAGTATCGGGCTCCGGCATGATCTCCTGTGAAGAATCGCCGGCAAGCTGCTTGTACTGGCCTGCATTATATATCTTGATGTCCTCGTCGGTTACGGGAGGCATCTCCTTGGTGGGCTGCTTGATCTCGATGGTTCCGGTCTCATCCTTGCCCACTTCATCCTTCTCGCTTACGATGGCTGTATCTACCTGTCCGCCGTGAGCTGCCTTGAGTCTTGCATATCTGTCCTGCTGCTCAGGTGAAAGGGGCTCGTGTAAAGCCTTGAGTTCCAAGGCCTTCATAACATATCTGCCCTCTCCGAACCACAGGAACATCTCGTCGCATTCCTCGATACACTCGGTGGTAAGGCCCACACGGTGATAGAGATACGCAAGTTCATATGCCCATCTTTCACGGTAATCATGCTTCTTATATTCTTCGAGTACGGCAATTCTCTCCTCAAGACTTACGTCCTGGGCCTCGTAGAGCTTGTACTGAAGTATGTATCTTCCGGTGTCTCGCGGTGCTATCCTTACAAATTCCTTGTAATACTCAACCGCCTGAACGAACTCGCCCATTTTGATGGCCAGCTCGCAAAGAGAATAAACGATGGCTCTCCCCGTAGGGTGCCTGTCATAAGCCATAAGGAGTATATCCCTGCTCTCCTCATAGCGTCTGTTGATCTTATATAAGTCGCTGATGGTGCACAACATGGTGACGCTCTTGACGCGCTTCCAGTCAATAGTGTCAGCGATCTTTACTGCATCGGCATACTTGCCTTCCCCAATCAAAGCCTTAATTTCATCGGCTCGAATTTTGTATTCGACTTTATCCAAAATATCCACCCTTTTTTAGTAAAAAAAATTATGATACGAATTGCTCCGTTGAAAAGAACTCTCGCAATTCTAAAAACATTCGGAATCCGCAAAAATGCTACTTCCTCATGTTTTGAGGGTCCCAAATTCATAATGAGGATCATGCAAGCATGACCACATTATGACCTTTGTCCCCTATCATAATACTATATATAGTGTTAGTTTAACATAGCGCACTACCTTTGTAAAATATCTGAGAGCTGTGCAAACTGCTCTAATGTCAGCACTTCTCCTCTTGCCCTTTCGTCAATCCCCATTTCTGCAAGGGCATCGGTAACCTGCTGCCTGGAAACACCAAGCTGTGGGCTACTAGACAGAGAGTTGGAAAGTGTTTTCCTTCTCTGGTTAAAAGCGGTTCTGATCATGTCAAAAAGGAATTTCTCATCCTTAACTGTTACCTTGGGCTGCTCATAGCGCTCAAGATGCACTACGGCAGAGCCAACTCCGGGCTGTGGGATAAAAGAGCTGGGAGGAACCTCCATAACTTCTGTTGCCCTGGCATAAAATCCCACTGCCAGTGAAAGTGATCCGTAGTCCTTACTTCCGGGTCCCATACTCATGCGGTCCGCAACTTCCTTCTGAACCATAACCGTCACACTCTCTATAGGAGCGCCGCTCTCAAAGAGCTTCATGATTATGGGAGTTGTTATGTAGTAAGGAAGATTGGCTACGACCTTGATGGGTCTTCCCTCATTATATTTATTAACGATCTCCTCTATATCAACCTTGAGGACATCCTCATTGATAACTGTTATGTTGTCGTATTCAGACAGGGTATCCGCAAGAACGGGGATGAGAGTCTTGTCGATCTCCACTGCCACAACCTTTTTGGCGCTGTCCCCAAGATACTGGGTCAGGGTTCCGATGCCGGGGCCGATCTCAAGAACGCAGTCCTTGTCTGTGACACCTGCTGCCTCTACAATTCCCTCAAGAACACCGTTATCTATAAGAAAGTTCTGACCGAACTTCTTTTTGGCGCTCATATTGAATTTGGCCAGAACCTCTTTTGTCCTGGCTGGATTACCTAAATATGCCATAGTATTCCTCTTTTATGTGTTAAATCCCATACATGTTCTTGGCGTTCTCAAGGGTGATGCGTTCCACCTCTTCCTTGGAAATGCCCTTGATCCGGGCAATCTCTTCCACCACGTATGGAATATAGGTGGAATTGTTGCGCTTGCCGCGATAAGGCTCAGGAGCAAGATACGGACAATCGGTCTCAAGAAGGATCCTGTCCATGGGAGTGACCTCAACCACTTCCCGCATCTTACGGCCGTTCTTAAATGTAACAACGCCGCCGATGCCTATATAGAAGCCCATATTAAGGCAGATCTTCGCAATCTCCGCAGAATAGGAAAAACAGTGTACCACACCTCCAATTTCCTCGGCATGAGCTTCCTTCATGATATTGATCGTATCCTCTGCTGCTTCCCTTGAATGAATGATAACGGGAAGTCTCTGCTCTCTGGCAAGATCAAGCTGTCTTCTGAACCATTTCTTCTGTATATCCCTTGAGGGCTCGGGCCAGTGATAATCAAGTCCGATCTCACCGATGGCAACGCATCTGCCATCCTCACTCCACTCCCGAAGGAGCTCTATATTATCTTCGTTAAGCTCAGCGCTGTCACTGGGATGTACACCAACAGCTGCATAAACAAAATCATATCTATGTGCCAGATCAAGGGAGTTCCTTGTAGTCTCAAGGTTAGCCCCAACGTTGACTATACAACCTATTCCGGCATCCTTCATAGACGCAAGAAGCGCCTCTCTGTCTTCATCAAAAGCCTCATCATCATAATGGGCATGTGTATCAAAAATCATATTATCCTCCAAATTACCATATATAAAATACCACAAAATCCGCACAAATCACAGTATTTATGTGGGATGAATTCGCCCTTTGGAAGATTAAAAATGACTATTACAGATATTCTCAGTCCAAAAATATGGAAACTCCCAAAAAATTTTTCGCCTCCAAAGCCTTGTAATTACTGGATTTTCTAAAAAACTAATAAAAAAATTAAAATTTTTTCAAAAAAGTGCTTGCAATTACCTTCTGAGCGTAGTATAGTATCACTTGTCGTTAAGACATGGCACCGCCACTAAATAATAAAAATGCGCTGCTAGCTCAGTTGGTAGAGCACCTGACTCTTAATCAGGTTGTCCAGGGTTCGAGACCCTGGCAGCGCACGCCGAGTACTGTTTTCGTAGGTATATCCTATGGGGATGGTACTTTCTTTTTGCGCGTAAATAGAGCCATGCAAAAAGAGATACATGCATTCGCCGTGGGAGCTTGCTCACTAAGGTGAATGTATGTATCTCTTTTTATACGGCGAAGCCGCGACAACGAGGAAGTCTGCTTTTTAGACTTCCGAGTCTGTCGGCATGGCGGAATAGTGGGTATCACCCCCACTCAATTCGCCCTAATATCAATCCCCCAGCAAAACGGCGCAATTCCATCCCCCCACGTATACACCAGATAGTACTTTCCATCCGACACATCCGCATCTATCGTGTCATCAAATCCAAAGTTTCTCTCAATTTCCTCCAGATTCTGGCTCTCCTGCTTCTGTACCAGAAGATCATACTTCCCTTTTCTATACGCACTGTAATGCTCTTCTATATCTTCAATCGACAGATCAGAATGAAGCAAAGCCGCACCGTAATACTGCATTTTATTGCCATTTCCGTTCAGATTTCCCGCCAGATAAAACGTCTCAGAGATTTCCGTCTGCTCCGGAAGCGGTAAATTTTTAATTCTGTTCATATCTTGCTTTGCAGCAAAATCGTTCATTAATGGCGGGAAAAAGATATTAACTACAAATAACGCAATTAAGCCTATACATATTACTATAAATACTACGATGCTCCTGCTTTTTTTCATTATCCATTTGCCTCTTCAAAATGTTTACGGGGATTCATCACCCATAAAAATTCTTAATCTCATCCGGATGCGCCGAAAGGAACTCTATTACATTCTCCGCAGTAACATCACTGACATTCTCACCAATCCAATCAGTAATAGTTTCCATGCCATAGTCTCCGTAGCTGAAATTACCCCATCCATCAACATAGCCACCAAGAAGTACAGCAACCGCATCGCCGCCTCGTGACATGATAACGATCATATCCTCTGCTCCGTCTTTGTCCACATCGCAGAATGCAATATCATCCACACTGTCAAACTCAGCAGAATCCCCAACATTTCTTCTGGGGTATACTGTCTGAACAACTGCATTATCTTTGATAATCTCAATATTGGGTCCAAGACCTGTATATTTTACTCCGCAGAAGGTGGTCTCTCCGCTATCAGTCACAGGAGCCGCAATGATCTTATCTGCTCCTTTTTCCCACAGTTCGCGGTTTGCGGCAAACAGATACTGATCAGGTGAATCCGCTCTTTGGATCATCGTTAAGCATCTTTCATTGTCATGCATACCATCATTTACTACAACCTGCACCGTATCGCCATTTTTAACGCCTTCTGTACAAGTTACCTGGCTATAATTTGTATCACTTACCTGATGAAAAAGAATGTCAGAATCTTCTACATATGTATATCTCACCAAAGATACATCAAAATTCTTAATCCCCGTCTTGGCTTCCACAAAGTCTCTGACATCCTGTCCTGAAAGGGCTACGAGATCATATTCAACAGAGTCAAAAAACTCATCTGCCTCAAGATAAGCATCCAGATCTTCCTGTGAATACTCGCAGTTCTCAATACCGGCTCCGTTATAAAGCACAGATGCCCAGTTTATCTTGTCCGGCGATTCATATGGCACAGTGGCAAAACCATTATTATCCCGCTGGTTTAAATATGACTGGAAAAAACTGAGCTCATCTTCCGTAAGCTTTTCTCCATCCATAAGCTTAAAGCCTTCATGCTCAGGTTCTGCTTCCGATGCGTCTGCTATAACCGTTTCCTGCTCCTGAAGCGGCTCGGAACTGCCTTCTTCAGAATTATCCATTGTCACATCAATAAGGTCTGTAATGACATTTCCGGTATCACCATTATCTGCATTATCCTGCGCTCTATCTGCAGTATTTATGCCGTTACATCCTGTCATGATCATAGACATTGCCATCACTCCGGCAACGGCCGTTACAAATCTCTTTTTCATAATATCTCCTCTGTTACTCTTTATCTATCACCATTAGTTCCGGTTCCTTGTACCGGAGATGCCTCCAGGTTGTTGGAATATGAGGTCTTGCCCTCTCGATCCATCTCAATAACTCCGCTGACTTCCTTCCTGAACTCATCCATAGAATTGAAGGTGCGGCTCTTAACCTGCTGTCCCCTATTTCCCTCAATGGTCTTAATGGTTACCGATCCATCCGGATTCTGCACTACACTGCTGATAAATCCCACATGTCCTGATTTATCATTTGGATTGTTCGGATAGTTTCGTTTATAAAAAATATCACCCGGTTTAGGAACATAATTGGCGGTTTCAGCTTTGCTGAAATCCCTATAAAGGCCCTTCTCATCTGCATCTATCATCATGTCATAAGTTACTGCTGTGGGCTTAAGCGTTGTATCTCCTGACATGAACAGACACCAGGAAACAAAGGATGCACACCAGGGCTGGTTATCAGAACCCGTATATAATCCAAAGGGAGTCTTATTTCCCCATTGGCCTTGATCATTCTTGCCCTCAGTAAATCCATTCTGAGCAATAGCCCACTCCAGCCAGTCATCTTTATGTACAACTCGCTTTGAACCATCAAGATCCAGCGGATCCTCATTACCATATTGGCCGCTTAATTTTTCATATACTTTTTTCTGCTCATCGGTAAGCTCGGTCGGCTCAGGTGTTGTATTTCCTCCGTTTTGAGGATCGTTGTTATTCCCGCCAGTGCCACCGGGAGCTGTACCACCACCGCCATCATTGATTACAACCGTAAATGGGCGGCTAATTGATGCCGCTATATTACTCTCTGCGTCTTTATACGCAGCAACGATCCTCTTCTGTCCATCACTCAGCTTCTCCAATTTGACGCTGTGTGATCTGATATTCTGAGATACCATCTCCAGAGAGGGCTTTATATCCCAAAGGCTTGAATCCAGTTCAGAAATAATTGTGTCTACTTCCTTGGCCAATCCATCCAAATGCACGGATGCCTGACTCATCTGATCTGCTGCCTGTAAAACAGAATCCGGCTTAATACTGAACTTTGTTCCCATACATATTTCCTCCATTTAATACGATCATGTTGCCTAAACTATAACAGATATGGCAGGAAAATGTTGTTTTTCTGACAAATGGTATCTGAAATCGGACGAATTGCATTATTTGGTTTTAATAAACATTCCGATTCCGCCGGCGATCGCTCCGCCCACAACCATGGCAAAAGCCTCTATCGCAGCCTTACCCTGCTGCTCATCCGTCGGATTCACCTCCAGAGATCCTGTATAAAGGTACATTACTCCGGTCAATATCAGTATCACTGCCGTAATCAGCAATCCAAACTTCACTATCTTCAGAACAGTATTCATCTTTGCCTCCATTATCCACAAAATTGTTCTAGCACTTACATAATATCATGGACACCGGTGGCAGACATTACTTCGCTTATTAATCCCACCAGAAATACCATATCTTAGATACTTCAAGGCTTGCTGCCACTTCACTTATAGTACCGGTTCTCGTTCCCTGATCTACTCTGTCGGGGCAAAATGCATAATGCTCTTTAGCAAGTTCCAATGCATCACCGGCGCTTACGCACTCAGGTACTGACATTTCCATGATTTCGTGGGTAATAGTAACAGGAACCGCACCATACTTTTCAAACCAGTATTTGCAAACGGATACCATCTTATCCGGGTTAGGGCACTCATTCCATCCGCCAAAAGGAAGGTAGGCAACAACCTCCCAGGGATTGGTTGTGGGCACTTCAAAAATTATTGTCTCTAACGTGTCAGGTGCTCCGAATTCCATAAATGCGGTCACATGATTTATTGCATCCGGCTCATCATCAAATTCGCCGGCGTACTCTTCTTCTGACATCGAGGTGTCATCCAGCATTTCCTCATAGCACTCATGAAGAAATTTCTTGCCTTCTTCAGAAGAGGCTCCGCGAATCGTATCCTCCAAAGAGTATTCCTCGTCCTCAAAAATTTCCCAGTACTCTTCCAGCGTTTCGTCAACAGGAACAATAACCGGAGTGAATCCTTTCTCTTTTCCCTCGCGAAGCTTCTCTTCGTACCTCTTCATTATGTCTGAGTGGTTGCTTCCTTCAGGAAATACCTCATAGGGAAATTTACACTTTTCCACCATCTCACGAGCTGTATCGCTCATAGCCTGAGGCTGATCTCCATTATTTGAGCCGCGCTTAAAAAAATCGATTATCATCTGTCATCCTCCTTGCAATACCTTTTTCCGTAATTGTGTTTCCTCACACAGTTTGCCTAAATTATATAGTTGGACTGCGCAGCGCTCAATAATTCATAGGATGAATTAAAGGCCTGTATTTTCCGTTCTTTTCAAAAAAAGTTACCACCTACCTTAAGTAAGTGGTAACTTATATCAATTCTCATATCAGATAGAAGCCGCAATCATCGGTTGTATAGGACTTAACTTTATTTCCAAAAAGATCAGCAATCTCATAGGATACCTCTCCAGCCCGTACCTTCTGCCAGGAAGCCTTGACCCTTGAGGCGTAATCACCCGGAAGTACGCACTCATCATGGGATGCGTAGATGGTGTCATATTCGTCCCCCAAAGCGATGAGCTTATCGAGAGATGCTTCATATATATCAGGCTCTCTTTTGTCCCCAAACATGTAGATATGGCCCTTCTGCACAGAATCTCCGGCGATGAGGACGCGATTATTCACATCTAGAATTGCAACGCTACCTGCAGTGTGCCCCGGAATATGTATTATCCTAAGAGGTCTTCCGCCAAGGTCTATCACGTCACCATCTGCAATTGCATGCAGTTTGGTTCCCGGATATCTGTTACACACATCGCATTTGACATAGTCATCGGGGTGTAAATAGATCTCGGAAAAAGCGCTTGTTCCTGAGGTATGATCCCCATCTCCGTGAGTGTTAAGAAGCATCAAAGGTTTGTCCGTAAGAGTAGCTGCCTGCTCCGCAGCATCCGGGCAATTCATTCCGCTGTCGATAAGAACTGCTTTTTCCTCACCGACCAGAAGAAAGAATCTTACAAAGCCGTCCTCAAAACTCCAGGTATTCTCATTAAGCTGTATAACGTCTGCCATAAATTTTGCCCCCAATTCTTTTTTCTATATGTTGATTTCATTGTTTCATCATTTTTGCATCAGCTCAGAACCGTGGTCCTTAAGCCATTTGCGCTTTTCCTTATAATCAGGAAGAACGCTCTCCACTAAAGCCCAGAACCTGTCTGAATGGTTCATTTCCTTTCGATGGCAAAGCTCATGAACTATCACGTAATCAACCACATCATCCGGCGCACGCATAAGCAAACAGTTAAAATTAAGATTTCCCTGCCCTGAGCAACTTCCCCAGCGGCTCTTTTGCATCCTTATGGTAATGCGGTTGTAGTCAACGCCAAGGACCTTGGCGTATCTATCTACCTTTGGAGGAATAACTCTTTTTGCCCTGGTTGTAAGGAGCTTGATATCCTGTGGTGTCAACAACCGGCCCTGTGGCTGGTTCTCCTGCCTCTCCTGCATCTTCCGAAAGCTCTTATCGATCCAGTCCGCCTTCTCCCCTATAAACCTGTTTATCTCCTTCTCAGGCATTTTCACAGGAGCTCTTACGATAACCCGCAGATCCCTCGTCACCTCTATAGCTAATGATTTTCTATTACTTCTTATTAACTCTATTTTGTCCATACCTGAATTATATCAAACTGCAAGAATAAAGTTGCAACCTTATTATATAGATAGTTCGCATTAAGTTTCTTTTATAATTCCATCTCATACTAAGCCAATGATTTACCAAAAACACCAGCTTCGTTCATACGCATGTTGTTGCCCGCGCTCGCACCAATAATTTCTTAGGAATCAGTGTGATCAGACAAATATGACCACAAAGTGATTATCTAGAATAATAAGAAACAAAGAGAATATACTCCTATTCCACTTATAAATCAAGGCTATTGTCCCTTTAAGGCATCAAAAAAACAGTGTATCGGATCCTTTCCGATACACTGCCTATTCATCGCAACCTTTATTTCAACATATAACGCTGTTGCCCAAATCTCATCCCTGCGCCTTCTCAGGATTCTCAAGCATCTCCTGCATTGTGTGCCATCCAAGCACCGCACACTTAACTCTGGCGGGCATGTGGGCCACATCCTGAAGGGCTGCTGCCTCATCAAGTTCCTCAAGGCTAGCTTCGTCTGTAACTTCGCCCTTGATCATGCCCATAAAGGTGCCGGCAAGCTTGATCGCATCTTCCTTGGTTCTACCGATGACCTGATCAGCCATCATATCAACAGATGCCTGGGAAATAGCACAACCGCTGCCTTCATACATGGCATCTGCTATCTTGCCGTCAACAATCTTGAGTGAAAGGGTAATATCATCGCCGCAGCTGGGATTGACGCCCCTAAGCACCAGGTCTGGTGCCTCCATCTTGCCCTTGTGAACAGGGTGAAGATTGTGCTCATTAACTATTTCTCTGTATAACTGCTTAAGCTCCATATCCCATGACCTCTCTTACTCCGGAAAGCTTTTCCAGGAATCTCTCCACTTCTTCCTCAGTATTGTAGAAATACAAGCTGGCTCTTGCTGTGGAGCCTGCTCCGATAAACTGCATAAGAGGCTGTGCACAGTGATGTCCTGCTCTTACACATACATGGTCATCGTTAAGCACTGAAGAGATATCGTGAGGATGAACGCCGTCCATGGTAAAAGTCACGATTCCGCAATGCTTGGTGTAATCCTTTGATCCATATATTTTAATATAAGGCATCTTTGCCATGCCGTCCATAAGGAGCTTTGTCAGTTTGCGCTCTTTTTCTTCGATATAATCAAATCCAACTTCTCTGATATAGTCGATTGCCGCTGCAAGTCCCACTGCATCTCCTGCGTTAACGGTTCCTGCCTCAAACTTGTGAGGAAGCTCTGCGTAGGTAGCGTCGGTTCTTGTTACGTACTCAATCATCTCTCCGCCGGTCAAAAAAGGATTCATCTTCTCGAGAAGTGCTTTTTTGCCGTAAAGAGCTCCGATTCCCATGGGAGCCATCATCTTGTGTCCGGAGAAAGCGAAGAAATCTACGCCCAGCTCCTTGACATTAACTGCCATGTGAGGTGTTGACTGTGCTCCGTCGCAAAGGACTACTGCGCCCTTGCTGTGGGCATACTCTGCGATCTCGGCAACGGGGTTGGTGATTCCCATTACGTTGGAAACATGGCCTATAGCCACGATTTTGGTCTTGTCTGTGATCTTGGAGGTGTACTCCTCCTCCGAAATAACGCCCTCCTCGTCAGGCTCAAGGAAAACCAGGGTAGCACCCTTCTTCTTTGCAACCATCTGCCAGGGAAGGAGGTTGCTGTGATGCTCCATTACTGTGACGACGATCTCATCACCCTCATTTACGTTGTCCATTCCGTAGGAATAGGCCACAAGGTTAATGGATTCTGTTGTATTTCTGGTGAAAATGATCTCTTCCGACTTAACTCCGCCAAGGAAATCAGCCACTTTGCTTCTGGCGCTCTCGTAGGCGTCTGTTGCAGCTACGCTCCAGTCATACAGGCCTCTTAAGGGGTTGGCGTTGGCTGTTTTGTAAAAATCTGAAACCGCCTCCAAAACCTGTCTGGGACGCTGTGATGTGGCAGCGTTGTCGAAATATATATAATCACCTGAATTAAGGATGTCAAAATCCTGCCTGAAATCTCGCATGGTGCTTCACCTTTTCTTTTTATATTAATGAAATGTAACTATGATATACGAATTGCTCCATGACTATCGTCATTCTCGCAATTCTACAAATATTCGGAAACCGCTAATTTACTACGTAAATTGCTAATTCCTCATATTTGTTTGGGCCATAAAGTCAAAATGCTTAACATGCCAGCATGTACGCATTTATGACTTTTGGCACCTATATCATAGTATATTTTGAATGTAATACTGAACTCTCTGCATAAGAGCGGGATCGGGAATGGTCCTTGCAACACTCTCAAGTCTTGCTCTGATCATGATTCTCTTGGCCTCTTCCTCATCAATGCCTCTTGACTGCATGTAGAAAAGAAGATCCTCACCCAGCTGTCCGATTGTGGCGCCGTGGCGTCCGTCTACGTCCTCTTCCTGACAGAGGATAACGGGCATTGAGCGGTTCACAACGTCGGGAGAAAGAAGGAGTGCATCCTCCTGCTCATCACCGGCTGAACCTGAGCTGCCGTTCTTGAAATCAATGGTTCCTCTGAAGGTCTTCTTGGCCTCATCGAGAAGAACGCCCTTGAACTGCATGGAAGCATTGGTCTTCTTGCCTCTGTGGTCGGAGACATAGTTGATATCGAGCTTCTCATCTCCGCGGCAAAGGTATCCCATATTTGAGAATAGCTCTGCCTCTTTTTCCGCAAGGTTGATATAACTTCCTGTCCAAACCTTGCTAGCTCCAAGCTCGAGAGTTGTTATGTTGATGGCGCCCTGTGTAAAGCAGGCTCCGCCGATATCATCAAAATGAGTAAAGTTTCTGCCAAGGAGCTGTGCCTTAACCAGGTTGATCTTGGCTCCGTCCTCTGCAAGAAGTCTTGTGCTGACTCCAAGGAAGCCCTCAGCGTCTGCTTCTGAGTTGTAATCCATGATTACGGTAATCTCGGAATCTCTCTTGGCGTGGATGACCTGGCCTGTGAGAACGCCCTGTCCCTTATCCATGTTAAAGTTAAGGATCACGGGTTCATTTGCCTTGACGCCCTCTTCTACTGTATAGACGTCAACCATGGCTCCTACGGACTCCATGAGATCATCCACATCTGCACCCATTCCGGTTCTTACAGCCTGGGAGGCATCTCTTGCGGAGGTGTCGCCGTTGGGAACTCCGGGAACGCCTGTGGATACCAGGATTCTCTCACTGTTTTGTCTAAAGAGCTCGCCTGCCTCGGTAAAGGATACCCTTTTTACGCTGATACCCTGTGGAATGGATGCTGCCTCGGGGCTGACAAGCTTATCAATATTTATATCGGATCCGGTGATGGCACTGTCGTTTACGTGTAAAAAATTGTAGGTAAGAACCGGCAGTACATTAACCTTCATATTCAAGTCTTTTTTCATATCAGTACCTTACATGTTTCCGCTCATCTCTAATTTGATGAGGTTATTCATCTCAACCGCATACTCAAGAGGAAGCTCCTTGGATACAGGGTTGGCAAAGCCGCTAACGATCATGGCCTTGGCGTCCTCTTCGCTGATGCCGCGGCTCATGAGATAGAAAATAGCTTCGTCGCTGATCCTTCCGATCTTAGCTTCGTGTCCTACGTCAGCATCGTCTGTGCGAATATCCATTCCGGGGATCGTGTCCGCTCTGGAAATGGAATCAAGCATAAGGGAATCACAGGATACGGATGCCTTAGCTTTTTTGGCCGTGCTGTTAATAACTACACTGCTGCGGTAGGTTCCGATTCCGCCGTCCTTGGAGATGGACTTGGTGGAAATAAAGGATGAGGTGCGCTGTCCCTGGTGAACTACCTTGGCTCCGGTATCAAGGTTCTGACCCTTGCCGGCAAAGGTGATTCCGGTAAATTCCATCTGGGACTCGTCGCCCTTAAGTATTGTCATAGGATACAGGTAAGAAGTGTGGGAACCAAAGGATCCAGAAACCCACTCCATTCTTCCGCCTTCCTCTACGATGGCTCTCTTGGTGTTGAGGTTGTACATATTCTTGGACCAGTTCTCAATGGTTGAGTAACGAAGTCTCGCATTCTTGCCTACATAGAGCTCAACACAGCCTGCATGAAGGTTGGCAACGTTGTACTTGGGAGCAGAACAGCCTTCGATGAAGTGAAGATCTGCACCTTCGTCTACTATAATAAGTGTGTGCTCGAACTGACCGGCTCCGGCCGCATTAAGTCTGAAATAGGACTGCAGCGGAATGTCCACCTTAACTCCCTTGGGAACATATACGAAGGATCCGCCTGACCATACTGCGCCGTGAAGCGCTGCAAATTTATGGTCTGTGGGAGGCACCAGCTTCATGAAGTGGGACTTTATCATATCTGCATAAGGTCCTCTCATGGCGCTCTCAAGGTCTGTGTAGATGACGCCCTGGGCTGCCACTTCATCTTTTACATTGTGGTACACGAGCTCGGAATCGTACTGAGCACCTACGCCTGCAAGAGACTCACGCTCTGCCTGGGGAATACCCAGCTTCTCGAAGGTGTTCTTGATGTCCTCGGGAACTTCTTCCCAGCTGCCCTTCATGTCGGACTTGTGTCTAACATAAGAAGAGATCTTGTCCATATCAAGGCCGTCGATATCGGGGCCCCAATCAGGAATCTTAAGGTCGTTGTAGATACCAAGGCACTTAAGTCTAAAGTCCCTCATCCACTCTGGGTCATTCTTCTCCTCTGAAACCTTGAGAACGGTCTCCTCTGTGAGACCTTCCTTCATGCGGTAGAAGTCCTGCTCGTTCTCTATATCTTTAAAATCGTATAAGCTGTGGTCGATATCGGCCACTATCTGCTTGTTATCGCTCATATCAATCCTCGTCTGTTAAAAATCTCTCGAATCCGTTAGCATTGATCTCGTCCACAAGAGTTCCGTCGCCGGTGTGCACGATCTTACCCTTGACCAAAACGTGTGTGTAATCAACGTGAAGGGATTCAAGGATCTTGGTGCTGTGAGTGATGATAAGAAGGGCCCCGTCCTTCTTTTTCTGATATTCCTCGATGCCCTTGGATACGGTTCTAACTGCGTCTACGTCAAGACCTGAGTCTGTCTCGTCGAGAATTGCGAACTTGGGATTCAGCATAAGAAGCTGAAGGATCTCCGCCTTTTTCTTCTCACCGCCTGAGAAACCTACGTTAAGGTCTCTGTCTGCATAGGACTCGTCCATGGAAAGAAGCTCCATAGCAGCCTTCAGTGACTTCTGGAAAGCCATGAGCTTGACGGGAGCGCCTGTCTGGGCATGATATGAATTTCTTATGAAGCTGGAAAGTGAGATTCCGGGAACCTCATAAGGATTCTGGAAGGAAAGGAACATTCCGGCCTTGGCTCTCTTATCGGCAGCGCTGGCTGTGATGTCCTCACCATCAAAAATGATATTACCTCCGGTCACGTTGTAATGGGGGTTGCCCATAAGTGTGAAGCCAAGAGTGGACTTGCCGGCACCGTTGGGTCCCATAAGTACGTGGGTCTCGCCGGGCTTGATGTCCAGATTGATGTTATGAAGTATAGGAAGTTCGTTGTCGATTGAAACCGATAAATCCTTTACCTGCAAAAGAGACTGTTCTGACATGATCTGTTTCCTTTCCGAAAAATACATAATATATATTGAAGTGTAGTTGATGTCTAAATTTTTCACATATCCTACTACATTGGTAGGAATTATCTTAACACCCACAAAGACTGTTGTCAAATGCAGAAAAATAAAAGTTTGCAACAGCAATCCCTAGTTTAACATAAAAGTGCTTGACATACCACTTAAAGTTAAGTAATATATATTCTTGTCAGCACCGTGCGGGTGTAGTTCAATGGTAGAACACTAGCCTTCCAAGCTAGATACGTGGGTTCGATTCCCATCACCCGCTTTACAACAAGGATAGTCATGAGCTATCCTGTTTTTTTGCAAAAATTCTAAATGCAAATGGTTTGCATTTGCATTTATGCCAGGGTCAGAAAGTCTTGCGCGGAGCAATCCGTGGCATAACTATACCTACACCAAGGAGATAATTATGGAATTACTTATCGACATTGTAAAAGACGGCGTCATCGACTCCGTTAAGATACTACCCTTCCTTTTTATTACATATCTAATTATGGAATATCTGGAGCACAAAACTCAGGATTTCACCCAGGACATTGTCCAGAAGACTGAGCATTTCGGTCCTCTCTGGGGCGGTCTTATCGGAATCTTCCCTCAGTGCGGCTTCTCTGCAGCAGCTTCCAATCTCTATGCAGGAAGAGTCATAACTCTGGGAACACTGATCGCCATATATCTGTCAACTTCAGATGAGATGATCCCGCTTTTCATATCAGAGCAGTTTCCTGTGGGAACCATGATCAAGATTCTGGCTGTGAAGGCTGTGATCGGTATTATCGCAGGCTTTGTTATCGATGCAGTGGTTCACTACTACCACAAGATCAAGGGCAGATCCCTTAACGATCCCGTCAACATTGAAGCTCTCTGTGAAAAAGAGCACTGCCACTGCGAGGAAGAGGACCACGAGGGACCTCTTGGAATCGTTAAGTCTGCATTTGTTCATACGATGCACATTTTCCTGTTCGTGCTTGTACTTTCATTAATACTTAATGCTGCTATCGAGCTGATCGGCTCAGAGAACCTTTCAGCAATGCTCAAGACAAGCCCTGTGATCAGCCATATCCTGGCTGGAATCATCGGACTTATTCCTAACTGCGCAGCTTCAGTTATCATCTCTACTCTGTATCTTGATCAGATGATCACCTTCGGAACTATGATGAGCGGACTGCTGGTGGGAGCCGGAATCGGACTGCTGGTGCTGTTCAGAGTAAATGACGACAAGAAACAGAATATCAACATTACTATATTGTTATTTGTTGTTGGTACTGTAGTTGGACTTTTGCTGGACTTGATAGGAATTAAATTATAAGGATACATCAAAGGGACGGTTGTGAGTCAAAGGGGACGGTTCTTGCTGACTCACGAAGCGAGTCAGCAAGAACCGTCCCCTTTGACTCACAACCGCCCAAAAATCGGAGGAAATATGAACTGCAAGATACATCACGAGCACTATGATGAGATAATAGATAAGTTCTGGCCTGAGGGCTTCAAGAAGACCAAGCAGAGAATCGACATCTTCAAGATCCTTCACGCCTCTGAGACACCGCTTTCAGCGGCTGAGATCTACAATCAGCTTCTTGCTGACACGTCAAAGGAGCAATATGCTTTTTCAACCATTTACAGAACGCTCCTGGCCTTCGAAAAAGCAGGAATCGTAACCAAAAGTGTCCTCTCCACTGAGGACAATGCAATCTACGAACTTTCCCTTGGCACCCACAAGCACTATGCAATATGCCTGTCCTGCCATAAAAAGTTCCCTATACAGGCCTGCCCTATGCATATAATATCGGAGGAGGTTAACCAGACCCTCCCTGATTTTCGCATCACAGGCCACCAGTTGGAAGTCTACGGCTATTGCAGAGACTGCCAGTAATTATTATAGGGGCCAGGTCAAGATGTTTTCACTTATACCCATCTGTATACCGTATCTATGGTCTTTTCATCCTTCATCTTAAGGATAAAGTTGCCACGGAGCAGCTTATCTTCGCCGTTTTCACGGAATCTAACAAAGAAATGTGATGTCAGGTATCCATCATAAAATCTGGCATCTGCGATGTTTACACTGACAAGCTCTAAGGGCCCGGTAGCTACCACGTCATTGTCTGCAACAGCCTTTTCAATGATAGTCCTGGTCTCAGTAAAATAGGAATCTACAGCCTCTGTAATCCTTTGTACATCCTCTTCGCCGCCCATATCCACTGATGTTACAGGCTTCAAAGCTTCAAGGATATGCCTTATTACAGGCTGATCCTTAGCTCCGTAGCGTAAATCCCCCGCCTGGATCATGGCATTTATCATAAGTGCCCCGGTATAATATCCGCATATTCTTATAGGGAAGTAATACTCCGGCTTCACCATTTTTTCCCTCATATAATCCGTAAGGACCTTGGCTTCCTTGCCATCAAGCTGCTCAAGCACCTGCCATTCAACGTAGTTCGCAGAGCCCTCGATAGCTTCTATAGAGCACTCATAGCCAAACTCATAAGGAAACTTTTCACTACGATATTTCCTGCAGGCAAGAAGCTTCTCATACTTTTCTCTGTCAAAATGGTCTAATAACCCCAGCAGGAGCCTGCTCTCACGAAGCTTCAAGCTCAGGTTTTCCGCGCTGTATTTGTACTTAAACGGAGCCTCTCTCTCATCTGCCCAGCAGTCCCAGCCCTCTTTTTCCTGAAAGGCATGGAACATCTCGTGTATGATAAACGATGCAAAAACGGATGGCGGCAATTCCTCTTGCACATTCCAAATCGCGATATTCTCGCCCTGATATTCAATAGCAGTATTGGCACAAAACTCTATGGTCTTCTCAACATACCTTCCATCAAAAAAACATTTCTCATCGTCATAAATAGCAAACTTGAGAGGAATAAAACCTTCCCAAAGCTTAGAAAAATCCACCTTTGCAATCTCTTGCGCCACGCTATAATACAGCTTCTCTAAATCTATCTTCCCCATATCAGCAGTCCTCTCCCATTTTTCTGCCAAGCAGCCAAAAGTGGTTTTGCCCATCCTCAGAAAAATCCATGGCACACCTGATCTGACGGCTCTTTCCCTCATTTTGGGCCATTAGCATGCTAAGAATGATGTTGGCAAAGGCTGTGTGATTGGATTTTTTAGAGGAAAGCTTGAATAAAAGGGCATATGCCCTTCCATTCTCCAGTTCAGCGAACTCCTCATAGAAATCTCTGACATTGCTCCAACCATGCTTTTCATACACAACTTCAAATCCCGGATAATCCTGAACCGCTGACGGAGCCTTGCTTTCCTCATCCATCCAGTCCAGATGTTCATCTTTAGCGGCTCGTTCAATCATGTAATCAAAGAAAGAATCAACACTATCAACCGTCTTTTGATAGTCCTCTTTTGACAATCCAAACTCGTCCCTTGGATCATATTCCTCCATGCGGCTTTTGATCTCCGCGCGTAATTCTTCTATTCGTTCTTTCATCTGAGTCATTTCATGCTGATATGACCTGCGAATTTCTTTTATCTTCTGCAGCTTATCCTCAAGCTCCTGTATCTTGGTGCCAAAAGCCTCTGCGATAGTCTCATCGTCTGCATCAAGATACTCTCTGATTTCTTCAATGGTGAAGCCTGCAGTCTGCAAGTTCTTGATCTTTACAAAATCAAGAGCCTGTTTTTCCTCATAATAACGATACCCTGTCCACTCATCTACCTTAACCGGTTTCAGCAGATCCATACGGTCATAATATCGCAGCGTCTGAGGGTTACAGCCACACAGACAGGCAAATTCCTTAATTGTCATACCGCATTTCTCCTTTCTGAATCCGTTATATCATTGCAGTTAAGTGTAAGGTCAATCATGAAAAATCTTTTTCATAAAAAATTCTTATACGCTGCGGCCTCTATATCCCACACCATTGAAGCCCTAGAAAAATGGCCCTTCACTTACTATAACATCTTGAATTGCTATCTGGTACTACATTCTGTTAAGATTATCCTCGTACGAAAAAAATATATGGAGGCACATATACAATGCTAGAATTAGTTACACCGACACTGAAAGATATGTGGTTCAGAGAAAGCCTTATGGCTGATGAAGAGACCATGTCATACAATCACGCCTGGGGCGGGACTATCCCTTTTCCCAAGGAAAGATGGGCCGGATGGTATGACTGCTGGATCGTTAATCACGAAAACAAAAGATTCTATAGATATCTGAAAGATGAAAACGGATTCGTTGGCGAAATTGCCTATCACTACGATTCCGAGTATGATGGCTACGTTGCGGACGTAATAATCTTCTCAAAATACAGAGGAAAAGGCTATGGCACACAGGGCCTGGAACTCCTTTGCTCCGCAGCAAAAGAAAACGGAATTACCGTGCTGTACGACGACATCGCCATCGACAACACCGCCATCAGCCTCTTCCTAAAACACGGCTTCTATGAAGACTATAGAACCGAAGAAAAGATAGTATTGAAAAAAGAATTGGGGATATAAAAATCCCCAATTCTAAAAATCCCCAATTCTTTATTGGGATATTTCTTCAAAGTCCCTGAGAACATTTGAGGTATATACCTTAGCTGTATCATTGTATTTGGCTACCATTGCAGCACTATCACCTGCAGGTGATTTCTTAAGAGTTTCTATGAAAACTGCATTATAATTCCTGCAGCATTCCAGCACCTGATAGTTATCTTCGCTGTCCAGAACGTTCTTCTCACCTCTGTCCACATTAAGGATCACATACGGATAGTTAAAGGATACCGCTTCATTAATAAGCTCACCGGCACAGGTTACATCAAATTCAACATAATCGATCTTCGCATCATCTTTTTTGTCCGCCCCATTGCACGCCACCAAAAGCATGCAGGCTACCGCAGCAACCACTGCGCATCTCCTAAAACTCATATATTTTAGAAACCTCCTCCATTTTTTCCGCCATTATATCACAAGGAATTTTAAAAAGATGATTTTCTGACGAATGACACCTGAAATTGAATGAATGACATATTTTACCCTGTCAAATCATTTTGGAAGGGAATCTTTTGACTATTACGATGCACAGGGAGCAAATTTAATGAATCGAAGATTTTTATTCCTATGATGCACAGGGAGCAATTTCCCGGCGGGTTTCTTCCTTGGTGAAAGTGCTGGAAAAATGCGCAGTTCTTGTACGACGACATGATTTTCAAGACGAGAGGGCGAAGGAATGACGACTGTCCACGAATAGGCATGAGTACGAGTCATTCCTTTGTCAGCAAGTCTATGAAAATCAGGAGGCGCACGAAAACAAGCTTTTTTACAGTGCTTTTGCCAAGGAAGAAACCTGCCGGGAAGTTGCTCCCGTCCTCACAGCCAAAAACTCCGCCAGGAAATTGCTCCCGGCATTGAAAGCATCAAAAAACCCCCGCCACGTATGTGACAGGGGTCGTAAATATGTACTGACTAAAGCAATTGATTTTCACTGGTTAGTAGTTACCTGATGTTAGAATCTAATTGAATTAGTTGTTTGCTGACTCTGATGTAGCCTCAGATGCTGCCTCAACAGCCTCCTCAGTTGTAGCTTCCTCAGCAGAAGCGTCCTCAGTAGCTTCCTCTACAGAAGCGTCCTCAGCAGAAGCATCCTCAGTTGCCTCCTCAACAGTAGCCTCAGATGCTGCCTCAACAGCCTCCTCAACAACTGCCTCTACAGTAGCAGCCTCAACTGCCTCTTCTACAGTAGCCTCAACAGCTGTCTCCTCAACAGTTGTCTCCTCTACAGCTGCCTCTCCGCAACCAGCAAGAACTGCTGCAGAAAGTGTAAGAACTGAAAGTAATGTTACGATATTCTTTTTCATAATATATAATCTCCTCTTTGTATACTGCTACCTCAGATCAGAATACTGTGCCACCCGGTGACACACAGTCTGAAGTAGTCAATTGCTTCAGTACAAAATTAGATTATATACTTATGATTTTGAATTGTCATGAATCAACTTGTGCAATTTAGATTAACCAATCAGCAATTTGTTGTGCATATTGCACAATTAAAATTCATCAAGAATCAGCCGGAAACGCCACTGGATGCTGAATCTGCGGCATCTTCAGAGGCTGAACTTCCCTCTGCTCCTTCATCCGTATTTTTCGTTTCCTCTTCCTTTACATAAGAGCCAAGCTGCGCCTCTGCCTCTCCTGTTTCAGTGTTCATCTTGAGAGTTAAGGAGGTTCCGTCGGCGCCTATGCCGGCAAGGCCTTCAAGAGGCATAGCATACTCTTTGCCATTCTCATCGGAAGCTACCAGCTCCCAGGCACTTGAATCTGCGTGAACCTGCAGCATGACTCCCATAAGAGTATATCCATCAGTCAGAACAACGCCGTCTCCAAGAAGGTTATCTGACAATGTATCTGTGGTAACATCATGGAGCTTAAGACTTGTGATATTAACTCCCATCTTATTAAGAACATAGCACTCAACCTCAAGATGCTTGGCGGCCTCTGTCCTCTCTGCCTCCTCGCTGTCGTAGGTCTTGTCCATAACTCCGACAATTGCCTCATATTCGGTAATAAGAGTCCTTATAGTCGGAAGATATTCATCGATCTTCTTGTCGCTCATCTTGGTAAAGTCAACGGTCAGCGTCTCTTCAACCTGAGCTGAGAGCTCATCGAGCTTACCTCTGTTGGACTCCTCGGTGAGATCCAGGTACTTCTGCTCAGCGCGGCCTCTGTATTCAACCAGTGTATTTCTGGCGTTATTGGCTTCGGCCAGCTTCTCGTCGGAGGGCTTGCAGGCAACCAGCATAAGGCCTGTGAGGATCATGACTAAAAGGGTTCTGATTTTTTTCTTATTCATTATATTTATCCTATCTCTGTAAGTATTGATGCGTCACTGCACATTATAACACTTAAGAGAGAAAATCACATCTATAGGCTCGCAGGCCCCTCAGACACAGCACTTACAAATTTCCGTCCGGGCCGTAATAATAATAGTCCATGATAAGTCCAACGACCTGAGTGTAGTTGACCTTGCCCTCCAGCACGCCGTTGACCTTGAGGTTGGTGTCGATAAAAACGTCTGCTGCCTTCTTGACGGTCTCGGTCTTGATCACCGCTTTTTTCTCAACTTCCTTCCACTCCTCCTCGGTGACGAACTGGTTGTCATACTTAACCCTGTCGGAGATCTTCACGTGGGAATTGTACACGCTTTTGTCCACAGCACGGTAAAAATCGTTGTTGATATAATTAAGAACTCCCAGATATCCACTGTACTGGAACACGATGTCATCGGATCTGATGCAGGCAAGGAATCCAAAGAAGTTGGCCTCGTCCTCGTAGATATATCCTTGGGTGTGAGCCAGCTCATGGCACATGGTAAAGGGCTTGTTCATGATCGACATCTTGGAATTGATATTGGCTTCCATGGAAAAAGGGAAGTAGTAGCCCTGCATGTACTGCTGACACATGAACTCGCTGAAGTACAGCTCCTTGGGAGTTCCAAAGTACCCGTCAAATCTCTTGTAATCCTTGGAAAGGTTTCTCATGGCCGCTCTGGCAGTCTCTGTCATATCCCCTTCGTAGACCACATTTCCCTTCTCGTCACGGGGCATCTGCTTACTTAGTTCATTGCACTTTTTTACCATATAGTCCCTAAGATCTGCCAGCTGCTGAAGATCGTACTCCTCAGAAGGTGCATAGGTTGGAACCTTGGTGCAGTGATAGAGGACAAAGCAGTTAAGGCTCATGACTACGCAGGTGATGGCAAGAAGGATTGGCGTAACATGGTAAAAAAAGTCCGACATGCGATCCAGTACCTTTTTAACCTTGGTCAGCTTGGACTCTTCATTGTCTTTTTTATCTGAAATAAGCCTGAATACTATAAGGAAAATTGTGTGAAGCAGAATAAAGACCACTGTAACCACAACGTAGATTACCACTGCAACAAGAAGCCACTCACCAAAAGAAAATGGTAACAAGCTCGTAAGTCTGCTGTATACAGATGTGATCTTCGGGAAAATGTTGTCGGTGTAGAAGTCAGAAAAAGTCGCACTCTTCCATGCGACCAGATTGAATATTACAGAAAAAATAAGTGCTATAACAACAGGAAATGAAAATGCCTTCTTCGTTTTCATGTCCGTAACCCCCAGTGCCCCAGATATGAATATATTTTACCTCGAAATTATGTCCTCAAAATGTCCAAAACGAAGCAAATTGTTCATATTTTATACATATATTAGAACCATTTTAGGTTAGCTTAAGGTTAACCATGTTAGAATTATAATAGAAACCGCTTATCTTTTATGAATATGAAGGAATACATACATGAAATTACTACTTGCAGATGACGAAAAAGAATTATCAAACGCACTGGTTGCGATACTTAAACACAGCAATTACACCGTGGATGCGGTATACAACGGAACCGACGCATTGGACTACGCACTTACCGGCGACTACGACGGCATCATTCTGGACATCATGATGCCCGGTATGGATGGAATGGAAGTCCTTAAGAACCTGAGATCCAAAGGTATCTCCACGCCGGTCCTCTTCCTCACAGCCAAGACAGAAGTGGACGACAGGATAAAAGGGCTGGATCTTGGAGCCGACGACTATCTGCCCAAGCCCTTTGACATGGGAGAACTCCTTGCAAGGGTCCGTGCCATGTTGAGAAGGAAAGAAGAATACGCTCCCTCCAATCTGACCTGCGGAAACCTCTCACTGGACAGAGTATCCTTCGAGCTGACAACCCCTGGCCATGACCCGATTCGACTTTCCAACAGGGAATTCCAGATGATGGAAATGCTGATGACAGGCCCCGGAAGAATAATCTCCGTGGATTCCTTCATGGACCGTATCTGGTCAGATGGCGAAGCCGACGTAAATGTGGTATGGGTATACATCTCCAACCTCAGGAAAAAACTGGCTTCTCTGGAAGCCACCTGTGAGCTCAAAGCCTCAAGAGGCCTTGGCTATTCAATAAACGAGGTTAAATAATGGAAGCTGAAAAGAGTATGATAAAAAAGCTGCGGAGAAAATTCGTCAAGACCGCAATGCTATCACTCCTTGTGATCATCATTATCATGATCGCATTTATCAATCTGGTGAATGTACACAGGCTTGTTTCTGATGCGGACAATCTCCTGGTCATGCTGACAGACAATGACGGAGAATTTCCGGACATGCGCATCATAATTGAAGGTCAGGGGCAGTCGGGGGGATTTCCCGGTGACCCGGAAGAAGACAGGAAGAATCCCGGTGGAATTGGAAAGGGCCCCAAAAATCCGAGCTCTAATGATCCAAACGCCTTATTTACCCTTGAAAAGCTTAACGACAACAGATCCCGTGAAATGCCCTACCGGACCAGATATTTCTATGTGAAGTTCGATGAGTCAGGTGAGATTACAACCACCAACACTCAGCATATCGCGGTGATAGATGAAGAGACTGCACAGAGCTATGCACAGGCTGTTTACGAGAACAAGGACAACAAGGGATTCTATCACACCTACAGATATCAGCAGCTGATAGCCCCGGACGGCAAGAGCATCATCGTTTTTACCGACCTTAGTACCGCTCTGGTGGATGCTTATACGTTGCTGTTCCAGTCGCTCCTTATAGGACTTTTTGCCCTGATTGCCATGTTTATCCTGGTATATCTCTTCTCGGGAAAAGCGGTGGCTCCTGTGGTTGAGTCCCTCGAGAAGCAGAAGCGCTTTATCACCGATGCAGGTCATGAACTGAAGACACCGCTGGCTGTTATCTCAGCAAATGTGGATGTTCTGGAGCTTGAAGCGGGAAAGAGCGAATGGACCGGAAGTATCCGCAATCAGATAAAGAGAATGAATTCACTGGTCAAAAATATGCTGACACTCTCAAGGATGGACGAAGATGTGATGCATGTAGTCTACTCCGATTTTGACATGAGCAGTGCCGTAAAAGAGACCGCCGAGAGCTTTGCTCCCATAGCAGAAGCCGGCGAGAAAAATTTCAGGATGGATATAGAGGAAGAGATTCATATTACCGGAGACAAAAATGCAATCAACCAGCTGACTTCTCTCCTTCTTGATAACGCCATGAAATACTCCTCCGAAAAGGGCAGCGTTCATATCCTTCTGTCCAGAGCTAAAAATATCGTGCTGGAGGTTTCCAACACCTGCGACAGTATTCCTTCGGGAAATCTTGATAAGCTTTTTGACAGATTCTACAGAGCAGATTCCTCAAGAAGCAGAGAAAGCGGAGGCTTCGGAATAGGCCTGTCTGTAGCCAGAGCCATAGCTATCTCCCACGGTGGTACCATCGAAGCCTTGAAGGACGGCGACAGGATCATAAGGTTCGTGGTAACCCTGCCGAAGCAGCTTCCCAAGAATCTGCTGGCAAGAAATGCTAAGTGATTATCTGTAAATTAAATTAATCATTAAAAAAGTATAAACTCTCGCACAAGTTTATACTTTTTTTAGATATAAATTTCGTAAAATTGTCCGAAAATACGCATTATTACTGAACTTCTATGATATAATTAATAAATCACAATTTAACTTAATTATATTACTGACTGGAGGGATGCGTATGTACAAAAGCGGGGACAAAGTTATTATTCTTGATTACAACCAGAAACCTCTCGTTCCACAAGTAGTTGCAGAGATTGAGGATGTGATCGCAGAAGACCGAGTAAGACTCAAACTTCCTGACAACGCTTGTTGTCTTGAGTTTGTTGATCGTTTTGAAAAGATTGATGAAGAAACCTATGAAAAGTATCTCCACGCTGTGCATGAGCGCGAAAAGGAGCTTCCTGTAGACCTTCAGCTGGACATCAGGAAATTCGCTTCCAAGCATCCGCGCCGCAGAAAAGACGAGATCATTAAGATGTTCGATCAGGACAAGCGCTATGTTTCAGTGCTTAACGCTTACACAGGCCGTGTTAATATGTACGGCGAAGAGAACATCAACGACCGCTTCCTTTTTGAGTACAAGGAAGCGCTGTACGGAATTGTTGAAACAAGAACCTTCTTCCATGAGCTTGATGAATCCATCAAGGTTCCGGATTTAGTATAACTAATACAAGTGCCTGTCCCCATCAGCAACAGGGAACAGGCACCTTTTTATTATCTTCTACTATCTGCAATTATCTTAATCCCGATTCCTATACATACGAAAAGATACGGTGTTGAAGTTGTCTGAGAGAATGACACAAGGCTGTTGAGGAAATAGGCTGCAATGGGAAGTGCAAAGACTATAGCGGAGCCTTCGATGCCATTGGCATTATCAGAATCACTCTTATGACCTTCGGCTACCCACATAAGTCCGAGCACACTGCTGACTATAAGCCCCAGATAGGCTGCTGCTCCAACAAATCCCGTTTGAATAAGTACTGTAAGAAGTTCGCAGTGGGCATTGGTAAGTCTTGATCCGTCAAAAGCTTCGTAAACCGCATGGCTTAAATCTTTGTCTGATCTGATGAAAGTAAAATAGCAGTCCTGGCCCACACCGATAAGTTTCTGTAAAAAGGACTCCTTGGAAAAAGCCTCTGTGGAAAGTCTCCAGATAATTCCTCTTCCGTTTCCGAAATCATCGCTCAGGTTATTGGCAAGAAACAGAAGTGCCACTACGCCTGTAGCAACCACAAGTCCCCAGAGAATCATACGATAAGCATTCTTATAAAAGGGTACTTTGATCTCATCAAACAGACAGCCGAGCCTGTATATACAGACCGCTGCAGCTACAAGAATCAATCCCACATGCTTTGCGCAGGAGATGATGAGAAGGCTCGCTTCATAGGTGTAGCTGTTCTGAAAAGCCAGGAACAATAGGCCTGCTATCTCCATACCTATTCCCAGGATTGCAATTTGCAGAAGAAATTTTTTGCAATTCTCTCTGTCTCTGAAGCCGTTAAATGCAAGGAGAGCCATAACCGCTGCCACGATCAAAAGCGCGCTCTCGCTTCCCTGGAGGAAAATTGTGGCAAATCCAACAATCTCATATACTGCGCAGGCAAAGAAGCCCTTGGAAAATCTTTTTTCCCTGTAACAGAGTCCTGCCCCTATTGGCACAAATATGGATAAATAGCCGGTGTACCAGTTGATGTTTCCGAGAGTTGCGAGGAAGGAATTGTTCCTGCCGTTAACAGCAAGGGGATAGATTCCGAATCTGTTGATGATTCCAAGAAGGAACATAAGAAACGGGACAATGAGGCATAGAGCTGCGATGTAGCCTTCTATTTTTTTCTTTGGGATAAAGCCGTATTTCGAGATAAAAAGAGCAATTATCGCGGCAAATCCCCAGGTCATAAAGCCGGTTCGCCAGCCGTCGAGGCCGAAGAAGGCGATTTTTTTGTCCATGGAAAAGGCAAGGGATAGGAGGGAGGTCAGGATGAAAGCAAGGAGGAAAGCTCGTGGTTTGAGAAAAGAAAGTGTTTCCGCTTTGCTCAAGTGAACCGGAGCATTGCCATTTGGCTTTTTTAGTTTGCTTGCCACTGACATGGTAAGTAATGCCATTATATTTACGATAAGGAAGCTACTTGCAATCCAAAGAAAGGCGATGCCCTTGGCTTCGCCCAGCTTGTAATAGCCGTCTCGCATGTATAGTGGCAAAATTACGCACAATATTATTATGTATACTGCCTGTATAAAGTTCATTTATTTTCCCGCTAGTATCCCACACCCTTATATCAATTACAACTTTAGTATTCCGCGTATCTGCAGATTATCGGGTTTAATTTCGAAGGTTGTCCGCTTGCCTGTCTTTGGGTGGTCACAGACAAACTTATGACAGACAAGGCAAACGTCCTTCACATTCTGCTCTTTTGAAAATGCGATAGATTCATCACTTCCGTATTTCTGATCTCCGAGGAGCGGATAGCCCAGGTAGGAGAGCTGCGCTCTGATCTGGTGATAGCGGCCGGTGAGGAGCTTAACTTCAAGTAAAGTAACCGGTTTCTCACCAATAAATGATCTGGCGATAACCTTGTAATCAAGCTCGGCGTTCTTGATACCAAGAGCCATAATAGTTATTTTCTCTCCGGACTTAAGCGTCACTGAATAGTCCTCCAGAGATGCTGCTTCTTTATCGGAGAGAACAACTGCTCTAAGATTATGGTCATCCCGGGCCATGTTGTTTTGAAGATGCCCTTCATCTCCCGGAATGTCGCCGTAGCAAAGGGCATAGTAATACTTATCAGTGGTCTTGTCCTTAATCTGCCCGGAAAGGCTGGTAGCTGCTGCCTTGGTCTTAGCCAGCACAAGAACACCTTCTACAGGCTGATCAAGGCGGTTGACGGTGGCTACATAGGGCAAGCCCCGGTCTTTGCCTCCGGCTTCCCTATGTTTCCTGGCCAGATAGTTTCTGACATTACTTACCACATCCATGGTGCCGACTCTTGCCCCTTCTGTGGCAACGCCGGCAGGCTTGTGGCAGGCTATTATGTGATGATCTTCATAAATATACTTAATTTCTCTCATAAGAATATTTTACCATTTGTATATCACTTTACAGGCTGAAATTTCGCTTTCACATGAATTTTCCCTTTGCTGCCTTTAACGATAGTCGTTGTGGTTCCCTTAACAGTAACTGTGACAGTTGAAGGAGCGGTTACTTCCCAGCCTGTGAACTTATAACCCTTTTTCTTGGGTGCAGGAAGCTTGACAGCCTTGTCAGAATTATAGGAATTTACAGGGCCGGCAAGGGTTCCGCCGCTTAAGTCATAGGTTATTCTGTAAGTTGAAGTTTAGTAATTGAGTTCCTATAGGCGTCCCAGGGTGCGCCATGAATGCTGTAGTCAGGCATGGATCCGCTACCCTTAATGGTAAGAGTTCCGCCGTTATAATCCCAGCTCATGTTGGGAGTAACGTCTCCGCCAAGAAGCTGCGCTTCGCCGTCTAATGTGTCATCACCGATTTCTTCAGCAATGGATGTGCTTGTTTCTTCGGTGTAAGTTTCTACGTCATTGGCGCTTACATCATAAGAGGCTACTTCTGATGCCTCATCCGACACATCATCTGACGTATCTTCCGATTCCTCTATGGCGATGATTTCCTCATCTTCGAACACTGTTACATTTTCATCCTCGGAATCTGTTATGGTCTCGTCTTCTGAAACCGTCACATTTTCCTCTTCAAGGGTTGAGATTTCGGAGCTTGAATTATCTGCCGCCATGCTGACAAAACCGCTCTGCGCTACCAGATTCACTGCCAGCACAAGACCGAGGCTCCTGTAGAACATACTTTTTTTCATACTGCCTTAATCCTCCGCGTTTATTTCTCTCTCCCAAAGAAAAATTCTAAAGCCCGCAGAGCATTATTTCAACTGCAAAATAAAAGTGCCTGTCACCGAAAACGATGACAGACACTGAAGCTGCGATATTCCATTATACTTTGAAGCGATATCCAACGCCCCAGATTGTCTCAATATACTGAGGATTGGAGGTATCATACTCAATCTTCTCACGGATCTTCTTGATATGAACCGTTACGGTTGCGATATCACCGATGGAATCCATGTTCCAGATCTTACGGAACAGCTCCTCCTTGGTAAATACGTGATTGGGATTCTCTGCAAGGAAAGTAAGAAGATCGAACTCCTTGGTTGTGAAGCTCTTCTCCTGATCATCCACGTATACTCTTCTTGCGGTCTTGTCGATCTTGAGGCCTCTGATCTCTACAAAATCATTGGACTCATGACCTGAACCAACAAGTCTTGAGTATCTTGCCATGTGAGCCTTAACTCTGGCCACAAGTTCTGAAGGGCTGAAGGGCTTGGTGATATAATCATCGGCGCCAAGGCCCAATCCTCTTATTTTGTCGATGTCGTCCTTCTTGGCTGAAACCATGAGGATCGGTACATCCTTCTTTTCTCTGATGTGCTTACATACTTCAAAGCCATCCATTCCCGGAAGCATAAGGTCAAGAATTACAAGATCAAAGTCCTCTGCAAGAGCGGTTTCAAGACCTGCGTCTCCGGTGTTCTCGATTTTTACCTCAAAGTCACTAAGCTCAAGGTAATCCTTCTCAAGGTCAGCAATCGCCTCTTCGTCCTCAACAATAAGAATTTTGCTCATACACTAATCTTTACCTTTCTGTAGTTTTTTATGTATCCTGGTCTACTGTTACGGCCTCTGTTTCAGCCTCTGAACTGTCCGCATACTCAACGAACTTACGAAGTACGAAGTGCATGCAGGTTCCTTCTCCTTCATGGCTTGTAGCCCATATGTAGCCGCCATGATCTTCAATGATCTTTTTAACTATTGATAGTCCTATACCGCTGCCACCCTGCTTGGAATTTCTGGAAGCATCCGTTCTGTAGAATCGGTCGAAAATATTGGGAATATCTTTCTGGGCGATTCCCTTTCCGTTGTCCTCCAGCTCCACTCTGATGGAATCCAGCTCATCAAGGATCCTGATGTCGATCTGACCGCTGCCGTCATCTCGATTGAGGTACTTGACGCTGTTGCTGACGATATTGTTGACTACCCTCTTTATCTGCTCGGGATCCGCAACGATCTGTGTATCCGGAGTAGTAAGGTTCGAATAATTCAGCTCAATCTGTTTGCTCTCAAGATCTGCACCGATCTCTTCGATACAGTCTCCAAAGTAGTCAGCCACGTTGAGCTTGACGAAATTGTAAGGGATACGGTTGTTATCAATGCTGGAATACAGTGTAAGCTCATTAATAAGGTTGTTCATGTCGTTGGCCTTGCTATTAATGATCTTAATGTATTTCATCTGCTTCTCGGGGTTGTCGGCAACGCCCTCGATAAGTCCCTGGGAATATCCCTTGATTGCAGTGATAGGAGTCTTCAGATCATGGGAAATATTACTGATAAGCTCCTTGTTCTGCTTCTCTCTTTCTATTTTTTCCTCCGCGGATTCCTTAAGGCGAAGTCTCATGTCCTCATAGTTGCGATACATGGCTCCAATCTCGCCTTTTTCCTTGACGTCCGTCGGAAGCATATAGTCGAAATTGCCGTCCTTGATGTGCTGCATGGCCACGTTGAGCTCGTCAATTGGTTTGAAAAAGCTCCTTCCAATCCACATGGTCAGCAAAATGCTGGTAAGCAGCAGGATCAGAATGATGGCTATACTCATATATATTATTACCTGGGTGGTAAGCGCCGTGCGCAGCCCGGAAACAATATACAGAGAGCCTTCCTCTCCCGTGGTAAAGTGGAAATCGATCTGTCTTACAAGCCGTCTTGAGGATGTGTAGTAGATCCCGTTAACATTGGTGCCGTATCCGGGCAATTCCTTAAGTACGTCTCTGGCCCGCTCGTAGTTATCTACGTAGTAGACTGCATCCCCTTTTTTAACAATTATAAAAGCATATCTTTTTTCAACTCTGCTGTTTATCTCGCTAAGATAAGTGGTATTCTCAAGTACATAAGGATCAACCAAAAGTGCCAGCGCAATTTCTTTGGTGACCTCCTCCGTCATTTCGGAAAAGGCTCCTCCCGGATCAGAGAGCATTCCGTAGTCCAGGTTGGTGGGATAACCTACTGTCTGCTGCTTCCCTACCAAATAACTTCCCAATACAAGGTACGTTCCAACTGCCAGTATAATCGGTATTATTACAACCGCGATTGATGTGATCAAGAGTTTAGTACGAAAACGCATAGTGCCCCCTACATCTAATCTAAGTATAACATAAAAAAAGTACGGTTGTTAATTTTGAGTTTATAATTATCAAAATTTTGAATAAAAATTATTAACATAGTTGAATTATCGATAACTTTTCTTAAGTAATATTTAATGTCTAAGCGCTTGATATGTGATTTATAGTTTGATAAACTTTTATCGAATGTGGAATCAGTCAGTTCACAGCCAAATAGGAGGATTCATAAAATGATCAATTGGAACAATTTTGATACTCTTGGTTCTGTAAATGAACTTAAGAGCGCAAAGAAGGTCAACCTTCAGGAAGTGATGGAAGGAGCCGGCGGCGCAGAGCGTGTTAAGAAGTACTCTGTACCCATGGCTGCAGGTCTTAATTACAACTATGCAGCAAAAGAGGTTGATGATGCGGTTTTGGGTTCACTTGTAAAACTCGCAGAGGAAGCTCAGCTTGCAGAGAAGTTTGAGGCTCTCTACAACGGCGAAGTTATAAATACCGGCGAGAAGCGCCTTGTTCTTCACCAGCTCACAAGAGGACAGCTCGGAAATGATGTTGTTGCAGACGGTATTAACAAGCGCGAGTTTTATGTTAAGGAACAGCAGAGAATTGCTGATTTTGCAAAAAAGGTTCATAACGGTGAGATCACAAACGCTAAGGGTGAGAAGTTCACAACCGTTGTACAGATCGGTATCGGCGGATCAGACCTTGGTCCCAGAGCTATGTATCTTGCTCTTGAAAACTGGGCTAAGAGAACCGGCAACTTCAAGATGGAAGCCAAGTTCATCAGCAACGTAGATCCCGACGATGCTTCCGCAGTACTTGCCAGCGTTGACGTTGCTCATTCAATCTTCATCCTGGTTTCCAAATCAGGAACAACTCTTGAGACTCTTACAAATGAGTCCTTCGTAACAGATGCTCTTAAGAAGGCAGGCCTTGAGCAGAACAAGCACATGATTGCCGTAACTTCTGAGACATCACCTCTTGCTAAGAGTGATAACTACCTTGAAGCTTTCTTCATGGATGACTATATCGGAGGAAGATATTCTTCCACATCAGGCGTTGGCGGAGCAGTTCTGTCACTGGCCTTTGGTCCCGAAGTATTCGCTAAGTTCCTTGATGGCGCAGCAGCACAGGACAAGCTTGCAGCAGAAAAAGATGTTCTCAAGAACCCTGCAATGCTGGATGCACTTATCGGTGTATATGAGAGAAACATTCTTGGCTACGGCAGCACAGCAGTGCTTCCTTACTCACAGGCTCTTTCACGTTTCCCTGCTCACCTTCAGCAGCTTGACATGGAGTCCAACGGTAAGAGCGTTAACAGATTCGGAGAGCCCGTTAATTACGTTACAGGTCCCATCATCTTCGGTGAGCCCGGAACCAACGGACAGCACTCCTTCTATCAGCTCCTTCACCAGGGAACAGATATTATTCCTCTTCAGTTCATTGGCTTTAAGAACAGTCAGTGCCAGAACGATGTAACAATTCAGGACAGCACCAGCCAGCAGAAGCTCTGCGCTAACGTAGCTGCTCAGATCGTTGCTTTCGCATGTGGCAAAAAAGACGATAACAAGAATAAGAATTTCGAAGGCGGAAGACCTTCAAGCATCATCATCGGTGATGAGCTTACACCTGAGGCTCTTGGTGCTCTTCTGTCACACTTCGAGAACAAGGTTATGTTCCAGGGCTTTGTATGGAACATCAACAGCTTCGATCAGGAAGGTGTTCAGCTTGGTAAGGTTCTTGCCAAGAAGGTTCTCGCCCACGAGACAGACGGTGCTCTTGCTGAGTACAGTAAGCTCCTTAATATCTGATATGTGATTTATTGAATCCGGAATAGCAAACAGCCGGTGGCAAATAACTTGCCACCGGCTATTTTAATACAATATTAATTTAGTCTATCAGGGACTTAAGAAGTTCAAGCGTAGCTGCGGCGCAGTCCCTTGCTGCCTTAGCCTCGAATTCCGGATAATCCTTGATCTCGCTTCCATCTGCCTTGTCTGAGATGGCGCGGATAATAAGAAATGGAATGTTGTTCAAAAAGCATGCCTGAGCAATGCCGGTTCCTTCCATCTCGCAGCACATTCCGTCAAAATCAGCTATGATAGCGTCCTTAACTGCCTTGTCACAGATGAACTGATCACCGCTGCAGACTCTTCCTTCGAAGACCTGCTGATCCGTAACTACTGTCTCAATAGCCTTTTTTGCAGCAGCTCTGAGTGTCTTATCTGCCTCAAAGGTCTGTACTCCCAGCTGAGGGATCTCACCCTTCTTGTATCCAAAAACAGTTGCATCAACGTCGTGATATACAGCATCTGTAGAGAGTACGATGTCTCCGATGTTGATCTTAGCATCAAGAGAGCCTGCTGCCCCGGTGTTGATAACGTGGGTAACGCCGAAGGTATCCACAAGGATCTGAACGCAGATTCCGGCATTAACCTTACAGATTCCGCTTCTTACAACAACTGCCTCGGTGCCTCCGATCGTTCCTTCGAAGAACTCCATAGAGGCCTTCTTAACGATATTTTTGATCTCCATGTTCTTCTTGAGGGTCTCAACCTCAACTTCCATAGCTCCGATTATTCCTATTTTCATTGGCATTCTCCTATATGATGATGTAGGTGTCAAAATTATCCTGTTAATTATAATCCATTTTGATACGGTTATTCTACCTAAAAGGATTAAAGAATCTGTTTCCGTCCGCAAAAGTGATGATCATTGTCGCAATACAGAACAATGTGATAAAAGATATCACATACAGATCGATACTAGTCAACGGCCGTTTGCTGTACCAGGTCCTCTTAGGCTTTTTCCCAAAGCCCCTAAGTTCCATGGCGTTACTTACAACTTCAATTTTCTCCATGCTGGAGAAGATCAGAGGAAAAATTATCAGCGAAGTGTTTTTGATTCTTTTAAGAAGACTCCCCTTGGCGCTCATTTCAATTCCTCTGGCCTGCTGGGCATTTTTAATCCTGGTGTACTCGTCCTGAACATCGGGAATGTAGCGCAGGGCTATCTCGACGGAATAAGCTATGGAATAGGGAACTCCCACGCCGTTAAGGGATGAGGCAAGTTCACTGGGATCGGTGGTTGTAAGGAATACGAATACCGAGGGAATTACAGTGAAATACTTGATACATACGTTGAATTCGTAAAAAAGCTGCTCTTTGGTCAGATAGTAATTGCCGAAGAGATGACAGATTGCAGTTCTGCTGTCATAGATCTCACACCCCTGGTAAGGCGCAAAAAAGAAGATTGCCACAAGGTTCAGAGTCATGAAGATCATAATGGCAATAAATACGCTGCTCACCTGTTTCCATTTTATGTCAGCGACATAATATACACCTGCGCCTATAAGCAGCATCACCACAAGTATCCAGGTCTCAAAAGTCATGGCGCCGGCAAAGCACCACAGGATAAGGAAAAGAAGCTTGGTGAAGCCGCTTAATCTGTGTACGAAGGTATTCTTTTTTTCATAGGATAGGATCCTTGCCATGTATTATTTTACCTCTATAGCTCCTCTTTCTCGTTTCTCATGTTCTATGAAGGTGGCTGCAAAATCCCCGGGGTCGTCAATGCCGCATTTGACCGCAAGGTCATAGAGCGAAGTCCTCTTAAGATAAGCCCTGTCACAGACTTCGTCATTAGTTAGAACGTCCCAGGGTCTTCCGTCCATAAGGAGCTCACCGTCTGCCAGAACCAGCGTCCTGTCTGTATATTCCAGCATCAGGTGCATGTCATGGGTGATCATCAATATGGTGACTCCAAGCTGATCCCTTAAGTCCTTCAGGAACTCCATGATCTCCGTGTAGTGGGCATAATCCTGACCGGCGGTTGGCTCATCAAGGATTATGAGATCAGGGTCCATAACAAGGATTGAAGCGATGGAGACTCTCTTTTTCTGGCCGAAGGATAATGCGGAGACAGGCCAGTTCCTATATGGGTAGAGGCCGCAGATCCTAAGGACTTCGTAGACCCTCTCCTTAATCTCATTCTCGGGAACGCCTCTCACCGTGAGGCCCAGTGCAACTTCCTCATAGATCATCGGTCGGCTTATCATCTGATTGGGGCTCTGCATGCAGTAGCCGATTATCTCGCCCCTCTCTTTTATTGACAGATCAGACAAATCCCGGCCTTTCCAGGAAATAACTCCCTCATCAGGTCTTAAGAAGCCGCATATAAGTGATGCAATGGTGGATTTGCCGGCACCGTTTTTACCCACAAGAGCTACCATCTCACCGGAATGAATGTCAAAGCTTACGTCCTTAATTATCTGTCTGGTGTCGTTATAGCTGAATTGTAGATGGGACAGGGATAAAAGAGTATCGCCTTTTTCCTGTTCCTTATTCTTATCCGCTTGGTGATACCATTCCTTTACCTTGTCCTTGTGAGCGGAAAGGTCCATGGTATCAATACTCGAGGGGCCGTCCTCAGGTGATATCTGCGCCCCTGCTGCCTTGAGAGCTGCTATGTAGAGCGGCTCCCTGATCCCGTGACTTTTAAGGATGTCGCTGCTAAGGAGTTTATCCGGTGTCTTGTCGGCGATGATCATGCCATTGTCCATAAGGACTATTCTGTCAACTTTCCTGTACAGAACATCCTCCAGGCGGTGCTCAATTATTATTACGGTCAGGTCCTCTTTTTGCATCAGCTCGTCTATTAGAGCAATGGTGCGCTTGCCTGTGGCCGGATCCAGATTGGCCAGGGGCTCATCAAAAAGAAGGATCTTCACGTCACAGGTCATGACTCCGCCAAGGGATACGCGCTGTTTCTGGCCACCTGAGAGGGCTCCCGGCGCACTTCCAAGGAACTCTGTCAGCTCAAGCTTTCCTGCTACCTCGCTGACTTTTTGAACCATCTCTTCCTTTGGTGTGCACTCGTTCTCAAGGGCGAAAGCCAGGTCCTCTCCCACAGTAAGGGCAATAAACTGTCCGTCTGTATCCTGCAGAACGGTCCCCACTCTTTTGGACATGCCAAAAACTCCGAGCTGACGGGGCTCTCCCCCACAAACCCGGAGTACGCCGCTCATGTCCCCCGCATAGGAGCAGGGAATCAGAGCGTTAAGGCAGTGTGCCAATGTTGATTTCCCGGAGCCTGACTGTCCTGCGATGAGGACCTTCTCTCCGGGAAATATTTTCAGGTTGATGTTCTTTAGCGTCGGTTGCTGCTGAGACTTGTATTTAAAAGTCACATCAGCAAACTCGATGATTGGCTCATGTTTACCCAATCCGTCAATCCTCCGCCTTAAGGCCCGACTGTCTTCCTGCGATCTTGGAGTAAGCCACAAGAAGCACTGTTCCAAGGAATCCGATGACAACTATATTAAGGACAAAAGCAACTGTGCCCTGAGCAAATACCTTGTTGGCAGGTTCAGAATAAACAAGGATGTCAAGGAGTGGTGCCATAACGCACCAAGCAATCGCGTTACCGATTATCTGAATCACATTGAACAAAATGACATTACGTGTTACCGCAAATCCGCCTTCTCTTACTTCGAACTGTTTGGCAAAAAGTCCCAGGCAAAGGCCCACAACAGCTTCAGGAAATACCCAGCTCCACCATACGGAGGAATAATAGATGGCATCTCCCAGTGCATGGCCGAGGATTCCGATCACAGCCCCGACAATAGGGCCAAAGGCCGCTGAGAAGAACGCCAGCACAGCCATTCTGGGCTGAAGGAAGGTGTTCGGAATTAAAAACACCGGAATCTGCACAGTCGTAAGTACTACAAAAAGTGCGGTTCCGATACCCATGGCAACAATTTCTCTGATCCCTAACTTGAATTTCATACACTTATCTCCTTTATGATAGATTGGTGCGGTATTTACCTGCTGCACAGATTAATTATAATGCATATAAACGTAACAAAAAAGAGAAGTTACCCATATTTAGAGCAACTTCTCTGAATTTTCGTTATATTTTCCTGTGGATCATTCCGGATAATTAAGGTGCTTGTCATCGATGTTATAAAGGGTATTGTCGAGATACCTTTTTGCCAGGAAATTGGCCATACCAAGATTCATATCAAGGTAGTTGCCGCAGTCTCTGGGACTTGCTCCGGGAACCTCTCCCTTAAAATCTCTGATAAACTCGTACATCCTTGTGATAAGAGGTACGATGTCCTTGGAATCAAGGTCTCCTGCAAGAACTACATAAAAACCGGTTCTGCAGCCCATAGGTCCGAAATAGATGGTTCTGTCCTTGTACTCATCATCGTTTCGAAGGAAGGTGGCACCAAGGTGCTCCATTGTATGCACCTCTGCGGTGTTCATGACCGGCTCCTTGTTAGGTGCAGTCATTCTAATATCGAAGGTTGTGATGGTCTCTGCTCCAACCTTATCTTTTCTTGAAACGTAGATGCCCGGTTCGAGGTCTAAGTGATTCACTGTAAAGCTGGCTATTTTTTCCATTATGTTCTCTTCCTTTAATCTTTATTGGACTCATGGAAAACTTCATATGAATCACGAAGATACCCTTTGATATTGTCGTAATCCCTGTTGGCGATGGCTGTATAAAGCGTATCCACAAGGAAAAGCTGGGCAAATCTGGAGCTGGTGATTCCGCTCTTTTTATCGATCTCGGGAGATGTGGCAAAAAGAACGTGATCGCAGCCGGTGGTAAGTGCGTTGTTTCCAAGCTTGGTAACAGCGATGGTTGCTGCATTTCTCTCTTTTGCAATCTTGAAAAGAGACATTATCTCGGCATTCTTGGCATTGTCACTAAAGAAAATGGCCACATCGTCGCTGCAGATCTGGGAAACAGTCATGAGATTCATATGCTGGTCCTGGTTAAATACAACATTATAATGGATTCTCAGCAATTTGCAATAGAGGTCATAGGCTGCCACGCCGGCTGTACCTACGCCAAAGACCTGAATCTGCTTGGCTGCAACGATCTTGGTAACCGCATCGGAAAAGGTTCCTGCATCAAACAATCTGTAGGTGGTCTGCACTGCCTGAACGCTGGTAGCACAGATATTGTCAGCAATTGACTGAAGGGAGGTGTATTCGTTTACATCCTTGAAGGCGATCTTGGGACCCTTGTCAGCCTGTGCAAGGGAGGTGTTTGCCTCTGCATAATAGGCATTCTTAAGGTCCTTCAGGCCGCTGTAGCCAATGGCCTGAGCAAATCTCGTCCAGGCAGCCTGAGTGGTGCCGGAGAGTCTCGCCAGTTCTTTTATCGGATATTGGAAAAGATCGTCTTTCCTCTCCAAAACATAATCCGCAACCAGTCTTTCGGAACTTGGGAGCGTATTGTAACAGCTTTTGATCTTTTCACTAACTATATTCATAGTACTTAGCCTCCACCTCATAAATATTAAGGTTATACTTTACTATTTTTAGTATATATCAAAATTTCATTCAAAAACGAAATAAAATTGCAAACTTTTTATAAGGAAATATTAAACTTTTATAAACACGTGACATAGATGAATATTTATGCTATATTTGATTTTAGGAATGATTACTGATTTTGTGTATGAGATGATTTTTTCAAATTACCAGGAGGTGATACATGGCGCTGAAATACAGTAAGCAGAGAGCTATGATCAAAGATTTCCTGCAGGATCGAAAGGACCATCCCACAGCTGAAGTAGTCTATAACAGTATCCGCGAGATTTATCCCAAGATAAGCCTTGGAACGGTCTACCGCAATCTTGTGCTCCTATCCGATATAGGAGAGATTGCAAGATTCAGAGTGGGCGATGGCTATGAGCATTTTGACTGGGATGTAAGGAATCACAATCACTTTATCTGTAACTGTTGCAAGCAGATAACGGACATTGAAATGGATGACATCAGCGAGAGGATCGATGAGGTGGCAGGCAAGACTTTTCCGGGAAAGATCGAAGGGCATAAGATCTATTTCTACGGTATTTGCGAAAAATGTCTTGAGCAAAACAGGTAATATTTATACGAAACAGGTGTGCAGCAAATGCACTTTTTGCGCAGAGCGCAAGAAAGGAGACACAATATGAAATGGGTATGTCAGGTATGTGGTTATGTTCATGAGGGAGATCAGCCCCCGGAGGCTTGTCCTGTATGTAAGGCTCCTGCAGAGAAGTTTACTAAGCAGGAAGGCGATAAGGTATGGGCTTGCGAACATGTTGTTGGTGTAGCTTCTACTGCTCCCGAGGAAATAAAGAATGGCCTCAGAGAAATGTTTAACGGTGAGTGTACCGAAGTTGGTATGTACCTTGCAATGTCAAGAGTAGCTATCCGCGAAGGATATCCCGAAATTGGTGCATTCTTTGAGAAGGCTGCATGGGAAGAGGCTGAACATGCTGCTCATTTTGCAGAGCTTTTAGGTGAAGTTATCACAGATTCCACCAAGAAGAATCTGGAGCTTCGTGCAGATGCAGAGTATGGCGCTACTCAGGGCCGTGCTGATCTTGCCAAGAAGGCAAAAGCACTGGATCTCGATGCTATTCATGACGCTGTTCATGAAATCGGACGCGATGAGGCTCGCCACGGCAAAGCCTTCGCAGGACTTCTCGCCCGTTACTTCAAGTGATTGTATGGCTACCAGGTAGTTGGTGGTGATTATTAGGACGCCCATCTCGGCGGTTCTGTGGCGATATTTGGAAAACTTATCTCACGGTGCTAAACGCTTCTGTGAGACCTAAACATGAATCAGTCGTGCATAAGGCACTCGTGATTCATAGGTCTCCCATTCGCAGCCCCGAAATCGATAAATTTTCCAAATATCACCGCAGATCCGCCGAGATGGGCTGTTTTATTGCTACCACTACCTATGGGGGATTCATAGTGGCAATCACTTTCAGTTGTCGAATCCGTCTTCAATCTGGGGGTGGGAATGAATCATAGTTCCAGACAATTTAAGTTATAAGATATAGTGATGATTTGGTGAGAAAGCGGATAAAAAAACAGCCCCGACTCGAATCAGGGCTGCGGAAAGTTTAGATTATTCTGTTACTGTGTTTTCTGTAACAATAACTTTCTTATGAGGTGTCTCAAGGGAGCCGTCCTTGGTTACGGCGTAGATCTCTGTCTCACCGGGGGCTACACCGAGGATTACGCAGTATACACTGTTGGCGCGTGTTATACGGTCAAAGGTTACTTCTGCAACATCAGGGTTGGTGCTTACGAATACAACGTCTTCCTCTGTAAGAGTTGCACCTTCGCTGAGCTCAACCTTTGCGAAGATTCCTGTGTCCTGCTTTCTCATGCCGATCTCAAGATCGTCAAGGTTTGAAAGAACCAGTGACTTGATGGCTGCCTCTTCTGAGCTAGCCTCTGCTGCTACAGCAACTTCCTCTTCATTATTCTCTGAATTCTGTGTCTTACCGGAAACTGTATAAACAAGCACACATACAAGTACAAGTGCTACAGCGCCGAGAATCCACTTAATAGCATTTTTCATTTTCATCTCATTTTCTCCTGATATAAAGATATAATCTCGCTTTAACTTTTTTTCAAAGTGCAACTTAGCTATTTTATCATATTTATAGCTACTGTCAATTAGCAAAAATTCATCGTAACTTCCGCAATAACAGACAAGCGCCGGCCCCGATATAATGCAATACTTATTCTATGGTAATTCTATGGAGGTATGAAAATTATGGAATACGTATTTGAGATGCCTGCCAAAATGCTGGCAGAAACAGACAAAAAGGGGACTGTGGAGAGATTCGAATACGACAGCCGCACCTATGATGAGAAGGATGAACCTATTCACAAAGGGGCCTTCGTATATCTTCCCGCAGGTTATGACAAGACTAAAAAATACAACGTTCTCTATCTTCTTCACGGAGGCGGATTTGGCGAAGAGTGGTGGCTTAAGATGTTCCCGGATACAGTTACCATCCTGGACAACATGATAGCTGAGGGGCTGTGCGAGCCCTGCATCGTGGTAACTCCTACTTTCTATCCTTCGGAAGAGATAATGCACGATGAGGGGAGACCCAACGAGGATGTATGCGAGAATTTCAAGACCGAGCTCAGAAAAGACCTGATCCCTTCCTTTGAAAAACAGTATGCAACCTACGCAGAAGGCGACGTTTCCGAGACAAACCTCGTAAACACCAGAACCCACAGAGCTTTTGCCGGACTTTCATTGGGTTCAATGACAACCTATCGCGCTGCTTTTTACAACAACTTCGATCTGTTCTCCTGGTATGGACCATTTTCCGGATGCTGCGGCCCCTTCGGAGATCACGACAAGGAGGTTAGCCGTATCTGCGAAACCCTCAAGGATGGTTATGCAAAAGGACTTACCCTGGACTACATGTTCTGCTGCAACGGAGATCAGGACATGGCCTTTGCAGAACACAAGGAGATCATGGACAGAGCTGAAAAAGAGAGCGAGTTCCTTGAAAAGGGCAAGAACTACGACTTCTTCATTATCCCCGGTGGAGTTCACGACATGAAAGCATGGCAACTCCACTTATATCACGCATTACAGGTATTTTTTAAATAATTATTAAATAGAAGGCTGCAAGCTTTTGCAGTCTTTTATTTTTGCTATAATATTGGCATGTAACATATCCATGTGCGTTATTTCGGAGATATGAAATGCTTGAAGCCCAGGTAAAACCGCTGATCACCCTGATAATTGCCATTTATCTGATCACGCTGTGCATTATCTATTCCAGGACCAATGAAAATATCACCGACCAGAGAGAGTCATTTGCATTTAAAGGTATGCTTTTTTCCTTTATGCTATATGGCCTTGTTGATCTGCGCTTTACCAATGATAATTTTTACGCCGACTTCCCCCATTGGTTTACAATGCTGGTGACGGAGCTTGGCTTTGCCACCATGAGTTTATCCTGCTATTTCTGGTTCATCTACGTATCCTCCGATACTAAACCAAGAAGGAAATTTGCGCAGCTGTGGTATATCGCTACTTTTCTTCCTCTTCTTGTAAGTTTTGCATTCATATTCACTCCGCTTAACAAAAATCTCTTTGTTATAACCGATACCCTGGAGCTAAGACCTCTACTCTTTTTCCTCACCTGGATGGACTACATCTATCTCATTCTGGCAACTATCATTTCCCTGATCAAAAGGCACAGAGCCAAGACCAGGATTGAGAAAAGAAGGTACGGAAGCCAGATCCTGTTTATTCTCTTCTTTACAGTAAGCGGCTTCATGGTGGGATTTCTTATGAATCTTCCCTCTATCGAACTGTGCATTATTCCAATTGTACTTAAGATTTTTGTGGAAATTCAGGATTCCAAGATCTATACCGACGCACTGACAAGGCTTAATAACAGAAGAAGGATCAGCGACTATATCAACGAAGAGCTTCCAAGCTGCAGCCTAGAGAAGCCTCTGTGCATAATCATGATAGACATCGACTTTTTCAAGAGTATCAACGATATACTTGGCCACGAAGAGGGCGACAGAGCCCTGATCGCCTTCTCCAATGCTCTTACCAAAGTAACCCAGTCCAAGGACGCCATGGCATCAAGGTGGGGCGGCGATGAGTTCGTTATCGCCGGCAAGGATATGAGTATTGCCGAAAATCTGAGAGAGAAGATATCCAAGGAACTGGAAAAAAATTCGAATCTGTCCTTTACACCGTCTTTCAGCATCGGTATCTACAAATGTACTACACCTTCCGTCAGAATCGATGATGCACTTGTGGCGGCGGATGCGGAGCTGTATAAGGATAAGGAGATACAGCATCAGAAGACGGAAGAATTCCATAGACAACTAAATAAAGCAAAGTAAAGACGTGAGATGACAAGGGGACGGTTCTTTGTGACTCGCTACGTGAGTCACAAAGAACCGTCCCCATTGACTCACAACCGTTCTTTTACTTCGCTTCTTCGTTAATAATCTGCACAATCGTATTCGTCGCACTATGCAGATTACTCTTACTCATATTCTCAATATATTTCTCACGGTTCTCGAACAGATCCTGAATCGTCTCAACCAAGATATCCTCATCAAGATCATCATTGTCTATAACCAGTGAAAAGCCCTGCTGCTCGAAGCTTCGTGCGTTCAGCATCTGGTCTCCGCGGCTTGCCTTGGTGGACAGCGGGATCAGGATGTTGGGCTTTTTGAGAGCCAGCAGCTCGCAGATAGAATTGGCTCCGGCTCTTGATACTACGATATCAGCCATTGCAAATATATCCTTGAGTTCGTTCTTAACATACTCAAACTGCTTGTAGCCGGGAACCGAGAGCTTCAAGTTATCCATCTTCTCTTTTCCGCAGATGTGTACCACATTGAACTGTGGAAGGAGTCTGGGAAGCGCATATCTTACGGTCTCATTCACTGACTGTGCTCCGAGGCTACCGCCGATTACCATAAGTACAGGCTTGTCATCGGTGAATCCGCAGAACTTCTTGCCTTCTTCCTTGGAGCCCATACCCAGCTCTTCTCTTATGGGCGTTCCGGTAAGAACCGCCTTGTCTGCAGGAAGAACCCTCATGGTCTCAGGGAAGTTACAGCAGATCTTCTTAGCTCCGGTCATGCTGAGCTTGTTGGCAAGTCCCGGTGTCATATCTGATTCATGGACGATATAAGGAATCTTCAGAAATCCTGCAGCCCTAACAACAGGCACACTTACAAATCCGCCCTTGGAAAAGACCACATCGGGCTGAATCTTCCTAAGGAGCTTGACCGCCTCCGTAAATCCCTTGAGTACTCTGAAGGGATCCGAAAAATTCTTTGGATCAAAATATCTTCTGAGCTTGCCGGTGGCAATTCCGAAATAAGGAATGTTGTAATCCTCGATAAGCTTCTTCTCAATACCGTTATAGGAGCCTATGTAAAAAATCTCGTAGCCTGCTTTTTTAAGGGCAGGAATCAGTGCGATATTGGGAGTTACATGTCCCGCACTTCCGCCGCCTGTCAGTACTATAGTCTTTTTATTCTCACTCACGATTGTTTTCCTTCTTTTTCTTCGGCCTTAAGCCTGTTTCATAGCCTCTTCGATGGCATAGGAGAGCTGATCGGGACATGAAGTATCCTTGAATCCGCACTTGATTCCGCGAAGCTTTGCAATAGCATCCTCGCCCTTCATTCCTTCAACCAGCTTGGAAACGCCCTTAAGATTGCCGTTGCAGCCGCCGGTAAAGCTGACGCTCTTTATGATTCCACCTTCAACATCAATGTCGATCTGTGTTGAACAGGTTCCTTTTGTCTTGTAAACCATTGTAAATATCTCCTTAGAACTTATAAAACTTCATAATTCAATTCATGATACCACTTTTTTCTGAAAGGGGACAGTCCCCTAGCTGACTCAATTATGAAGAAGTCCCTGCTCTTCGTAAGGGATGATCAACTCATTAACCACATCTTCGGAAAATTGCGCTACGCCGTCAAGAATCTCTTCATAATTCTCAAGTGTCATCTCATCCTCGCCGGCGATCATTTTATCCAGCATCCGCCTGTTGATCTTTGGAGAAAAATGAATGGTATCCATGTAATTATCAAGGTTGGTAGCCACTTCTCTGTCATTCTGGAAGCAGAAGATACGCACATTGTCATAGGCTAAAAGAGCTTTCGTCATCTCTTTTTCATTGTAAATGTATGCATCTCTCTCGCCGCTTCTGACAATTCCGTCCCACCACAGCATCGAATAGGTTGGATAAAAGAATACAAACTGCGTCTCCGGATGGGCCTTGACTTGACTTGTCAGAAGCTCGATGTTGGCATCAAGCTCCGCCCGGTACACATCTTTTTCCATCATAGGTGCTGTTTCCTCCAGCCTGTTGTATAGGCCAAGGGCCAGCTCCGGGCCAAAGCTCTTCCACTTAGCCCAGTTGTAAGATAGATTCTCGTTGTAATCCCCTATAAAGGAATTGGCCAGCTGATAGGGAATCTTCTCAAGAAGAACGTCCTTGTTAAAAAGGTACTTCACATCATTGAAGGGATTCTTATCATACAGGTACATGGGGCAGCCTGTGGATTCATAGGTTGGCTCTGCAGACGCCGAAAGTGATGAAGGATCTATGTTGTAAAAAACATATTTGATATCATGACTCTCATAGGCAGCATCCAGAAGATAGCACAGATCTGCTGTTGCTCCGTAGGATCTGATGGCCTTGATTGATCTTACATTGTAGGCCTCATCGTACCAGGAATTGTCATTGTTTTCCATAACTGATGAGCCCACCAGGAGAGCATTATAGTCAAAATTCCTCAGCGTCCCGATGCACTGGTATTCCTTGTCGTTAAGAACTGCCTTAAGACCAAACCAGGGCTTGTGGTAATGATAGAAAGGGTCAAAAACGTAGACCGTGCCTCCTATCAGAACCGCCACCGCAAGAATGGTTATCAGCAGCCTTTTTATAAATGAAGTTGATGTATGTTTATTAGCCTTATTCATAGGTTTACTCATTCCCCATCAGAACTGGAAATAGATGAAGGTGCTTACGTTTGAGAGAGAAACGAAGGACCAGATAAAAATCAGTGTAAGGAAGGCAATTGTCTTGCCGTCACGCCTTAATGTCTCCACCATTTCCTGCGTATTCTTCCTGGTCATGACGATAGCGCTGATCAGAAGAATAATCACAAAAGTAGTAACATAAATAGTGTTCATGACTCCGTCGCTCATATGGAGCTGGGTTGCAAGCTGTCTTGGAAGATAGTTCTCAGCAAGCTTCAGATTCTCTGAGGTCTTATACAAAAATCCCGGATAGGTGAAGAAAAAGAATTGCTTGAACATCTGGATCGCATAGGTCATGTTCTGTGATCCGAAGAACACCAGTGATACAACGAACATTATAAAAGTAAAGGCATTGCCAAGACTGTGGGGAATCCAGAGAAGAGGTTCTTTTCTGAATAGGAACTTGCCGCTCTTGTTGCCATCTTTATCCTTGACTCCCACAATTCCCAGGTTGTCCCAAACCACAAGAAGTCCCTGCATAAGGCCCCAGCAGATATAGGTCCAACCTGCGCCGTGCCATAATCCGGACAGAACAAATACTATAAGGACATTGATCATAGTCCTGATCTTGCCCTTCCTGCTACCCCCAAGAGGAATATACACATACCTTATGAAAAATCTGGAGAGCGTCATATGCCAGCGCTGCCACAGTTCCTTGGGTGTTGCAGCCTTGTAGGGCGAATTGAAGTTCACGGGAAGCTTGTAGTTAAGCATAAGGCTGACGCCGCTTGCCATATCGCAGTAACCTGAGAAGTCAAGATAGATCTGGAAGGTATAGGCCAGCATCACCAGCGTTACGGTTATGGTGTCAAGATAATAGGTGTAGTGGAAACCATAGACAACCACTTTGGACAGAGTGTCCGCCAGAATCGCCTTTTTGCCCAGACCAATGATAAAGGACATTAGACCCTTGGCAAAATTGTCTGCATCAAAGCGCCTAAGGCTCTTATCCTCGAACTGGCTGATCATCTCCTCATGGAAGGCGATGGGACCCTGAATGAGCTTGGGAAAATAAACAGTGTACATAACATATTTAAGAACAGGATAGTGAGGCGCCTTGCCATTTGCCCTGTCAACGATAAAAGAGATCTGTCCAAAGGTAAAAAAGCTGATACCAATAGGCATAAGGATCTGTCTCGCAGTAAGAGTCCCTCCTGTCAGGGCATTAACGTTATCCACAAAAAATCCCAGGTATTTGAAATAAAAAAGAAGTGCAAGATTAAATAAAACTCCTACTGTCTTCAGCACTCTTTTGCCGGAAATCCTGTCCATAAGAAAGCTAAGCAGATAGTTACCTGCCATGCTCACAAGAAGTATCACAAGAAAGGATGCTCCAAAGGAATAATAGAAATACAGTGACATAAGACATAAAAATACATCCGCCACTGCAAACTTCTCAAATCTATTGAATATGTACCATCCTGCCAGAAGCGCCGGCAGAAACAGTAATATAAACTGAAAGGAATTAAAACCCATTTATACTCTCCATCTGATATTATCCGAAAAGAGTATAACATATTTGCTGCTATCCTTAAACGAAAAACGAGGCTTCGCACTGCTGCGAAGCCCCGCTGAAAATCTTATTATGAATTACTTTCTGGGATCCTTGTCATACACAGCTATTAAAATACCTGTGCCGTCGAACTGATACCACTTCTTGCCAATCTTAAGAACGTCATTCTTGAAGATAACACCCTTCTTGTAAGCGTAGTACTTGTTTCCGCCATCTTCAACCCAACCTGATGCTCTGAGACCGGTCTTTCTGTCAAAGAAGTATGTGTTGCCCTTATAATCAAAGAAGCCCTTCTTCAATTCACCGGTGTCAAGATCACAGTAATAGTAGCGAGTTTTCCATTTCAAAAGCTCACCATACCACATCTTACCGTCTTTGCCAAAGTAATAAGTCTTTTCACCTATATTGACAAAATCCTGGAATACCATGATACCCTTCTTATCGAAGTAGTACTTGTCACCCTTAATCTCAACGATCTTATCCTTCTGAATTACGCCTTCAGCATCAGCATAATAGGTGCTGCCCCATTTCTTAAAGAAGCCGATTACAATATAACCTTCGTTGTTAGCGTAGTACTCATTGTTGCCTTCTTTTATGAAAGATGACTTTACAAGATGTCCCTTCTTGTTGAAGTAACGCTTACCATGTTTGGTCTTAAGGAATCCTGTATGATTTACTCCGTTACTATGCTTGTAGTATGTGCATCCCCACTTGGTGTAGTACTCACCGGCCTTGGCGGTCTCGTCTGAAAGAACGATTGTACCTAATACAGAAGGTGATGACCATCCGTTACCTGTGCTGTCTGCCCAGTTGATAGTTCCTGTTCTCTTGCCGCTATTGTCAGCATCATTAACCTGAACATCGAAACCAACCTTATTACCTGCTACAGGTGTGATGTCTGTCCACTTGAAGGCTGCTACTACTCTGTAGCCGTCCTCCGTTACGTACACGTCAGATGTAACAAACTCAGGTTTGCACTTAGTGCCGTTGAAACTCTGTGTATTCTCGAAGTTGATTCTGTACTGCTTGTCATCATCTTCGTAAGCAGAAGTCTTACCATTGTTCTCGTCGATGAATACTTCTAATGAATCCTGCTGATATTCATCAGAGGAATCCTTGTTAAGGATGCTGTCCTTAACTTCTGCAAGAACATAGAGGTTCTCTTCATCCCAAACAACCTTGGCTGTAGCTGTTGCCTCTGCGCCGCCGTTGATTGCAAGAGCAAAGGAATTAACATCTTCCCAAACTTCGTCAAGATCCTTAGCGTTAACTTCTACTGTGCCATTCTTAACTGTGATAAGAGGCTTAAGAATTGTCTCTGCGTAGTAATCTGATCTCTCGCTCTGCTTAAGTTGTGTATCACCAAATGCGAAATCCTTCTCGCCGTCTGTTACTACAACGTCAAGCTTAACTGCGTTAAGTGAAAGCTTGTCAGCATCAACTGCGAGTTTAAGAACTGCTTCATAACCATTTTCTGTAGCTGTAGCCTCTGATCTTGCTACTACAGCCTTCCTGATGGAACCGTCTGTAGCATAGAGAACGATCTTATCTGTCTCATCTGCTGTAGAATCCTGAACGGATACCTTAACTGCGATGCCGCCTTCTTCCCACAAAGGAGCGAAGGAAACCTTGCCTGCATCTGTCTTGAACTCATATGTCTCGCCTGCTGAGTAATCCTCATTTACAAGCTGACAAAGTGTTACTGTTCTAACCTCAGGCATAAGCTCGCCGCCATCTACAAGTGCCCAGAATGCATTCTTAGCCTTATAGTGATCGTTGAACAGAAGAGGATACTGTCTAACTTTTCCTGAAGCTGCGCCGCCAACTGAGTTGGAGTTCTGAAGCCATGAGTGCTTATCTACTACACCCCAGATTGTCATGCCTGTGATGTTAACGCCTTCATTTCTAAGTCTTCTGATTGTGTCATAGAGATCTTTATATCTCTTGGCAAGTCTCTCATCTGTTGAGTTCTTGCTGCCCTTGAAGTCAAGCTCTGTTACCTGAACCTGATCAACAATCTTGGAATATCTTGTAGCTGCTGTTCTGAAAGCCTCCATTGAAGGATCGTTGTTTGCGATCTGATAGTGGCCCTGCATTCCGAATCCGTCGATTCTTGCTCCGGGTGTAGCCTTTACAGTCTCAAGGAGCTTGCAGATTCCGTTAACCTTATTTGTGCTTGTGTCGTTGTAATCGTTATAGAAAAGAGCAATGTTTGAAGGATAGTACTTGTTAGCATATACGAATGCATTCTGGATGAACTCAGGGCTCTGATACAATCCCCACCAGGATGATGAAGGCTGATCTGCCATTGTCCTGTAGGAACCTGTTCCGTCGCTGATAGCTTCGTTAACAACGTCCCATCCATAGAAGAGATCCTTGTACTTGCTGTCTTCTGATACATAGTGCCTTGCAACTTCTCTGATGTAAACCTCAAGACGCTTGTTCATAACATCAGTTGTTACATAGGGCTTGCTGGTATCGAAATCCTCATGGAAGATGATCTCGGGAGTCTGAGCATGCCATAAAAGAACGTGTCCTCTGATCTTGATGAACTTCTCAGGGTTCTTCTCGTTCCAATCCATGAAGAAATCAAGATATCTGTCAGGTGTTGAGAAGTTAAGTACAGGGAACTGTACCTCTTCACCATTAAGTTCATAAGTTGTAATCTCCGTCTTGCTGATCATGGAGTCGGGCTTAAGCTCGTTTCCAAGTGTGCAGCCGTTGAAGTGCTTGGTAACAAGAGCCATTTCCTTCTCATCAGCAAACTCCATGTAGCTGATAGCTGTACCGATGATGAAGTCGTCGCCCATAACCTCGCCTACTGCGTCGCGGAGGTTAACGATGTCATACTCAACTTCATTGTCTGAAGGCTCTTCTTCCTCATCTTTTGAAGTATCCTCTACAAATACAACGCTCTCAACAGTAACTGACACAGGATATTCCTTGTTGTTCTGATCTGCCATAAAAGCGAAATCTGTAACTGTTCCTGATTGTGTAGGAATTACTGTATATTCATTGGCGCCGCTCTTTCCATAGAAAGGCTCAATCTCGTTTCCATCAGCATCATAGATCTTGAAAGCAAGAGAAGCTGTCTGATCCTTGGTCTTAACTGTGATGGACTTGATCTTCTCAGCATTGAACTCTCTGTTTAAGTGGAACCAATACTCATTCCAATCCTGTGAGAAAGTAAGTGTATTGCCTTCAACAACCTCTTCTTCTACCCATCTGTTCTTAAACTTCATGCTCTCAGGACCGTATGTGATTACCTGCTCATTCTCGCTTCCTGAAGCATTAACTGTTGCCTTGATATCTTTGATTGTGATGCTGTAAGGATAATCTGCCTCATTCCCCGGCATTGACATAATGCCAATTGCAGTTACTTCGCCATCAAAATTAGGTGTGATTGAATACTCATCACTTCCAACAAAAGTATAACCGGCAACATGCTCGGCCATAGAATCATCGTAGATCTTCAGCGCAATATTATTTTCCTGATCTGCAACTGTTATCACAATTTCCTCGCAGTCAGCTGCTGCGAAGCTCTTAGGAAATGTATATAAATATTCCTGATACTGTGACTGGAATGTGATCTTATTCCCGCACTTGTCTGATGAAACCCATCTGTTTACGAATTCAAGAGTATCCTTAACTTCCTCGTTTTCCCCTCCGGGCTGCTCGTCCCTCGCTGTTCCGGATCCGTCATCCTCTCCGGACTCATCAGCTGTTTCATCAAGTAAAACCGCTTCGTCGGAATCGTCCGCATTAGCTGCTTCTGACGCAGCATCCTCGGCTTCTTCCAGAAGAATTACTTCTTCTTCGTCCGCTGCCATTACTGTAGATGCTGGTGCAAAAGAGCTTGCTGCAAGCATTCCGGCCATAGCAAGGGACATAATCCCCGTAAACTTTTTGTACATAGTTCTCCTTTCCCTCCTGTAAAATTATGTTTTATTGTGCACATATCCCCAACGCACAATGCGGTAATCTTATTATTTAGCATTATCGCACATATATCTTCTCAAAACATGCTATAATATCGTCAATTTTTGCCATCATTTCTGCAAATTGTATATTTCACGCTCTTACAAAATCCGGATAATGCCACAATTTCCATTAAGAAAATCTAAATAATG
>NZ_JANSWL010000033.1:0-62084 GCF_028539135.1 Butyrivibrio sp. DSM 10294 | reverse complement strand
CGTAGTGATCCAACTTGACGTTTTCAAATCAAATTCCCCGAGACTTTGCAGTCGGCGATAGAGTTCCTCCGTCATGATCAAAACGCCGATTTCTTTTGCTTTCCATTCGGCGCTGCCTGACGGCGGGTTTTTAGCACGCCCTTGTAATGCCTTTTCGTCATAGCACAGGCTTCTGCGCCCAGAAGGGGACTCCTTTGCGCAGTCGCAGAAAATTAGCTTTCCCGTCTTTTCGTCATAGCCGATGGTATCCGGTTCTCCGCCGCTCTCCTCCATCCTTCTCAAAACATCCATGGAGCCCTGATGCTCAAGCAAACGTTTCTCCACGTCAAGCCAACTCAGTTCCATATGAAGATTCTTATTATCCTGAAACCTCGCTTTTAATATTTCTAACATAGTTTTCCCCTCCACAGAATAGATGAGATACGACCTCCTTCGGCAAAAAGAAGGCTAATTTCGGTGCATGATCTTTAATTCTTTATAATCATTCTATTTTACGCTATTCCAGTATTCAAGCGCTGTTTCCATCTTTTTTATAACCTTAGGAGGCAGCACTTTAGGTCCCATATTAAAAAGATTATCGATACCGGCCACGGCACCAACACCAAAATTATCATATAGAGAAATGTGATAATCCTTACTTCCATGCCAGAATTTGATCTTTCCGGCAAAATCATTTGAAGGGTTTTTGTCGTACTGCTTTGCTATTTCTAAGGCTGTATCAATGCAGTTTCTCATTTCATCATCCTTTTTGAGGCAACAAAGAACTAATGATTTAAAGACAAGTCCCATGATCTTCATCTTGGAAAGATAGCTGTTCTTGCTCCTATCAATGCTGGTAGCATCTACTATAGTCATATACCAATCCATAATCTCACCAGCTTCCTTGTATGCCTTCGCAGCGTCCATAGAAACCAGCACCATAAACATTTCTGTAGAAAACTCCAAGGTCTTTACCAAAATTGAGACCAGAACTCTTGTGTAAGTCTCCATTGCTTCCTCAGGCTTGCCCATCATTCTTAAAATATTGGCAATATTGATGTCTGCTATACCCTGATAATTTATCTTTTTAAACTCCTCAAGAGATTTCTCAGGGTTATCACGACCTTTTAATGTTGCGATGCGAAATTTAATGCTAAAGTTTTCCTGATCCGGTTTGTCACTCTGTGAAATATAGCGAACCGACGACTCATAAAGTTCTATTGCTTTGTCCCGGTAATCCTTCAAATCTTTCATCGATGAAACAATATAGTATGTGTCCGCACAGCTTGTGAGAATCTTAAAGTTACCCGGATATCTAACCAGTGCTTTTTCTGCCTCAGCAATAGCCTCGTCATATTTATCCTCATGTAAAAGAGCATCCAACCTGTCAGAAATGTCTTTGACGTTCTTGGAGGACATGTTATAGCCCAGAAGCACGTCGACAGATATGCTAAAAAAGTCTGCAAGCTGCATAAGAGTTAGAATATCCGGCACATTACTGCCGCTTTCCCATTTTGATACAGCTCCAACCGTAACTCCGAAGGCTTCTGCCAGTTCTTCCTGGGTCAGATTCATGCTCTTTCGGTACTTCTTTATGTTTTCATTAAGCTTTATCTGCATTGCAAACTCCTTTATGAAAGAATTTTTATCCTAAACTTGCTGATACTTTCTCGTTTTTAATTCCAAGGGAGCCTTCCTCAATCTCCATCTGTGGCTTTACAAAGACTAAGATTGCAAGAATAGCTATTGCAAAAATCACGCAGAATACAAGAATTGCTCCTGTGCTGACCTTAGTCACAACTGCGCTTAAAAGAAGTGAACCCACAGGCATACATGCTGTTCCGCAAGCGCCCATTACTGCGGCTGCTCTTGCAATATATTTTGGATCAGCATTTTTCATAAACTGGATATTGATCGTACCGCCTATGATTGAAGCTGCCACCATCATGACAAAAAATGAAGCTGCTACGTCCACATAACAAGCAATATTATTTCCAACAAAAACTCCACCGCAGGCCATTCCAAGCATTCCTGCTCCGAGAAGGGAGGTTCCAAGCATGATCATCTTAAGCGGAGATAGTTTCTGTGAAAGAACCGGTACGAGTGCGGATCCTGCAATACCTCCGATTGCAGCAAATGCACCTGCAATACTAAGGATTTCTCCGCCCATCTTGAAAATCTCGCTGGCAATTGGTGCCTGAAGTGCATTTATAGGAATGAGCATGAAGTTAAGGGCAACTGCAAGTAAGCCATAATTGCAGATAACTCGTGAATTTGCCACATATCTAAAGCCGTCTAAAAAGAATTCAATTTTACTCTGCTCTTTTTTGTTCTCTGTTTCTCCGGCCTCGGATGTTGTCTTGGATGCTTCATTCTGTGCTGCCTCAGTAATTGCTACTCTCCCAGCCTTCATTGCACTGATAAGCACCGCTGCAACTCCAAAAGTTACTACATCAATCATCATCGCTGCAGAAACGCCTGCTGTTGCAATGATCACGCCGGCAGCACCTGTACCTGCCAGTGATGCAGCACTTGAAAGCATGGAATTAAGACTCATTCCGCAGGTCATATGCTCTTTCTTAACCACCTGGATTGTAAATGCTGAAGTTGCAGGAAGATTAAAGGATTCCACTGTCGTGATGACCAAAGTAAAGATTGCCATAACCAGTGCATTCACCAGGCCTGCTCTATATAGAAGTGCAAACAATGTAATAATGACTGCCCTAAGAAGATGTGTTGCTACAATCACATGCTTCTTGTCCATCTTCTCAACAATAGCTCCGGCAAAGGGCTGAACCACCACGTTTGGAAGTGTATTAAGTGCAAAAACTATTGCTGACCATGCTGCACTGTGTGTAATCTGATAAACCAGCCATGTAAAAGCGATTGCATCTACAGAATCACCAAATCGGTTGATAACCGTAGCAAAAATCAGCTTTCTATATTCACGTTCCTTAATGATTCCCCCATACATTTTCTTGTTCTGTTCCATATCTGAAGCCTCCATACTTGTTTTCATGACTTCATTCTACATGGAACTTACACAAACTATAATACACTTATTGTACTAGTTATAAAAGAAAAGCTTTCCATTACGGAAAGTTTTGAACTAATGGGCCCAGCTTCACACTAGAAAAATTTCTGTTTTCTTACAGAAGGTGAGCTTGAAGTTCTCACCTTCATAAATCCTTACGGGATTTCCCCTCACTATCTGAGCGTGTTTGCTCCAGGCATCGCTCTTTTGACGGTCTTTCTCATCTGTATTCATCTGCTTAAGAACCGCAGAAAGTTTCCTCAGGGCATCCTGCTTATTCATGTACTGGCTGCGCTCTCTTGTTGATGAGACCGTTATTCCTGTGGGGATGTGAATAACCCGGATCCCGGTCTCAACTTTATTGACGTTCTGGCCACCGGGACCGCCGGAATGGAACTTCTCAATCCTTATGTCGGACTCATTCAGCTTATCGTCAATCTCCTGCGCCTCAGGAATAATGCTGGCGTCAATGAACCAGTTTTTTCTCTTGTGCCCAGGCCTGTAGCTGCTCTTACAGATCCATTCCATGGTTCCCCGCAGCATGGAAATATCCATATCTGAGGATAAAAGAACTGAGGAAAAAGAGCCCGGTACTTCGCCATTGGTACAGGTAATCATCTCCATATCGGGAAATTCCTTCATAAGACTTCTGCATATTCCACCCACAGCGGCTCTGCATTCTACAGGCCCAAGGCCTGAACTAAGCTGTAAAATCATGCATTGCCTCCTTTGTAGTTATAGACAGGCTTAAGGAGCTTGCTTATCTCTACAGTGTCCTTTACGGCCTCCTTGATGTAGTCAGTGCTTCTGTAGGCAAAAGGCGCTTCATCCAGAGTATCCTTGCTGATGCAGCTGGAGTATATGCCCTTCATTGAAGCCTTAAACTCAGATACGGTGTGACTGTTAACGATTTTGTCCCGTGAAGCGATTCTTCCGGAGCCGTGGGGCGCAGAACTGTTCCATTCTGCGTTGCCTCTGCCCTTTCCAAGGATCACACCATCTCTCATATTGATGGGGATGATCACATCTTCATTTTCCTTGGCGGAAATAGCTCCCTTTCTGAGCATCGGAACTTCTCCGCTGAAATCTACGTAGTTGTGGATGCTGGTTATTACCTCTTTTTCCTTCCATTTCATGCCCTTCATGATCTCCGAAGCGATAACACTGCGGTTTAGCTCAGCGTACTCCTGCACTATGGAAAGGTCGTGAAGATAATCTTCCATGAGCTGCCCTGAAAGATAAGTCAGCTCGTAGGGAATGTCTGTGATGCCCTGCTCCTTAAGGGCCTTCTGGCCTGCAGTAATGTAGTATTCAGCAACTTCTTTTCCCAGGTGCCTGCTTCCGGTGTGGATGATCATGTAGGTTTCCCTATTATCATCCTGATCAAGCTCGATAAAGTGGTTGCCGCCGCCCAGGGTGCCGATGCTCAAAAGAGCCTTGTCACTGCGGATGTGCTTGCAGCAGCGGAGCCTTTCAAAGTCGAACTCCGACGCCTGCCTGTGGGCCTTTTCCCTGATCTTGAACCCAACAGGGACATTGTCCCTTATTACAGTGTCAAGCTTTTGAAAATCACTGCGGATCTTGCCAACCTTAACCGCCAGCATTCCGCAGCCGATGTCGATGCCTACCAGAGAGGGGAGAATCCTCTCTCCGATGGTCATGGTAAGACCGATGGGGCCTACTTTTCCCGGATGAACATCCGGCATAACTCTGATCACAGAGCCTTCGGATGCCTTGTTATTGCAGATCATCTGCACCTGTGCGAGGGCGTACTGATTCACTTCGGAGCCCTCCAGCTCCTCATTGCACATGATAAGTGCGTCTGTAAATTTTCCTTTTATAGGTAACAAAATTAAACCTCTTTCTTCTCAGAGGCTATAATCTGTCCCACCTGTTTAAATCCGTGAAAAATCTGATAGAAAAATCAGGAAAAATGACGGCGGACAATCATGCCTCTGGTATTTATGCTGTTAGTAGTTACGTTAGTCGTCATGTGTCTCATGATTGTCCTCCTTTCTGCTCGGTATGAGCCTGGTGAATTTCTTGTTACTTTTAGAAGTATAACATATCAGCCGGACTTGTCCAGTCCGGCTGATATGAGTGTTCGCAGGATGGTTACGGTGCATGGCACCACTATGTTGCGGCTCACGGCTTATTGAGCGGACGTTTGCAATCCGCTAAATGAAGCCCCCTTAGCTGGGCGCACTGCCAGGCACCAATGTCGACACTTTGTGCGTCGTAATGCGCATGGTTCGGTAAGCGGTTATGCCCGAATCATACCAACTACTTCAGAATCTGATCCGAATCCCACAAGAGTCATTACCACCTATTTAGGTTGATTTTAGGATCCATGTTTATTATCAAATTATGGTCAATATATTCAAAGGAAAGGATTAATAATGAACAGGATCGCTTTGATTCCCGCATACATGCCAGATGAAAAACTGATTGATGTTTCTAAGGGCCTGTATCAGGAGGGTTTTGAAATCGTAATAGTAAATGATGGTAGCCCGGAGACTTTTAGTAAGGTGTTTTCTGACGCATCCAGATATGCCAGGATACTTGTTCATAATGAAAATAAGGGCAAGGGTGAAGCTCTAAAAACAGGGCTTGCATACATTCATAACACCTATGATGCGCCATACACTGTAGTCAATGCTGATGCAGATGGCCAGCATAAACTTGAAGATATCATCAACGTGATATCTGTAGCAGAAGCAAACCGTTCATGCCTTGTTCTAGGCAGCCGAAAAATGGAAGGAAAAGTTCCGTTTAAAAGCCGCGCTGGAAATGCCATTACCCGCTTTGTATATAGGCTCACAACCGGAAATATAGTTTTTGATACCCAGACAGGGCTTAGAGCATACAGTGATAAGCTGGTACCGAAACTTCTTCAAATAAGCGGAAGCCGCTACGAATATGAGATGAATATGCTCATGGAGCTCCCCAAGCAGGGAATAGAGATCAAAGAAGAATGGATAAATACTGTTTATATAGGAAAGAATGAGAGTTCTCACTTTGATCCTGTTAAAGATTCCATAAAGATATACAAAGAAATCCTATGCTTCTGTGCTTCATCCCTTATAAGTTTTCTTGTAGACTATGGACTGTTCTGCTTGATATCTGCGGTATCAGGTTCACTTATTGTGGCAAATATCCTTGCACGTATAATCAGTGGGACTCTGAATTTTTCACTTAACAGAAAAGTAGTTTTCAAATCTCAAAAAGATGTTGCCACTTCTGCCATAAAATACTCTGCTCTGGTGGTTGCAATACTCATACTTAACACATTTATCCTTGAGCTGCTTACCGGAATGGGCCTTGCAGCATATGTTGCAAAAATCATCACCGAACTTGCACTTTTTGTACTCAGTTACTTTATACAACACAGTTTTATTTTTAAGAAAGGCAGGCAGGATCATATGAAAAAACACCTCTGGGCTATATGTTCAGCTTTTGTCCTGGTAGCATTTACGACTTATATTTCCCTCGACACCTTTGTTATAAGCAAGAGCTACAACTCCAATGCCACAGAAATTAATACGTCCATGTTCGCTGATCAGACTGACAGCACCACTTCATTAACCGGATCCATAGATAATACGCAATCGGAAAGCACAGAACCTAAAGTTGCAAAAGCAACTGATAGTACTGCTTCCAATAGCAGTTCAGATTCAGGTCTCTCAGAAAGTCACAAGTCTCGATCCAGCAGGAAACATTCCAAAACAAGTATGTCTGAAGATGGGTCAGTAACTTCTTCAGAAACCACAGAAAGCACATCTGGTATTAACGCCTCAGAGTCCTATTCGGGCGAAAACACTGTAAGTTCAGATAACTATAGCATTACATTAACTGAATATTATCAGAACGACACCAAAATCTACGTGGCAGACGTTACTCTTTCCTCTGCTCAGTACTTAAAGACGGCATTTGCCAATGACACTTACGGCAAAAACGTCACCGCCACAACTTCTACGATTGCAGAAAATAACAATGCTGTACTAGCCATAAACGGCGATTACTACGGCGTTCAGGAAAATGGATATGTAATACGCAACGGAATTGTCTACCGCGACAGTGCAAGCGGATCAGATGTTTTATGCATTTATACAGATGGAACAATGGAAGTCGTAAATGACACTGAGTACTCAGCCGAAGAACTGGTTTCAATGGGAGTATGGCAAGCTTTTTCCTTTGGCCCGGCTCTTGTAGAAGACAACTCTGTTACAGTAGATGAAAATACCGAAGTTGCCAAGGCAAAGGCAAGCAATCCAAGAACTGCTATAGGCGTCATAGATGCCAATCACTTTGTTTTTGTTGTGTCTGATGGAAGAACTTCTGAGAGCGAAGGACTTAGTCTTTATGAACTTGCAACCTTCATGAAGGAGCTTGGCGTTGAAACAGCCTATAACCTTGACGGTGGCGGATCTTCCACCATGTACTTCAATGGATATGTGGTCAACAATCCCACCACCGGAGGAAGCATCAAAGAACGAAGTGTCAGCGACATTGTATATATCTAAAGAATTTTGGCAGGAGGAAAACTAAAATGGAAAAACAACTAAAACTACATTTGCTTTTCAATATCATTGGAACCTGCTTCCTTGCACTGTTTGGAGCAATATATGAAATCTTCAGTCATGAAGTATACTCCTACTTCATGCTGTATGCATTTGCCATACCTCTTACGATGGGAGTACTACCCTATTCTATCCTTTTATTTAAGGAAAAATATCCGGACAGAAGGTTTCTAAACCTCTGGAATACTGCTATTGCGACATTCAGCATTGGGAGCATATTTGCTGGTGTATTGGCAATCTATGGCACAACCAATTCACTTATTGTTGTCTACCCAGTTGCCGGAGCAGTCCTGGTTTTACTAAGTCTCTTGTCAAATTTACAGAACTATCGTCACAGGTCTATGGTTACATGGTCCGTTTGCAAATAATCTATCTAATGGTCCAGTCATAGTCTTTAAATAAAAAATAGGAGTCTTTTATAACACTCACGTTGTAAAAGACTCCTATATTATTTATTCCTGAAGAACTCCGTTCTCGTCGAATTCGTAATCTCTCCAGTAAATGAATGTAGTACCTTTAGCCATGATTCCATCGTTATCGCCAAAGAAATAAGTATTTCCATCGATGGTCTGCCAACCATGGGCCATATCGCCGTTTTCAAAGAAATAGTAAGTTTTATCCTCGAAGGTGATAAAGCCTGTCTGCATTACGCCGTCATCGCCGTAGTAGTGATCGCCCCACCAGTCGTGAGCCATTGTGTTTCTGACCATCTTACCACCGTCGTTACGGTTAAAGAGAAAGGTCTTTTCATCAATTGTCTGTACGCCCTTTAAAATAGTTCCCCTCTCATCTGCGTAGTATTTTTCACCATCAAGTTCAAGCCAGCCTGTATGTGCTTTTCCATCTGCGTCAAAATAATAAGTGTCATAATATGGTGTTACGAACCGGCTCTTTGGAGCCTTTCCGTCCTCACCGAAGTAATAAGGCATTCCGTCTACATAGTAGAGGCCAAACTTCATCATGCCATCTCCTACTTCGCCAAAATAGTAAAGATCGCCATCTACAGTCTGAAGACCGTAAACTCTGTTGCCATCCTGATCTTCACAGTAAAGATTGCCCCACTCTTCTACAATCTTGAGATTATCTTCTTTCTTCTCGATTACCCAGCCTTCAGGATCAATAGGAGTAACTCTGATTGAGCGTTGTCTCACATTATATAAACCTGCCTGCTTACCTGCTCCATTATTTATGATAACTTCTGACCACTTATACTTGCTTCCATCTAAAACATATCTGTAAATGCCATTTTCCTGGTCAACTAACTCCATCTTTTCTCCGGGCCAGTCAGAAGCAACACCAGCTATTGATAAACCATTAATTGTATAAATATATACATCGTCCCAACCAAGTGTATTAACGAATTCAACTATCGAATTACCATTTTCCTGTTTACGTGGTTCTTGTTTTACTTTACCAATCTTAAATAAAGCATCCTGCCCGGGAAGCTCGTAAAGTCCTGATCCGTCCCCTACAATCGCTGAAAATAATATCTTCTCATAGCCTTCACTTGGATAAATATCAACCTTATAGAGATTTTTTTCTTCATCACAAAGCTCCAGCTTTACTTGTTTATATTTATCTGTGCCTTTCCATAAAAAGCAATTAGGGCTGGTCCAACCTGGTCTGTCATTTTCAAAGTAAATTGTATATTTATCTTCAGCATCACCTTCAACTGCCTTTACCTTAAATGCAGATAAATTAAGCATTCCAAGCACCATAGTAATTGCCAGTAAGCTACTCAGTAACAATTTCATCGTAGATCTGATCCTGGATTTCACGTTCATCCTTTCCATCTCATTACCTCCTTTTTTTATATTTGTTCCCAATAGTTATTGACGATATCGCCATCAAAAATAATCTTAGCACCGATAAAATATAATTTCAATACCGTTTATCATTAATGCAAATTTGTTTCAAACTAAAAAAGACCAACTTATATAAGTTAGTCTTTTTAAGCTTCTCGCCATTACGATTCTATCTATATAGACTTCCGCACAGGCAACCGCGTCATCCTCTGGATGTATGGTCTTTCAGTGCTCAATCACTATCCCTGCAACCACGCTGTCTACGCTTCGCAAGAGTGCGTTGCCGTATCTCACGCAAGACTCGCTTCCAATGCCGCGGCTCACGGCTTATTGAGCGGACGTTTGCAATCCGCTAAATGAAGCACCCTTAGCTGGGCGCACTACCTGGTACCACTGTTATTATCAATCATAAATTCCTTTACCCATACAACACTTCTTAAATTTCTTACCGCTGCCGCAGGGGCAGGGATCGTTGCGGCCCACCTTGGGAAGCTGACGAACCACCGGCTCCCGGGGAACATATCCCCCGAAATCCCAGTTACTTTCATCGCCGAAGGGTAAGTCTTCAAAATACGGCAGCCTCGCGCCGGAATCTATCACCCGAAGCATGGCTTTAATCTCTTTTTCCAGAGAATGATCCATTAATCTTAGCTTCTGCAAAATTTCCTTTGCTTTGGAGCGCTCATCAAGAGCCATATATGCTTCGGGAAGATAAGCCAGAAGCTGTTTGTTATCGGGATATTTATCAAGAAGCTCATCTGCAAGTTTTATGGATTCTTCTCTGTGATCCCTAAGTTCATTCTCAAGCCTCAAAGAATAAAGAGCCCACTGATCTTCTTCCGGGAAATTCTTAAGCTGTGTGTCTCTGCCTATCTTTTTGCCACGTCCAAGCTTTTCGCCCATAGGAAGGCCTTCGGGATACTTTCCTGTTTTCTTGTAAAACTCATATTTGGTATAGCCCTTAAGCTGTGGAAGGGCCATCTCTCCTACGCAGGCGAAGGCCGCATGCCAGTACATAGTACGGATAAACGGATCGTCCACAGGATATTCGTCCATCAGCCTGTCATAAATATAGGCCGCACTCTTTCCTCTGATGACATCAGAAAACAGACTTTCCACGCAGTCTGCTATTTCACTGTTGTCAAGTCCTATTCCCTCTTTTAAAACATCTGCCAGATTATCCCAGCAATAAAATTGCTGCGCCACGTTTCTGCTAAGGACTGAAGGATCATTCAGATCCAACGGTTTATAATCTATACTATCGTCTATTTTGTATTTGCTGCGATATTCCAGGATTTCTTCCGCAGGGTAGCCGGGTGCTGTGGCAAATGTTTCCCCGGTTATCTCATTTGTACCGGTTGTTACCATATTCATCATCCTGGAATGCCAGTAAAGCATTCTCTTTAATTCCTTTGTATCCTTCACTCTCGGGAATTCACCACGGACCATATCAAGAGCATTATCAACTTCAATAAAGCCATAGTTTCGAATTACCGCTCCAAGCTTGTCATCGAAGACATCAAGCCTCTCATAGATTTCCTTCGCATTTACCTTTTTTATGGAGTCTGCAATATTATATGCATCCTCGGCAAGCTGAAGTATGCATTTTTTCCCTTTATCCTTTACATGCAGAAGTCCCAGCATTGATGCAATCTGTATAGCTTCTGCGACATCGTCGGGAACATATTCACCAAAGCCCAGTTCATCTGTTTTCCCGGCAAAAATGTCAAATAGCACCTTAAGAGAATTCTCATTAAAAGCAAACAGATAATAGCCCGGATTCTTAGAAAGGAATTCAACCAGTCTTTTTATCTTGGACAGCTTGGTGCTGCCTCTTCCTACAGAAAGCTGAAGGTATTTGGTGAAATTGTCAATGTCAATTTCCCGAAGATTCAGAAGATAGTCCTGTATCAGGTTTCCGGACTTTTCTACACTTACCTCACTCCATTTGTCAAAATCAAATCCAAAATCCGGTGTTCTCTCAATGCCTTCTGACAGGAGCCTATCCAACTCGCTCTTTTTGCCTGCACTGCCTTTGGACATTTTGACCAGACCATCAAACAACTCTGACAGAATTGCCATTTCATCGCCATATTTGCTGCGTGTGCCTTTTCCTGAATCAGCAGCTTTTTTAAAGGATTTCAGAGTTTTCCCCTTTACCTTATCCAGGGTTATTTTCCCCTTGCTAAAATATATATCATTAAGCTCGCTTTCAGTAATGGGCTTTATTTTTTTCTCAGTGACCATCATTTGAGAAAGAGTATCATTTACATGGTCCATGTCATATGCAGAGTGGGGAGTTTCTCCATACCAGTCCTTCATTTCCTCGTGGTCTGGATTCTTCGGATCATTCAGGGCCTCCATCAGTTCATAATACCCCCAGATTCCGCCGCAGTCCTCCGGAGGAGTATCGCCCTTAAACTTAACTACACAAGGACAGTCCTTGTCATAATCCTCCAAAACAGCCTCAATCCTGACCTCATGAGTCCAGTCATCACCAAAATCATAGGTATAAGTAAATGTTTTAACTGTCTCCAGAAAGTCATCGATTATGTACTCTGAGGCGTCAAGATCGACATAGCCCCACATAAACCTGTCATATTCAGGATTTTCCACAAGATTTATCTTAAGATTATTGAAACTGTACTCACTTAAATGATATCCCGTCCACCCCATTACTTCCCGGATCACATGGGTCAGCTGCGAAAAAGACAGACCTGCAGGCACTATACATCTTCTCCAGATTGGCGGTTTTGAATTCTTGATCGTTATTTTCAGCTGATATGCTTTCATGAATATTTCGCTCCTTTACCCAATAAAAATAGCATTAGATCTAATAGTTTTATCATATTTTTTGATTATCCTTCGAATAAATCATCAAGGGTTATAACATCAGCAATATATGAAGTATGCGTTGCTCCGGATAGTCCTTTAGCTGAAATCATAATTATCTTTAAAGCCTGTGATGTTCCGGTTTTTCCCTTATAAATGTCCCTTTTTCTTAATAGCCGCTGTTCATAGGAAGCATCTATCACAAATGGTTTGTTAGTATATTTAATCTCACAAAGGTTTGTGATCATGTCTGCTCTTTCAATTATCATATCTATCTGAACACGCTCATCTTTTATATCCTCTGAATTGTACCAAGGATAGCATTCTGTTTTAACTCCGCTTATTCCCAATGCAGATTTTATTTTATCCAAGTTATTAAAACACAACAATTCGAAGGCCTGTCCTCTCCAGTTATCAAATCTTCCCATATTGCTCACAAGATCTTCATAGCTATCAATTCGTTTTTCTTTGGACAAATAATGATAATGGAACAATATAAATGGATCTACGAGCTGAATATATAAAGGATTATATTCTTCATATTGTTTCTTATACTCTAATACATATCCGCAATCTACAAGATCCTGTATTGCTCGCCCATAAGATCCATTTGAAGCGCCAATTTCTTCCTGTAGTTTTGATTTTTTTACTCCATACCTGGAATCGGCCAATTTAGCCAGTATCTGCTCGTATATTGGCGACGCACTAAGGGTGGCTTCCAACAATTTATTGGTTTCATCCCTGAAGAGTGCATCCTTATCAAACAACAGCCTGTTTATATTCTGAGCAAGGCTCTGTGATGTATTCATTAGGTCAAAAAAGAAAGGAAGTCCGCCAAAAATCATCTGACATACAGCTATCTGTTCACGTGGCCAGTCGAATTCTCTATCCTCAAAAAACAGTTCTGTCTCTGCAAGAGTAAATGGCTCAATATAGATCTTTTTTGTAACCCGTTGAAACATGTTTCCGGTATCTTTTATTACATTTTTAATGATCCATGAAGTTGCTGAACCACATATTATAAAAACAAGATCTCCATCTATAGTACCTTTGCGATTCCAGAAATCTTCGAAGGCAACCAAAAAATCTGACCTCTTCGTCGCGAACCATGGAAACTCATCAAGAAATACTACCTTTTTCCCATTCGGAGAACGTCGCACTGAATCCGTTGATAATAATTTATCCAGCCTTGAGAATGCCTCAAACCAATCTTTGGGAGCATGATTAGTATCATCACCATACTCAATCAGTCTCTGGCCGAATGATTTAAGCTGCTGCTTTGTTGTGCCCTTTTCTAAGCCAACAGCCCTGAAAGCAAAATCCCTGAAAGTTTGCTCTACAAGGAAGGTCTTCCCAACTCTTCGCCTCCCGTAGACACAAACGAGTTCAGATTTTTTGGATTTTTCGCTATATTCCAGTTCCTTCTTTTCTTCTTTTCTGCTTATAATTTTCATCATTTTCCTCACAAGGCAATAATCTTTAATATAATTATAATATTTCCCCCAATTATAAGCAATAATATGCGTTATATTTGGGGAAAGTTTGCATTTATGAGTAACTTTTCCCAAATATAACACGTATTTCAATTATAAGTATTATCTTTAGCACATAGTAATATAGCATCTGAAATGCTGCTAAATACGATTCCGTGCTTTTTTGCCTTGGAACAGTCCATCCATAGATTATGTCTGGCAGGCGCATCATTTACCTGTATATTAAGTCCCAGAGCACTGACAAATTCCCTAGTGATCTCATACATAGACTTTTCTGTCTCACTTCCGAAGTTATATGCTCCGCCTGGTAATGCAATGACTTTTTCAATGTTTTCAGCCACTTCCTTCACATAGGTGATTCCTCGGAACTGTTTTGAGCTGAAAGCTACCGATTCCTTAGCATTTATGATGTTCATGAAGTAGTTGGGCTTTTTGAGATAGTAGTCATACATCCATTCCGCACGCAGCATAACAGCATCGGGACAGATATCCAATACCCGCTGCTCCATCTCAAGTTTATGTTCCGCGTAGGTATTGGCCGGTTTTACGATTTCCTCAGTATAAGGTCCTTCATCCGAAAGCCCGCTATATACCTGATCAGAACTGAAACAAACCAGTTTTCGTCCCTTAGCAGCTTTTGCAATATAGCATGGTATCAAAACATTTGCGACATAAGATGCCTCAGGATCCGCTTCACACGTGCCTATATCGGATATGGCGGCAGTATGAACAATAGTATCTGCACCACTCTCTTCGATTATTCTTTTTATCTGCTCTTCAGATGCATTCCTGAGCGATGGCGCAGCAACGACATCCTTGCAGATTTCCATTATTTTATTTCCTACAAAGCCTGTAGCTCCTGTAACAAGTATCATTTTATTTTCCTTACTTTAGAATCAACTGTGGCTTGAAATCCAGGTAATCTCCCGACACCAGGCTATACTTGATACCATTAACATTTCCCAGAAAGCTGTCATGAAATCGTTCTTTCCCATGGCAATGGGCGTATATTACCTGGTCCACCTCATATGCTTCTGCGATCAGTGTGAATCTGCTCCTTTTTTCACGGAAGATCCTCGATGAATCGTAGATCAGCTTCGCAATCTTCCAGCTTTCTCCCCCAGCTGTGATTGCCTACAAGAACAAGAATATCTTCATCTGTAATGAGTTTGTTACAGTTTTTCTCTATCTTCTTTTCGTGGTTTCTCCAGACCTTCCAAACATATCCATTGGCTTGTCGGCCCCAAATGAAAGGTGGAGATCACCAAATGCATATAATGCCATATTTTGTCTCCAACATTACAATTGCTTTATCATGTACGCACCGTCATCCTGGTTATCAGCAATTTCATAACCACATTTTTTATATAGATTGGATGCCGGAACGTTATGTTTCCATACATAAAGAGCTATTAATGATCGCTCGTTTTCTTTTACCATGCGCTCAAGCTCGCGGAGAGCTTCAGTAGCATAACCCTTTCGTCGTTCCTCTTCGAATATAAGAAAGTCACAGATAAATGCTTTTTTACAGGAATCATCCTCTTCATACATATACCAGATCCAGCCGATATCTGAGCTCTTCTTACTGTCTTCTATGACCATCAAAAATTGATCTGGGGTATGAAGTCCATTTTCAAGCAGCTTGATAAATTCGCCTTCAGCCTCGAGAAGCGCCTGCTTTTTATCAATGTTTCCTGCCTTGAACATAGTCTCTGCGTAATCGGAAATGCTATACTCTTTGAAGCGGGAAAAATCTTCTTCACTCATTTTTCGCAGTCTTATTTCATGCTTCATATTCTGCTCCTAGCGCATCCTTTATAAGTCTGATTCCAACCTCTTTCATTTTAACTTGTGTATCTTTAAAAATCTTATCATTCACGCTGGAAACACAGTTTAGATTAACACTTACCTCATATCCGTTCTCTTTTGCGGCAAAAGCTGTTTTGGCAACGCAGGAGCTGCCATCGACGCCAATAAGCTCCAGATCTGTTATCTTCTGTTCCTCCAAAAAGCTTTTGAACTCCTCAGAAGTAAAGGCACTGGGGAATTTCTTTTCAAAAATATATTCAGAAACAATGAGCAGATCGTCCGCTAAGGCATATTGGTCCTCTGACCCGGGATCACCTGCGTTTTTTACATATATGGTCAAAATGCCATCGTTATCCGCTTCGCTGATACGGTTATTGATCCTTGTAATCAGGTTCGGATCATATTTATGCATATATCTTTCCTGAACATCTATGACTAAAAGAGCCTTTTTTCCATCAAAATCATCCAGAACGGATATTTCCAAGGTATTTTGGACCTGTTTATCTCCGAAATTTTTCAAAATCTTCAAAGCATTATATCGAAAACCATTTGGATTTTTAATCTCTTTTACTCCGAGGTGGCTCACAATGTCTCCTTTTTAATATGCTAAAATATATCTACAAAGAATTTTAGGAGTTTCTCATGTCAAAGACAACTATCAAAAGAATAGCAATTGCGCTATTTATAATATTATTCCTGATAATAGTATATTTCTGCATAGGACAGCCTATACTTGCTTTCGTTAATGATAGAGAATCATTACAAGAATTCATAGCATCAAGAGGCGCTCTGGGCTGGGTAGTATTCTGTCTTTTGATCGTAGTTCAGACAATGTCAACCTGTATCCCCGGCACCCCCTTCTACCTTGCGGCCGGCTTCATGCTGGGTGGACTGAAAGGAGCTCTTCTCTGTGATCTTGGAGCAACCATTGGTAACACAATTGCCTTTGGCATCGGACGCCGTCTTGGGGCGAAGCCGCTCTATTTCATGTTTTCAGAAGAAAGAATACGAAAAATAGAAGACAGGATCATTGCTAAAAATCCTGTCTTTATCCATTTCTTATTTATGCTGCTTCCGCTACCCAAGGACACCTACGCCTGGATAGGCTTTTATTCCAAGGAATCATTACCGGTCTGGTTCATCCTGACCTATATTTTTAGATTCCCGCACATCTTCGTCTATACCTTTGGCGGGGAACTCCTTATGGAAAAAAACTATGCCGTCCTCATCGCCGGAGCCATCTTCGCAATACTGGTTTATTCCGGATTGATGATTTATCTAAAAAAGAAGAAAGTTGCCTGAAGAGCATAAAATGTACTCTTTTTACCACTCTGTTCTTCTGATAAACTCTGCAAGATTCCTGCCGTATACCTCTGTCAAGATCCACAGCAAGCTTCTGATATATCTCAGCCACCTGCTTTCCGAGGTTTCTGGAGCCGGAGTGAATAATGAGGTACTGTTACCAAGAACAGGCCCATTGTCTCCAAGATAGAGGGCGACCTTTATTACTTCGACTGGCCGGAACTGCAGCTTGAGGAATACTTCAACCGCTTTGGCTTCTATTTGTCCTATCACTTATCCGATCCAATAATCGCGTCCATTACACGCCTGATCTCTTCTGCATGATGGCCATAGAAAACAATATGGTGATTTCCGCAGGGCTTTCTTAAGATCTCAGAGACGTCTTCTTGGAATTTTACAAGGATCTGTGTGCGGCACAGGTCAGCTTCATCAAGGTTTTTGAGGATTGTTCCGTCACTGACATAATAGTGTTTAAGGTCAGCGGAAAGCCTGAAAATGGTAACATCCTGCTCCTTGAGATAGCCTTTTATCGCAACGCCTGTGCCGGATTCAAAATGTGTATCCAGGCGCAGGTCTTTGGTCATTGCCAGCGGAACTGTACAGTGGGCCAGAACCACGGTGTTATCAGAAGGAGAAATCCTTGATGGGTTGGCCTGGAATGAAGGCTGTCCTGTAAGGAGCCTTACGATATGCATGGTAATGAGGGCTGCTATATCTCCTTCACAGGTAGCTGTTAAGCCATCGTCATTGAGAAGGGCAAGGCCTGCACATCCGGTGGTTGCCAGGGGCTGCAGAAGGTCAAAGCATCTGACGGTAAAGCCTGATAGTCCATACCTTTCCGCGATTGTTTTGAAGGCTGCGTAGGTCTTAAGAGCCTTGGTTTTCTCAGCATCATCAAACACTCCGGGCAGCAGGTCTTTACCTACCATTACTGCGCGGTCATATTCCTTTTTTACCTCGTCAAGAGAAATGTCCTTAAAGGTTACGCCCAGCTTGCGGGTGACCTCTTCATAGGACGGAACCGAAGCAATGAGCCAGTCTGAAGGGCGCCCCATCACTCCGAATACGGTCTTTGCCAGCTCTTTTTTCAGCTGCTCAGTTTTGGCAAGGGTTGTTATACGCTGTGCAATGTAGTCAATATCTCCGTGAAGGATCTCGCCCTGTTTGCCATTGGCTGTGATATAAGTCATGATCTCCAGAGATGCGGCAAGGGAATTATTGGAACCGTTGGTCAGCAGATAATATGGCTCCTTAAGTTTGTCCTTGTTTTGTAAAAAAAGATTCTCACTTCCGCCGGACTGAATGAAGATGAGCTTAAGATCACAGTCGTAGTCTGCAATATCGCTCATGGCAAGGCTGCAGCCAAGCTTTTTTTCTATATCTTCGATGAATCCTCCGGTTATGGGATTGAGCATATCGTTGTAATTAAGGCCCGACCTTAAGCCGGATATTTTTATATTCATGTGGTGTCTCCTTTACATCAATCTTTTATAGATATCTCCCTTAAACTTTTTATGTTTATCCCTATACTCATGACTTCGTTCCTCCTTATGGCTTCATAATAGAGGTTGCATCATATTAATTCTAGCGAGTATGAGTTTAAGTTACAATCAGAAATTCAAGTTGAACTTGAACTCACTGTAATCTGCTCGCATCCCTATAGCAAGCCCAGATATTATTTAAAAATTTTTTTGTTTTAAGGTTATATTAAGGATTACCCTGTATCATAACCTCATCAAGCAAAGAGCTTGAGAACCTCCCACACAACACACTTTTTCATTTCAGAGCTGCCCGTCCCCAATATTATGGCAGCTTACTCCTAACGAATCGGGGCAGGACATCAAACGATGTCCTGCCCCATAACCATTAATGGAAAGTTCTTGGTACCTGGTACCATTTAGTGATTTATGGTATCAAGGACGGCTGAAGCTATAACAACATTTCCTTACTCCACAGGCTCGATACTTACAGAAAGTCTTCCTCCATCGTAGCTGTCGTTTCCGTCAGGATCCACAGCAAATATGATCTCGTCACCCTTTTTCACTTCATATTCCTGATAAAAATCTTTTTTGATCTCTGAGCTGAAATTGCCCTGCGTATCTCCGCCAATCCAAAGCTTCTCATCCCCGTTAAGGAATATTCTCATACAGGTTCCGTTGGCATCAGGATCTTCGCTGTTAGGAAACTTCACATATTCTCCGCTGATCCTGATACTTCCATCGTTTGCTGCGATCCAGAGATAAGCTGCATTTTTGCCATTTCCCGGCTCTACAAAGTCCCTTTTAAGCTCAGGTTTTCCGCTATTATAGTATCTTTCATTATCAGAATCATAGGAAAGCTCTGTAAAATTCTTGCCGTTCCAGTCGCACATTCCGTAGTGCCAGCCATCTGAGCCCTGTTCGCCGAAAGCGCCGGCAATACTTGTGCTATTGCTCCTGCCTTCGCTATCAGAGCCATCTTCTCCGGGATTCACAGGGTCTTCACCGGGTTCGGGCTTATCTCCATTTTCCTCATCATCTGAGTTCTTGTCAGCATCTTTGATAACTACAGAAAGTCTTCCGCCATCGTAGCTGTCGTTTCCGTCAGGATCTACGGCAAACATTACGATGTCACCTTCGTGAACGATATACTCTTCATCGAATGTTATCTCTTTTTCAGAATCAAAGTTGCCCTGGGTAATTCCACCAAACCACTTCTTTTCTTCACCGTTTACGAAAATTCTCATGCAAATGCCGTTGGCATCAGGGTCTTCATTATTGGCAAACTTGGTGTAGCTTCCGCAAACCTTTATTTTACCTGTATTAGCTGCTTCCCATCTGTATGCAGCGTTTCTGCCATTTCCGGGCTCTACAAAATCCCTTTTCAGCTCAGGTTTTCCGTTATTATAGTATCTTTCATTATCAGGATCATAGGAAAGCTCTTCAAAGTTCTTTCCATCCCAGTCGCACATTCCATAGGTCCAACCATCTGAGCCCTGCTCACCAAATGATTCAAAGAGATTAGTGTTGTTAGTCCGCGGCTTTTCATCTTCAGCCTTCTCTTTTGCCGCATAAACACTCACAGACAATCTACCTGCGTCATAGGCTATATTATTCTTTCCGTCAATAACAAATGAAAGCTTATCACCTCTCCTGACGTCAAGCTGAGTAAACATGAAGTCTGCCTTGTTATCATTACCATCTCCCTGCAAAACCGCTATATCTTTTTCCTCAAGAAGCTCTTCATTTAAGAACACCTTAAGTCCCACACCATCCGGATAATCAGGATTTGCGTCAGTCTGCCCGAATTTGGTATAGTCGCCAAGCACATCGATTTTTCCATCTTCGTACACTACCCATTGATATATTGCTGCCTTCTTCTCTCCGGGATGAACAAAGTCTTTCTTCATTTCGAGATTCTTATTGGAAGGAGAAATAAAAGCAGTCTTATCCTCATTAGCATATACAAGGACTTTTGCACTGTTTAAGTCTTTTCCTTCAAGGAACCACCATCCGTCCTTACCCTGCTCGAATGATTCAAGATTACCGAGTACAGTGTTGTTGGTCCTGACTTCATCGCCTACTGAAACCTTGATTCCTTCAGAATCAGCAATATCAATTTCAAGCCTTCCTCCGTCCCAGGCATTATTCCTATTGCAGCCTATGTCAAAAGTAAGGATGTCTCCCTTCTTAACCTGCAGTTTTGCGATGTTTACAGCTCTTGCATTATCGTTTCCTTTACCTTTCGAGCAGTTGCAAACAGTGTTATACAGTCTGGAGTTATTCTTGAAGATCTCGATAGTTACGCCGTCAGGCCAGTCTGCATTGGGATCTTCATGGCCAAACTTCACATACTGACCGGTTATATCTATTTCTCCGTCAACTGCCACAACCCATTTGTACATTGCATCGGCATTGAGCCTTGGCTGCACAAAGTCCTTCTTCACTTCGAGGCCGCTTAATTTTCTTGAAATAAACCCTGTTCCATCAGCAGTCTTCTTTGACAAAACCTCTGCTTTGTCTATTCTTCTGCCTTCAAGATAGTACCAACCGTTACTGCCCTGCTCCCCAAAATCATTAGAAAGATTTGCATAGTTCCTCCCGCTGTTATTGACCATCTTCATGGTCCTAAGCTCTGCATCTTCGATCACAAAAGTGAAGTTTCCGCCGTCATAAGCGGTATTTGCCTTTCCATCTACCAAAAGAGTAATGCAATCTCCGGCACATACCTCAACATCCTCTACTGACAGATCCTTCGTGATCTTCTCATCGGTAAGTGGCGCGAAATCCTCTTTTTTCAGGACTTCTCTGTTCTTGAAAAGATACACTGTCACGCCGTCCGGCCAATCCGGATTTTTATCTTCATTAAGAAGTTTTGTATAGGATGCCATTATGTCGATCTTGCCGTTTTTTGCTGCAACCCACTTCACATTTGCAGATCTTCCCTTGTTAGCAGGCATGATGAAATCACGTTTTATCTCTATTCCGTCAAGAGTCGTGTATTTCTCGCCATTTTCTTCAAGTCGCTCAACGTTCACAGCAAAGTATGGATCCTGATAGTATCCTGACTGGAAGCACCAGCCGTTTTCTCCCTGCTTTCCAAAATCATCCTGGAGTGATGCGTTGTTTGAACGGCCTTTATCCCAATTTATAACGTCTCTCTCTGTCTGTCCCGTAAGCGCAGACAATCCCTTTATGGAAAACTCATAAAGACCTGCATCATAGGCATTGTTTTCCTTACAATTGATGACCATTGATATATAGTCATCCTTGGCAACATCAAGTCCTGCAACATCAAGTCTTTTGGTAATTTCATTTAGTTCAGCATCAAAATCCTGCTGAACTAAAACTGTGCCGTTATGATACAGTGTCACCCTTGTTCCATCCGGCCAATCCGGATTTTTATCCTCGTTCTTAAGCTTTGTATATGAAGCATCAATCCTGATCGTTCCATTCTGGGCCACTTTCCACTTGATAACTGCGGACTTGCCCTTTCCGGGATTCACAAAATCTCTCTTTATCTCCAGATCGCGTGAATCAATGTATCGCTCTTCATCAGGACTGTATTTTCGCATATTGTAGGCGACGAACGGAGCATCTCCTATGCTTTCCTGGTAGAACCAACCATTTTTCCCCTGCTCACCAAAATCATATTTAACATCAGCAAAGTTCTGCCTTGTCTCGCATTCGTTGATCGATATATCATTTTCTGTGGTAACATCAGTGAGGTCAAAAACGGAAAACTCGTATTTTCCCGCGTCATAGGCGTTGTTTTTCTTACAATTGATGACCATGGAAATATAGTCATCCTTCTTTACTTTTAAAGACTCAACATCCATGCGCTTAGATATTTCCTGCTTGGTGTCTGGCGCAAATTCCTCCTGTGCAAGAACCGTATTATTATGATAAAGAGTAACCCTGGTTCCGTCCGGCCAGCTTGGATTCTTATCCTCGTTCTTAAACTTGGTATAGGAAGTATTAAGCCTGATTGTTCCTGTTTTTGCGACCTTCCATTTGATCACAGCAGATTTTCCTTTTCCGGGACTTACAAAATCGTTCTTTATCTCCAGGTAGCTGCTGTCAAAATATCTGTACTCCTTTTCGTTAAAGATGCGCATATTGCATACATCATTTGGGTCATCTCCATAACCTTCCTGGTAGAACCAGCCGTTTTCTCCCTGTTTGCCAAAGTCATATTTAACGTCTGCGTAGTTTTCTCTTGTATCATCTCCGGCAATAACAACGTCTTTTTCGGTTGTTGCACCGGTCCTGTCAAGGATTGCAATATCGAATGCGCCGCCATCGTAAGACGCATTTCCTCCTGCATCAACCACAAAGTATAATCTGTCTGACGTGCTTACGCTTACATTCTTTTCCCTGAAAGAAATCTCATTCTTGCCCTTCTTTGGTGCTGCAACTTTTTGGGAAAAAAGCTTTTCTCTGTTCCTGTAGACAGAGACAGTTACACCATCCGGCCAGTCAGGATTTCCGTCGTTTTGCTCAAACTTGGTGTAAGTTCCTCTTATTTCAACGGCACCATCGACTGCAGGCTGCCAGCATAGCATTGCCTCATCATTTATTGATGGATGAATAAAGAACTGGCTGATTGAAAGATTTGGAGATGTAGAATTCATGTACTCTCCGTTCTTTTCTGTTGATACAAGTCTCGCCTGTGAAACGCTTTTTCCGCACATATAAGTCCAGCCGTTATTCCCCTGATGGCCGAAATCATCAATGGAATAAGCATTATTATCAATTCTGTCTGTATCCTTTTTCGCTGTAGGACCGCCGGCATTTACATCGGAAATGGCAACATATAATGAACCACCGTCGTAAGCGTTGTTCATGTTCGGATCCACAACAAAGTACAGGCTTTCCAGCTCATCGACATGTATATCTTTTAAGGACTCTTCTACAACTTCTTCCTTGTCTGTCTTTGCATCGACCTTGTATCTTCCGATAGGTTCATCCCCCTTGTAAACATACAGTGTTACGCCATCAGGATACATGGGATTTTTATCATTATTTACGTTTTTGACATATGCAAGGTCAATATTTATATCTCCGCCCTTTGCAGCTCGCCACTCCAGTATTGATGCAACTTCCTCCGCGGTATGAATAAAATTGGACTTTATCTCTAATCCCTTTTGTCCGGGCTGAAAGTATCTCTCTCCATCATAGGATTCAAGTCTCTTAGACCTTGCCGGGTCCTGTGATGATCCATATCTGTAAAACCATCCGTTATTTCCCTGCTCTCCAAAATCTGCAACGTTAAAAGCATTATTGGTGCGGTTTTCATCATCAACAAATTCCGGTTCGATATAGTCATGCGAAATAAAAGATGAAGGCCATGAACTCGCAAGCGCAACAATCTCATCCTCGATTGTTACTATAGCTGACTGCTGAAGCGCTTCTTCATTAATTCCGCATGCCATAGTTCCTGTGCAGGTTGCAACGATCGCGAGCATTCCTCCGAGTGCAACTTTATATTTTGATGCAACTGCCACTACTTTTTTTAAATCTAACCCCATAACATTCCACTCCTATAAACGATATCTGCTTCCTAAGTCTTCTCCCAAAAGATAACTATCTTTCCTTACTTAAATGCCTTCAAATCTTCAAAACTTGCCTTTGATTCAACACTAAACACCCCAAAATCAGAGCCCTGTGACATGTACATTCTTGTTGTGAAAGCAATCTCATCGTTGACATACATGCACACAACGCCGTCTGCAACAAGCAGTGAAACATTCAGCTCATTTTTATCTGCTAAATTGAAATCAACATATGACTGAGCAGTTCTTTCCATAATATTGCTGCCGTTGTAGAACTCAATCCTGTTGTTGGCGCCGTTAAACACAATGTTCAGGCTTCCGACACTTTCTTCGTTTGTATCAAAGCAGAACCCAAACATACCGTCTTTATCAAAACCCCTGATCGTGGTCTTAATAAGGTAACTGCCAAGAAGTTCCTTAAATCCCGCCATCTCATATTTTTCACCGGCAAAAGATATAACGCCCTCCGAAAGAGAAGCTGAATCAGTCATTTTGACCGGTGTAAGCGAAAGCTCATTAGATAAAAGCTTTTCAAGCTCAGGGTTTAAAACAGGTGTGAGGCTTCCATCTTCATGCTGCACAAGCTTATGAGTGACCATATTTCCGCCCCAGTCGTAGTCCTCACTGTCTATATGCTTTTTCTTCGTTCCGTTCCATCCGACAACATATAAGTTCTCTCCGTCTGTCTCCATTCTTCCTGCATAGAAGCCATTGCAGTCAAAGATGTCCTGTGAAGGGATCTCAAACGGGCCCTCAAAATTGTCTGCTATCCTGTAATGAACAAGCCTGTGAGGCCACTGATCAGAGAATGACAAGTACCACTTTCCTTTATAAGAAAGGAGTGTCGGGCATTCCAGATTTGAATCGGTTCCCATATCATTTTCAAAGAAAACACCGGCATCTTCCCAGCTCTTTAAGTCCTCTGAAGTGTATCTTGCAATGACTCCGATGTTGTTCTGTCTTGTTGCAACAAGCATTGAATAGCACTTTTCTGATTCAACATAGAAAACAAACGGATCCCTGAAGTCGTTCTGTGCATAATTCTCGTTTGCATAAAGTGTATCTTCGGGAATCTTTTCCCAATTTATAAGATCGCTGCTGACAGCATGCATCACTGCTTCTTTTGGCTCAAACATATCGTTATGTCCTGTATAAAAAGCATGGTACTTACCGTCATTTCCCTTTATTACACTTCCGGTTCCAAGAGCTATGTCCTGGTCTTCTACAGCGTCTCCATAATTCAAAACAACTCCCTTGTCATCATATGAGGCAAAGTCTGTAGTCTGGATCAGCCCCCAAGGGTGATATCCCTGCTTACCGTCTCTCTGGTCTGCCAGGTAAAAGACATTGTACTTTCCCTCGTCGTAAAACGGCATTGTATCGCCCACAAGTCCCTCCACTGATGCCGGAAAAACGATATGATCTTCAATGTTCTCTCCCAGATACTTTTCATCCGCTGACTGCACGTTTTCCTCTGTTGTTTCATCTAAAGCAGTATCCGATTCTGCGGCTTTGGATGAGCATCCAACACTGGCGATGGTCATAATGCCAATCAAAAGCAATGTTTTTATTCTATGCATAATCCCTCCCTTAGTGCTTTTGCACTATCACTTGACAAAAACAATATAGCATTATGTGTCATTTGTATCAATCTAAAAGTGCATATGACACATATTTTCGTGAAATTCAGTGTTTTATGGGTTTCTTTTTTGTGAATTATGCACACTTGTCATACAGAAATTGGTGCATTTGACACATCGTTATTGCAGCGTTATGATATTTACCGAATATAAAAAGACTCAGAAAGTATTGAGGGGACATCCATTATGGGAAAAAGAGTAACATTACAGGAAATTGCAGACGCACTTGGAATGTCAAGAAATACTGTTTCCAGAGCACTTAACAACTCAGGAAGCGTATCTTCGGAAACCAGGAGTAAGATCTGTCAGATGGCTACAGCCATGGGCTACAAGCAGTTTAGTTTAGTTGATACCGCTGATACAGCAACAAGTACGCTCTTAGCATTAAAGGACGGCAAGACAGAAATAGCCCTGTTCACTCATTCTTTTCCCGGTGCATCCCATTCAGGAACCAAGCTTCTTGAGGCATTTCAGAACAGAATAGATTCACTGGGCTACAAGCTTTCAATCAACATTATTAAAGATAATGATATTGAATCCTTAAGCCTCCCAACTAATTTTTCCATGGACAATATAGCAGGAATTCTCTGTATAGAGCTCTTTTCCGAAAAATACAGCAAATTCCTCTGCAGCCTGAATATTCCCATTCTCTTTGTAGATACCCCTGTTCTTCAGAAATTCGGATTGGCAGCTGATACTCTCTACATGGAGAATGTTACAAGCGTCTACCGCCTGATCAGTTCATTTATCCAAAGCGGAAAGAGAAACATCTCATTTGTTGGTGACAGATTCCATTGCCAGTCCTTCCATGAGAGGTGGCAGGCCTACGTTTCAGCCATGACAGATAGCGGGATTGGCATCGACACCGGATCCTGTATTCTTGATGATGACTCGAGTCCGTACAAAGATACAGATTATCTCGCAGCAAGGATCAGCGAGCTTGGGAAAATGCCTGAAGTTTTCTTTTGTGCCAACGATTACCTGGCAATCTGCACCATAAAGGCCCTTAGGCAGCTTGGTAAAAAAGTTCCGAAGGACGTTGCGGTCTGCGGATTTGATAATGCGCCCGAAGCCACCATCATCGAGCCAAGTCTTACCACGGTGAAGATCCATTCAAGCTCCATGGGCTTTATTGCTGCGGATATTCTGCTTTCCAGGATTGCTAATCCAAATACTCCTTACAAAAAAACATATGTAGAAACAGATATCATAATAAGAGAATCAACCGGAAATACGATTAAATAAACTACACTTTTTAAAATAATGACATGATTTCCAGGTTGTCTATATTAAATTTATTAGTCATCGAACGGATCCTCCAACAAAAAGTAAATACTAGTAACGAAAAAACAAAAAAAAAGAGAAAGCCCGTTTTTCTCGAGCTTTCTCAGTGTTGCAAGATCATATGTATTGATAAAATGTTTTAGTACTCAAGTTCAGTTTTCTTTTTGCCATGTCTTTCAAATGCGCTCTTGATAATGAGTCCTGCACCGATTACAACGGGAACAAATACCAAAAGCACATCTGTAAGTGATGAATATGCAAAATAGAGTTCCGTTCCAAGTACCAGTGCTGCTACCAAGAGGATCAGTGACATTACGAGGCATCCAACCGTAAATTTGTTTTTGTTAACTACTACTGCTATCGCTGAAAGGATTAGAAGTATCAGTACAATCGCAGATGTGCTCACCCTGCCGATACGGTAGAAACCAAATGATGAAACCCTCACCATCTTGAACAGCATGAATAATCCGATGATTACCAGTACCCATCCAACATTTCTTTTTGTCATAATATTGCCCTCCTATGGAAAAGTATTTTTTCCTTACGAGTTAACAGTATACGATATATGCTCCGGAAAATGAAGAGTAAACATTGCGAAATATGAGGCTGTATTTCCGCAGCGGCGTGCACTGTCATAGCTCGTTTTCTTCCTGCTTATCTGCCTCTTGTTGCTTATTCTTTTTTTCAAGAGCATTGATACGTCTTATTGCAATAATCCCCAGTGCGATGAGCACTATCACCGGAAGCGCCCTCAAAAGAAGAGGCAATACAACAAACGGAATATAAATCTGGAGGATAATCGCAATTTCATGGAAATCAAGGAAATCTATGGAATTTAACGCGCTCTGAAGGCAAACCCAAGTAAGGAACCCTGCGATAAATGCTATTGGAAAAAAGATCAGTGGTTTATCCAAGAGCTTCTTTTTGATAATTACAATCAGGCATATGAGAATAATTACTATCAATCGTAGATACAAAAACAATCTTTCAGTATCCATTACACGTATCCTCCCCTAAAAAAGTTGTCATTACAAAGTAAATATAGGATATTCAGGGCAGAACGTGTATCATGGAAACTGCAAAATACAGGGCTGTATTGCCACAAATGATTATGACAAACTTAATTACAAACTGCAGTATGCAAGCTTGTTTGTAGTCTGCAATATGCTATACTTCTAACAGAAAACACTCGTTTTCATAAAATCATACGATTATAAAGGGGATTTATAATGAGGATTATTAAAAAAGTGAATACTCCGATTCTTACTATCATCCTGGCAGCAGGTCTGACGCTAGTCTGCTACTTACTCAACCTTGGAATGTACCAGCTCGCCGGCTTTATAATCGGAATCGGCAGCTCAGGCGGAGAGATTCATGTCACCTATGCCATTGGCCTTAAGCTGGAGGAATATTATGGTCTGACGGCAGCAGAAGTCACATCAGCCAGTTCTGAACTTAGCTTCTTTCTTCCGGGTCTTATCATTGGTTATATAATTATGATGGTTGTGGCATTTCTGGTGGTCAGGAAGTGTAAGGAAGAATAAGTATAATAAAGCCCTGCCGTTATATGAACGGCAGGGCTTTCAAAATCATTTTATCCTTCAATTGCTATCAGATTCTTTTCCGGAAGTTTCTTTTCCTGAGCTTTCTTAGGAATTGTCAGAGTAAGAACACCATGTCTGTAGGTTGCCTCTACATCATCTTTTTCGATGTTCTCCCCAACGTAGAAGCTTCTCTGCATTGATCCTGCATAACGCTCCTGACGAAGAAGTTTGCCCTTCTTGTCATTTCCATCCTTTTCAAGTCCCTTGGCTGCTGAGATTGTAATGTAACCGTCGTTAAGTTCTACTTCAATCTCCTCTTTCTTAAAGCCCGGCAGGTCAATTACTACTTCATAGTTGTTATCCTTCTCCCTGATATCGGTCTTCATCATCCTTGAAGCTTTTCTGCCATAGAGTTTCTTCTCCATGTTTTCGAAATCCTTCATGTAAGGGAATCCAAACAGATCATCCATGAAATTCTCTTCAAAAATACTAGGTGCTAACATAATGCTTACCTCCTTTGCACATAAACAATTGATTAACTGTTAATGAGCATTGGGACGGAGGGTTCAGATCATCGGAAGCCTTAAGTCCTAACGGTCTTCTCTGTTCCTTTGTTCTACTTATGGTATAACACCGCGATTAGCACTCGTCAATAGAGAGTGCTAATTTGGATAAAAAGATATTGTGTACTTCATCACAAAATTAATATTTCCATTCAAAACTTCTCAGTACCAATAATCGCGTCCATTACATGCTTCAGCCCTATGCTTATAAAAAACTTTTCTCTTTTAGGTCGAATTTAGGATTACCTTGTATCATAACCTCATCAAGTAAATAGCTTGAAACCTCCCAAACACATATACTTTTTCATTATTCATTTCAGAGCTGCCCGTCCCCCTCAAAAAAATGGCAGCTTACTCCTAACAAAACGGGGCAGGACATCAATCGATGTCCTGCCCCATAATCATTACAAATATCATTTAAACTCTTATATATGTCTCTCTGAGTGCAGCAACTTCAGTCTGCATATCTTAATTGATCCCCAGATTGGCAAAGATAATTTCCTCTTTTACCACATTCTCAAGGAACCGGTCCTGAAATCAACAGGCGTCTGTGACATAAGGAGCTCACAGGCTGCAACGCCGATTATCGTATAACAGTCCTCATATTCTTCAAAATATTTTGCAAAATCATCAAGTCCTATGACAGCCATTCATATTCCTCCAAAAGTCGCTCAATCTCCCCTGAAACACGCGCATCATGCGAATCTCTCAGTGAACAGTAGAGTGATATTATATCAACTGCTGCATCAGCCTTCAATAACTCCGGATCATAATTCCATAGCTGGATGCTGCAGACAGTCCAAGGCTCTTCCCATGCGGGGTCTTCAGCCTCTTTCAGGGCTTTTATAACATCATTTTTCCTATAGCATGCACGGACACTTATTTCAGGAGGATTTAACATACCAAGGTGTGACAGTGCTTCATCAGCTGCAAAAGGCATGCTATCAACGACCTTCTCTTTTCTTACATGAATGACTTCATGAACAGGATTCGCCAGAAAAGGCTTTGACAGTTCAAAAAGGTCTTTTGCAGCCATAGTCCTATAAACAAATGAGTTTCTTCCGACTTTTCTCTCTTCCAATAGCCCATGATCTGCAAGTTCCTTGGTCGCTCTGGTAACATACACCGGGTTAAGACCAAGCTTTTCAGATAAAGGCTGCTTTGCATATTCTTTTTTCTCGTTGTAGATCATAAACAGCAAAACAAGCTGCGCATTGGGAGTAAGCTTCTTTCTGCTTTTTAATGACTCCCCGGAAAACTTTTTACTAAACAGTATCCCCAGAAATGGCAGATAAACCTGCGTCGGAACAAGGATAAACGGTATATGATGCTTCACATACGCATTTCTGTAGCTCTTATTAAGCGTATCAAACAAAAAAGCCACAGGCATCCTGAAAGTATTCTCATATACCGTCTGTTCTCTTGAGAGTACCCTGCTGTCAACAGGTTCCTGAAGTCTTACTATGAGCATGGATGCTTCTTCAGATCTGCCGACATAGATTTCCCGTCCAGAGGACAGGTATCTTGGCAGACCGGTCCTGTCTGACAGTTCACTGATACTAAACCCTATTCCAAATGCATTGAAGATAAGATCGGATAACTCTTTCATGCTATTTTACACCTATATATATTATTACATGGTTGTTGTAATGTATTATTTATATGTAATTATAACACATTTCCAGATTACATGTCATATTCAATCAACGTTCCTTCAAGCCCCAAAAATAATCCTCGGTTTGACCACTTTTATATGGCATTTCCGAGGATTATAAAGCGCATACTATTTAAGTTCTAACTTCATATACTGCGATTTTGCCGATGGCATCGGCAAAAACTTTAACAGCCTTAACAAGGAGGATGGGCGGTACCATCAGGTGCCGCCCAAGTATTATGAAAAAGAAGTTATGTGTTTTCTTGTTCTATCTGATATCCATGATAAAGCATTTACCTTGCGAAAGAGTAAACAAGGTTTGAACAAATTGTTAATTCTATCAAGAAAAACCATGCCACCTATGTCTTTAGGCAGAAAATTCCAGGTTACCCTCGCAGCGGCTCCTAACATTTTCACATTTTTTCATGAACACCCCAATCAGAAAGTAAGCCTCATCTGATTCCACGCTACACCGCCATGCTGAGACTTGTCACTCCGGCCTTCATTCATAAAGCCAAACTTTGCATAGTAGCTTACCAGCTCATCCTTACAGGTCAGGACAAGACCTGCACGGTTCTGCTCCCTTGCAGTATCTATGGCTTTTCGAATCAGCTCACCTGCATATCCGTGCTTGCGATAGTCAGGAAGCGTGTTCACTCCGAATATCATCTGCCAACGCCCGGAGGCATCATGCATATCAGCTTTTGCATACATTTCGTCGGTCAAATCCGGCTCATTGGTCACAAAGCCATCCACAAAGGCAATGAGCTTGTCTTCATCAAACATCAGCCAGAAGTGATCTGCGTAATATGCAAGTCGGTCTTCGAATTCCTCTTTTGATGCTGCTTCTGCAGCAGGGAAACACTCCGCTTCAACTGCAGCTATCGCATCCAGATCTTCTATTGTTGCTGTTCTTATTTTCATGTTCAAATGCTCCTAGTAATTGTTCTAACAGCAGCTCCTATTTCATCTGCTTAGAGAAAGAAGTACTGTAAAACAACCTGTCAATTATTGCTTCCTTCCCGATTCTATCAGCTCTTTCTCAAATGCCTCCGGATTCTTAAGGTAATAATCCTGATGATACTCTTCGGCTTCGTAGAAATTCTTATATGGCAAAAGAGCTACGTGAGTCTCTTTACCTGAATTCTTTTCAATATCTGCTATCTTCCTTTCCGATATCTCTTTTTCTTCCTCATTGTTGTAGAAGATTGCCAGTGTATATGAGAAGCCTTTATCAATATACTGGCCCTCTGCATCGAAAGGATCCACGTTGGCAAAGTAGATATCAAGCAGTTTCTCATAGGAAACCTTCTCTGGGTCATAGACGAGCTTAATAGTCTCCCTGTGTCCTGTTTCCTGATGTTTCACCTGCTCATATGTAGGATTTTCCTCATCTCCTCCTGCATAGCCACAGATGACCTTATCCACTCCGTACATCTTGTAAATTGGTGTAACGCACCAAAAGCATCCGCCTGCAAAATACGCTTCTGTCATATTCCTATCCCCTTCTATTTTTTTGTTCCTACTACTTTCATGCGTTTAGTTCTATTATATTGTGCGCAATTTTGAAGTTATATTAACCCACGGACACGTAAAAATCAATACTCCAAAAGAAAGAGTGCCTACCCAAAAGTAAAACACTGGCATACTATTAAAAATCCTGTATAATGTTCTGAGAAAGTTTTGGAAGGGGCATTTTTTATGAAAACAAAGAAAATAACAGCATTGATTTTTGCCGCAGCAATGCTGACGGTTGTAGCCGGTTGCGGCGCCAATGATGAAAAACCTGTTGCTATGAATCCCATAAGCGACATCCCAATGATAAATGACAGTCAAACGACTGATTCTACAGAGTCTACAGAAGCACCTACAGACAATACAACAGAAATGCCTGTAGAGAATTCTGCAACAGAATCCCAGCGTAATTACAGCCTGAACTACAATAACACCACTCTGTATGTGGTCGATGAAGATGGCAATCTCACCAATGAATACGACCTGGAGCAGCTTGGAAAACAGCTCTCTGACAAGTTCCCGGGGGTAGGCATTGAAGCAAGTGACTATACTTTTTATGACAATGGTATTTTGTACTTTAAAAATTATCATTATAAGAATAATGACTCCGAGACTTCCTTTGGTTCACTCTATGCAATGGATCCGGTAAGCGGCGAGGCGGCCGAGATTTGCAGAATTGACGAAGAATATATCCAGAACGTTGATATTTTTGACGGCAAGCTTTTCTTTTTGACTATGCCTTCAGGCAGCAGCCATTTTGTAGAGCACTGCTATGAGATTAAAGACGGCCTTAAATATGAAGAGGCAAGTGCCGGGCTCGACGCCTATTACAAGGCTACTGAAGATTGCGATACCTGCGGCAGAAACAGTAATGGAATCAGTGACTGCACTTTAAGGAAATTTAGTGAACTTGGATTTAATCTTGTAAAAAAGGATCAGAACATATACAGAGCTGATCGTGACGGCAATATTACTCCTGTTTATGAGGCGGCCCCCGGCGTAAATGTAACATTCTGCCATTTTAACGAAGACCTGGCAGTTATGCAGCTATATGACGAGGACTATTTATCACTTGGATATTTTGTACTGGATCTTGCAAACAAAGAGACCAGGCCTATTTTCGAAGGCAATGAGCCACAGACCATGGTGTTTTACGGAAACTACTGCTATTACTGTGAAGACGAGTCGATATGTCTTGATATGTTTAAAAGAAAGGTTTATGCCTACGATCTTACCGACGGTTCAAGCAAGTTCATCTTTGAAGAAACAACGGTTCCCGGAACGAATACAACGGACATTTTAAGTCCGTATACCTCCATATTTGGAAACAGATTTTTTGTGCCTGTCTTTGAGGATAACAAGTATGTATGGAACGTTGTTGATCCAAAAGAAGCTAATCCATCACCTAAGTCTCTTGGCTACGTAGCAGATACTTTCCCTGTTTTTGACTATGGAACAGTGGAATACGTTTCATCTGACTACAAATGCCCTGATTGCGACACAACTCTGAATAAGTTTTACGGCGAGAAATTTGTCTTAGACTCCAAATACTCTGACTACGCCGATGACATCAACAAGGTTATCTCCGACTACATAGACGGCAGCCAAAATGCAGACACTAACAGCCTTACGTTTGCCAATAGTTCCTGCGACGACCATCTGGAATCTCCTGAGCTGCACTGTGAGACCTCGGAGTACCATGTTGCAGATGTTTGCATAATTGAAGACAGATATCTTGCGGTAGATTACAGCAGCTACTATTACAGCGGCGGCGCTCATGGAGAGCCTATGAGAGGTCAGTTCCTCTTCGACCTTACAACAGGACTAAGATACCACCTTGCAGATTTTTACACAGGTACCGAGGAACAGTTTAAGCACCTGATCGCTGATAAGGTAAAAGATGATTTTGCCAACGCTGAAGAGACCACCTATTTTGCCCAGACCGCAGAAGAAGCAGCTCAGCAGGCCTATGACTCAGCAGCGATTGACGACAGAGCTAAGTTTACCGAAGGTGGAATTGATTTCATGTTCTATCCTTATGATCTGGGACCTTTTTCTTCAGGGTTCATTACAATGCATGTAAGCTATGAGGAACTGCTTGGGAGAAGCACATTGGATGAATAATATTGTCTCAAAAAGGTATAAATTAAGCCGGGAAATCATTAATTATCAGTGACTTCCCGGCTTTATTATTTCTTTTTATCCTTGTACGTCTTTCAAAAGAGAATACTCGTAATCATAGATGCAATAATCAGGCTCTTTCCTCAAAGGATTGCCGTCCTTATCAAAATACATGTAATAGCCTTCATAACGAATTACTCTTCCGGCTTCATCATAGGTATAATACTCCTTGTACCAATCATCACAGGTATTATCCAAGTCCCAATGCTGCCAATACCACTGAAATGTAATTCTTCCTTCATCATCATATACTATTTCGGTTCTTGGATCTTTTAATAATGATTCATCCAGCGGATGCGGACGTAATACAGCGTATAAGATATCCTCATAAGATTGGCCAACTAGCCAGCCATCATGATTTTTATATTTTGCTTTGGTACAAATACCGTTTTCATCATATTTGAGGGTCAGAGTACCTTCATCAAACGAGCTGTCCCAAAATTCCAGGTCGCTGCCGAGTTTGGTTATAACCTTAGACAGCACATAAACTTCAGGAATCTTATGGTCTTCCCAGATTGCATACAAAGTAGCTGCTTTAACTGCCTTAAGGATCAGCTTGCCATCTTCGCTAATGGGCTTACCGTTTGCGCCTATAACCAGACCTGTTTCGCCCTTGGCATCAAGAGCAAAGCCTTTAAGATCATAGCCTTTTTTCTTGATATTTGTGCTGTTTAAAGGAGCTACAAGTTCGGCAATGTCTTCATAGTATCCGACAGAAGCCTTGAGGACACCCTTCTTTTTCTTGTTGTATGTGCCGCCCTGGGCATTGTAGCTGAGTTTATAAGTAAGCTGTTTGAAAACAGGCTGAAGAGCCACGTCAGCCATATTGTTGGCATTTACTGCAGTTACATAGCCTTTTGCTTTTTTGAGTTTGTTCTCGTTAACCGTATTAACTGCTCTCCATCCAAGGAAGGTATATCCTTCAAGCTCTGCTTTAGGAAGCTTAAGAACTGTTCCGTACTCGGTATTTCCCGGCCAGATATCGGATATCACATAGTCAATCTCAGTCTCATTTTTTCCATCGAGAAGGATTGCTTTCTTAGTGTAATCAATGACCCACATATCCCCGAACCAGATGGCATATAAAGTGGCAGTCTTTTTGGTTGAAAGCTTGGAGAGGTCCTCTTTTTCAAGATCAACTCCATAGAATTTATCGCCCCTTTTTGCCTTCGGATTGGCGGAAAAGCCTACCAGCTCATAGCCGGTTCTTTTCCAGTTCTTGCAGGAAAAATCGCACTTTTCAGCATCTCTGTTACCGGTATAATCAACTGTTCCAAGGAGCTTCTTACCGGATACTTTAATCTTTTTGTTGGTGTCATCAAGCTTGTATACTCCGGAACCGTTAGCAGCTATGGAAACCTTGATGCTGATAGGTGTTAAGCTTGCTGTGAAAGTCATATCCTGTGCTGCAGTCTTATTAAGAGCTGTGGCAAAAGTCATCTCGGTTCCGGCAACCTTAGTTTTCTTGGTAACGAGAATGCTCTCTGCCGCAGGATCAAAGAGCCAGCCGTTGAAGGTGTAACCGGGGCATTTAACCTTGGGAAGGGTTACTTTTTTGCCAGTCTTGTATGAATTAACCGGCTTAACAACAGTGACGCCCTCTATTCCGCCAAGATCATATGTTATTGTATATGTTTCAGTCTTGGCAGGTTCGGATACCTTGGATTCATTAACCGCAGTGGCGCTCTCTTCCGAAACATCTTCCTCCGAAACACTTTCTTCGGAAACATTTGCGTCCTCCGTTACATCGTCTGAGGCTGTTTCCTCGAGAAGCTCTGTTTCTTCGATTACATCACTTTCTACAATTGCTTCTTCTGAGACTGCTTCTTCTGTGAAATCATCAGCATCTTCGACCATTTCGACTTCGGAGCTCTCATCGATCATCTCATCCTCATTAGTCTCGGCCAGAGGTTCTTCCTCACAGAACTCCTCTTCTTCAATTGAAATAATTACTTCCTGATTGCTTTCGCCAGACTCGGCAAAAGCACATACGGGCACTGACATGCCCATGATAAGTGCCAGAGATAATCCCAGCACTCGTCCCACAACGTTTTTTCTCATGACAATTCTCCCCTCTTTTTCATTTGATGGTGCGCTGAATCACACCGCATTAATTCTATACTTCAGGAAAACAAGCGTCAATCTAAAGCAATGTTGTCTTGTTGACATATCCCGGAAGACTTTCGCTGTGAAAAAGAAGTATACCAATGGGGACGGTTCTGTTTGGTATAGTTTTTGTAAAAGCGAAAACTATACCAAACAGAACCGTCCCCATTGGTATACTTCTTTTAATTGTTATAATCCACGTATTCTACGTTACGCTCAAACATTTCCTTGGGTAGCACTGCCTTGTAAAAAGATTGATATACCTCCCACAGTTCATCTTTCCCTGCGCCGGTACTACCCGCTGTTTCCAGTATGATGAATGGAACACCAAAGCATCTGACACGAAGTCCGGTATCTCTGCAGCCATTTCTTTTGTAGAACTCGATACGCCGCTTCTGCAGGGACTTTAGCTCTTCGTCTTCTGTATAATCCGGATCTTCTACTTCTCCAATTACGAGGTCTGCCTTAGCAAGATAATCGGAAAGGCAAGACAGCATCTTACTGCCAACACCATTATTTCTGTGCTCAGGGTAGACTGCAACATAGTCTACAAGATAGTTCATTCCCATTTTGACAAGGAATGTATAGCCATAAATGGCGTCACCATCAAAAAGACCGAGGCACTCATATATTCCGTCATCCATAGCTTTAAGTATGATGTTAAGAGGTTTGATCTCCTCTTTGGCAAAATCATTAACGATTCTTTCATTGAAAAGAGTAATGACCTCATCTTTACTCAGCTGCTTAAGTTTCATTCAAAAAGCCTTTCTACTGCGAATAATCTGACATCAACAGCTGTTACCTCGTCCACAGGCTCTGTCATTCCATCTGAGAAAAGATATGTGATTTCAATGCGGTCAGAGGTGCCGATATCCACTATCTTCTTTTTCTGCTCATCAGTTACCTTAACTGTGACAAAATGACCATATTCAAATTCATCCTCTGAATCGCCAAATTCGATAGTAACTTCGCCTTCTACATCAAGGTCACTCATGTACCAGCCGTAAAAGGAATGCTCCTGTCCATCGCCTTCAGCATATACTGTGGTTTCCGTCTTAGTAAGTGAAGTAACGCTATATCCGCCAAAGCAGCTGTCGGGATTCTCCTTCAGATAAACATACATATCATAGGTTTTCACATGGTCACTATTTCCGCTTCCGATCTCAATCTGTGCAGAGATACAGGTGGTGCCTGCCCCTGATGCTGCGCCTTCTGTCACCTCATAATTTAAGATATTACAATACCTGTTGTTTGTAGCATTCACAGAATTGTATACGTCAATAGTCTCATCATCCTTCATTGAATCAAAGGAAAGATCGATGCCGGTCAGGGATTTATGAATATATTCAACCTGGTCTTTAGTGACAATTCCGTTATAGTCCTTCTCCAGCATCTTCTTATAGCTATATCCATCCCAATTGCCACGGATATAGTGATCGATAAAAGTTCGCTGCCAATAATCCTTTTTTGTATCTACTTCTGAGTTAAATTCATCAAAAGAAAGAGCCAGCTGCTCTATTGCTCCAAGAAGATCATCGTTAATTTCAGGATCATATTTTTCCTGTACTTTTTCTTCTGTTTTCTCTTCTTTTTTCTCTTCTATAGTTGTATCCGAAGCAGCAAATTCTATTAATTTTTCTACCGATACATCCTCTGTATTCGTCTCCTTATCGGTATTAGTCTGCCCGGGAAGAATGCTGCAACCACAAGTTGCTGTAATCATTGCTAAGATCAGCAAACAATTTACAATTCTCTTTTTCATGTTCGTTAATGTACCCCTATATACTTTTTTCATCGCGAAAATCACCTGCGCGACGCTCGAAATTATAGCACAACTGACAATTAAGGTAAATAAATCAAAAACTCCGGCGGATATCAAACCCGTCGGAGTTATCTCAATGTACTTATAATTCAATTAAAAAATTACTCCACCAATCCCTTATCAGTCTTCTTAACATGCTTAAATACGTTCTCAAATCTGTTAAGAGCTTCATCAATGATTTCGGGAGTGTCGGCCAGTGACGTATAGAGTCTGCTTCCTGCCAGGGTTACGATGCCGTTTGCCATGTAGGCTGCTCCCATTTTCTCCATGGAATCCTTGCGGACATACATCATGTCTTTGTGCTTGAGAAGGCCCGTTGCGGACTTGATGAAGGACATTGATGAGAAGTCAAAGCTCATGGCTCCGGTGCACTCAAGGTGAACGATGGAACCCTGGTTATAGGCTACAAAAGGAAGTCCGTAGCGGTCTATAAGTTCCTTCAGGCCGTCGCAGAGGCGATCTCCCATCTTGCCGGCAACTTCGCAGGCATTGGTCCTCTCGATTTCCTGAATAGCGGTGTAGCCTGCGATACAGGACAGAGGATTGGCTGATAAGGTTCCGCCGACATAGGCCCGATGCTTACCTGTAGCAAGGCCCGCAGCCATAAGGGAAGCGTATTCTCTCTTACCGCCAACACCACCGGCAGCAGGATATCCGCCTGCAATGATCTTACCAAAGATGGTAAGATCCGGAACAACGCCAAAGTAGCCCTGAGCACCTGACAGCGCAACACGGAATCCGGTAACTACCTCATCAAAGATAAGCAGAGCACCGTATCTGTCACAGAGCTCTCTTACACCCTTGTTATAATCATGGGCAACAGGTCTTGTGCCGCTCTCAGGGCCCACAGGCTCAAGGAGCACAGCTGCAGTGCCGCCTGACAAACGGTTTCTCTTAAGCATCTTCTCCAGCATATCAAGGTCATTAGGCCTTACCTCGTCGGTTTTGCCGAAGCTGCTGTTGGGAATACCGTGAGATTCAAGAAGTGCGCGGCTTCCCGGAATCTTAAGTCCGTATACCATCTGATCTGACCAGCCGTGGTAAGCTCCTCCGATCTTGATGATATGCTTTTTGCCCGTTGCGATTCTTGCTATACGAAGAGATGCCATAACGGATTCTGTACCGGATCCAAGCATACGGAACATCTCAACGTTTGGCATATGCTTGTTGATCTCTCTTGCGATCAGCATCTCAGACTCATGCAACAGCCCCGTCACAGGGCCGCACTCGTTCAGAAGTTCAAATACCTTGTCCCTTACCGGTTTGTAGTTACTTCCAAGAATTGTGGGACCTCCGGCCTGCAGAAAATCTATGTACTGATTGCCGTCTTTATCATAGAGATAAGGGCCATCAGCCTTGGCCATACACATGGGAAAAGGCTTGTTAAAAGCAAGATTGTGCTGAACACCGCCCGGAATATATTTCTGAGATTCCTCAAAAACGGCATGGCTCTGCTTACATTTTTCGTTGTAATAAGGCATTATTTCTTCGTTGTAATACTCGTCTGTGACTTCCCAGATGGGCTGAGAGGTCAGCTCTTTAAGCTTTTTGTTGATCTCACTGGGATCATCCCAACGACTGATTCCGCAATTCTTCATTTTCAGGCCTCCTGTTTTTGGAAATATTGGTGTCTATTGATTTTCTGAATACTACAAATCTGTCATACAAGTACTCTGTGGATAGATTCAGAGCCATATTGATTCCGGTTACGAGATAATCGTTCCATTTAAGGTGTTCCACAAGAAAGTTCCCTCCTATGGTGGTCACCGGGGTAAAAACCGCATAGAACATTGCCACCAGCATCATTGCGACAGGAACATTCGCTACGCTCTGGAAGGTAAATTTACGATTCAGGGTAAAATTCCAGAGAACCGACAGCACCAGAGCTATAAGATAGCAGGGCCAATACCGCAAAGGTGTAAACTCGGTAAGGACTGCGAAGCTCACGATCTCAATGATCCCCGCAGATATAGAAAAGAACACGAACTTGATTATCCTCACCAGTTCTTTTTTCTTATCACCACTCATCCTAGCCCTCCTTTTTCTTGGAATATTTCTTCCTGTATACGTAGTTCATGATCGCCACATCGAGCCATGGAAGCTTGGTTTTTATACCAAGGGATCTGCAGTGAAGCGCTGTGATGGCGGCTTTTTCCGCAAGGAGTTCAAGGGCCTTGGTATCGTCATCATCCCTTCCCTTTACAAGTATGCCCTTTCCCGGGACAAGAACCGCAGGATATTTGGAGAGCGCGGCCTCTGGGTTGTCTTTTACGACCGGGATTTCTTTGCCTATCATCTGAGCCATGTCATCCAGCTGAGCCTTAAGAGGAATATCAAGCCGCGAATATGCTACAGCTGCAGTCTCCGACCCGTCATGCCCATTGTAACTTCTCTTACAGATTTCCTCCAACAGCTGAACTCTCTCCATGGCTTCATCCTTGTCACGACCGGCAACCACCGCTCCGTGGCAGCTCATAAGGACTGTGTGCGCACCGCCCGCGAAACAGGAATTAACCGCCTTCTTGAGGGTTCCTGTTCCGGGAAGGCCATAGGATGCAACTGCGATGCCTCCCAGCTTCTCTTTTTCCTCATCAGTCATCATCAGCTCTGCGATTCCCGAAACACTGAAGGCTGAAGCGTAGTTCTGATGAGTATGGATCACAAAAGAAACCTCGGGAAAATTCGCATATGCACAGGCATGAACGCCCTTTTCGCTGGAAGGCTTGTAACTGCCCTCATAGGTCTCATTCTTCATGTCATACAGCGCCAGATCCTCGGGCCTTGTTCTGGTATAGCTAAGACCACTTGGTGTTATCAGAAAATGAGTCTCATCGGTCCTTGCGCTGACATTTCCCCAGGTTCTTGCCACAAGCCCTTCTTCTAATAATAAAAGGCCTGTTTCAACAATCTGTTTCCTTAATTCTGTTTCCCCCATTCCTTCCTCCTATGAATTCAAAGCCGCAAAATTGGCGGCGTTAGCTTTGTATAGTTTTTGGAATACCTTGTACTGCTTGTCGTATATGTCCTTGTTCTGCGGATTTGGCGAATAGGTCTCACTGACCCTGACATGCTCCTTCATGGATGCCAGGTCCTTAACTTGTCCGCTTCCTACCGCCACCAGCATAGCTGCACCAATGGCTCCCACGTCCTTGGAATAAGGAACCGTAGCAACTTCGCGGCCCAGAATATCCGACAGAATCTGGCAGGTAACCGGCGAAAGAGCGCCGCCCCCAACGAATCTGATCATGCGGGAGGTATCAATCTTCTTCTCCTGGCTTTCCAGCATCCAGCGAAGGTGAAAGCATATTCCTTCGATAACGGCCCTTAGAAGATGTCTCTTACCGGTATCAAGACCTATGTTAAAAAACATTCCTGCAGCCTTGGGATCCTCGAAGGGGCATCTGTTTCCGTGAAGCCAGGGCGTAAAGATAACACCGCCGCTTCCGGGCGGAACCTGCGCTATAACCTCCGACAGATAGTCATAGAGGCTCAAATACTTACTTTCCGATGAGTGTCCCACATCCGCCTTGCTAAGATAAATGTCGATCTCATCAAGAGCAAGGTGATCCTTGACCCATTCATAACATTTTCCTGCAGTTTCCATCTCAGCGAAATAGTTGAATCTGTTCTCCTGAGCTCCCACAATCCCGGCTATCATTGAGAAAATATCCACTTCCTGCTTGTCGATGACGGTGCTGACCCAGCCTGAAGTTCCGCAGTAGATGTGGGTATCTCCCAGTTCTGTCGCCCCTGCTCCTATTCCTATCAGGGTTGCATCGCCGCCGCTTCCGTATACGGGTATTCCTTCGATAAGCCCCAGCTCTTCTGCCTGTTTTTTCCTAAGTCCCCCAACAACTTCGCTGCAGCCCACAACTCTTGGCATATGCTCGTATTTAACGCCATAGGTCTTGCAGAGAGATCTGCTGAAGCACATCTTCCCCTTTCTGGTATCATAGAGGAAAGTCGAATAGGCAGAATCCGGCGTCATCACGCACTCTCCCGTCATTCGGCAGATAAGGTACTCTTTTACATCAAGCCATTTGTAGACTTTTTCATATATTTCAGGCTCATTTTGCTGAACCCATTTGTATTTCCACAGTGGATCTTTTACGCTTGTTGATGCCGCATGAGTGGCAATAAGACTCTTTAAAAGAATAGATAAATTAACTCCGGACACGGTAAGGCCGAACTGCTCGGTCTTCCTCATAACCTCGCCGCCTCGCTGATCCATATAGCTCATAGGGCGACGGAGTGCATTTCCGCTCCTGTCCACAAGAACAAGGCCCTGCATCTGAGAGCAAAAAGAAATACCGTAGATATCAGAAGGTGATATTCCGGTTGCTGCAATGAGCCTCCTGGTACTCCTGCACATAGCTGTCCACCACTCTTCGCAGTCCTGCTCAGCCCCTCCGTTATCCAGAATGTAGAGGCCGTAGGTTTCATATTCTCCTCCGAGGAGAGTAGCGGTGTCTCCTATTTCCACCAGACAGGATTTAAGTCCTGTTGTGCCTATATCATATGACAGTACATATTGCATAGCATCCCCCTTATGTTCTAATGTTCCGTCACAAATCCCCATCTTTATTCTATTTTACATTATTTCCGGCAGATTCACACCGATTTTTTTGCAGTAAGAAATGCAGCAATTTCCTCGATATCATCTGAAAAAAGAGCACTTTCGAAATACTCTTTTCTGCCAAGACCGTTATCAATGATGTTTCTGATAAGTGTCCTGAAGGGCTCATAATAACCGTCGGTATTGTACAGAACTATAGGGCAGCTGATCACATCAAGACTGGCAAGAGACAGTACATCTGTGATCTCATCGATTGTTCCTATTCCTCCGGGGAGAGCAACAAAGGCATCGGCGAGTTCTATCATTTTGGCCTTGCGCTCTGCCATTGACGCAGTCTCAAAACATTTAGTAAGATTCTTGTGCTTTCTGTCCAGAATCCTCTGAATGTCGGGCAGAACGCCAATAACCTCTCCTCCTGCAGCCAATACCGCATCGGCAAGAGTACCCATCAGGCCTCTGTCTGCGCCGCCGTATACAAGTGTGTTGCCGCTCTTACCAATCCATGTGCCAAGGGCCACGGCCGCTTCTTCAAAATGCTTGTTGTTTCCGGATGTTGATCCCAAATATACTACAATATTCATATCACTACTCCTGCTTATTTTTTGCCGATTATCACCTGCGGATTGTGCCTGCTTATCTCATGCAATACAGTGTCCAACATAGCCCGGCGCTGACGCTGCTGCCAGTATTATTCCGACAATCAATACGATTATATTTTGCTTCATTTGCTTTTGAATCACAATTTTTCCCCAATACTTTCTTTAAAAATTTCAAAATAACATAGCATTAATTATCACAGAAAGTCAAGCAAATATGCGCTTTGCCACCTATTACTATAATGTCTATCTATTATCGAATTAACGATTTTATGAATGTTTAATTTTGCATTCGCATCCTGTACATATTCGGATAGTATAGTTAGTAACTGACTTATGATTACAGCCTGAAGAATTATCCGGGGCGGAAAAAAAGGAGGACTTACGATGAGTGATGAATTCAGAGAAAAAGCTATTGGTGTAATTGTGGAATTTGGCAATGGAAATGCCGATGAGCTAAAAGCCATGGGAGACAGTGATCTTTTGAAAAGATACTGCGAAGTGACCGGCGAATCCGCCGAGGATTACAAAGATGCGTAATAAAAAAATAAAATAGCTTAATTCACCAACAGAAATGTTTACAAGTCATATCGCCATTCATATAATGGATTACATCTAATCTGTAAGATTTAATTCTCTTATTGGGAGGAAATGTAATGAAAAAATGTGTTATAGCGATTATGGCATCAGCTATGCTACTTGCCGGTTGCACCGGGGAACTACCTGAGGAATTTCAGAATCTTGGGCCCCTGGCACCGTATGAAAAAGAAGTCGCATCTAAACAGTCCGATGACTCCAAGGACGATAATGATTATAAGAAAAAGGATGATGATAAGACATTAGGGTCATCTTCCAGCGAGGAAAAAAGCAAATCGGACGATGACGATTCATCATCTTCTTCAGACAAAAGCAAGGCTGATATTGATAAATACATTTCTCTTCTGGGAAATGGATCAGGCGTGGGAAACAGCGATCTTCCATCCTCAAGCGATTCAGACTCAGACAAAGGTCACAAGACTCCTGCTTACTTAAATGCACCTGATACGGCAGCAGGTATCGAGATTGCCGGATATACCTTCGACTTCTCGGATGACTTCAAACTTGCTGACATGGAAGACGAAAACGGAGTAATGTACCAGACCGAAGACAGTACTGCAGCTATCATAATTTTCGAAGAGACCTACGACGAGGATATGCTTGAAGCCTTCATTGAATATCAAGACCTGTATGAAACACTTTTTGATGAAACAATCGATGGCCTTATCGTACAGGTACTCATTGGTGATTCCGATGACATGCAGGCGGGCGATATGATAGATGATGATGTAAGACCTGCAGATGCAATAGGTAATACACATCATGTTACCTTTACCGACGGACTTAAATCCGGAGTTGCTTATGACAGCTGGTTCCTTAATCCCACAACCGGTGAATTTGCATATATCATCTTGATTGATATAGATCCGGGATTAAAAAACTCAACACAATTCCCGTCAATAATTCAGAATGCTTCTTTTAGATAACTCTTGTTATCATACATATTTTTGTCAGCTTTCATGAAGACAGCTTCCATGCTGTCTTCATTTTTGTATTTAGCCATACCACAGGCAATTACGATTCCTCCGTTGGCAATGGCATCCTTATCATAAGCGGCGACAGCCTCCACCAGCTCATCTACCCGTTCATAATCCTCATCTGTTACCAGCACCACAAATTCATCGCCTCCGATTCTGTATACAGGGCTTCTTTTAAAAATGCTGCATATGACCTCGCAGGCATTAATGATGCATTCATCTCCTGCCTTATGACCTTTAGTGTCGTTTATCTTCTTAAGATCATTGACATCCAGAACCACAAGAGCAAATTCTGCCTGACGATTCTGCTTAATTCTGCGATCAATAATTTTTTCCCTCTGCTGATAGGCATTCTTGTTCTTTATTCCCGTAAGGACATCAACATAGGCCTGATCCTGTACCTTTGCCAGCTTAGCGACATATTCGAGTTTGATACGCATAGCTTCGGTGACATCCTGGCACAGTCCCAGAAGGCATTCACGTCCCGTATCGTCCGTGAACTTGAGTTTGGTGGTCTGGAACTGCCTGGGATTACCTTCAGCATCGGGCACGTCCTCATAGAAAACATATGGCTTGTCCATAGACAGTGCCTTTTTATCATCCTCGATAAAGTGTCTGGCTGTGGCTTCGTCAAAAATCTCAAAATCCGTGAGCCCTACCACGCCCTCCGGAGTTTCCTTGTGAGCATAATCGGCAAAGGCCTGGTTACAGGCCAGATACTTTCTGGTGATAACATCCTTGGAGAAGGTCACTGCAGGCATATTCGTAAGAAGATCGGACACGGACTTTTTCAGTTCCGCTATTTTCCTGTTGCTGTCAGCTTCTTTCTTAAGGAGTTCATTTTCTTTTTGCAGCTTGGCATATTCCCCTGAGATCTTGTGTAATTCTCTTTTTTGAGTTTCATCTGGGAGACCACCTCTCACCTCCGCTGAAGAAAGGATGGCTATCATGACTGCTGCCACTTCTGTAACCGGATTAACAGCAATTCTCCATGCCAGAATCTGGATCAATTTGCCGTCTGCTGTTACATCGGTAACAATAACTCTTTTTCCGTCCTCTGCGCAGTTCAGTACTGCCTGGAGCGACCGTGTGCCGGGCTTATCCTTGAGCTTCGATGCATCGAATTCTTTTTTGCCTGAGATACCGGGGAAATAGTCAGCAATATAATTTTTGTAGGTAATATTGGCCCTTACTATAGACAGAATGTTGTCTTTGCCACACTCCACCATGACCATGGGCCAGGTATCAAAATAGTCTGTGTGCTGCTCATCATCGGTGCTGGACAGAGACAGGTCATAGAGATTTACCTTTCCCAGAAGGACATAGTAGCCTGACTCCTCAGGGTTTTCAAAGCCTATCTGCATGCCCGATTTACCTCTCTCCAGTATTTCCTCAAAAGAAATAGGTTTGGAAAAATAGTATCCCTGAAGCATGGTACATCCGATATCCTTGAGGAAATCCGCCTGCTCTGCGGTTTCAACTCCCTCTGCCACCGTATCCATTCCAAGAGACATAGCAAGTCTTACCAGTTCCGTAAGGATGATCCTGGCCTTTTCACTTTCATCCATCTGTCTTACGAACTGCATATCAATCTTGATGAGGTCAAAGGGCACCTTCTGCAGGATACTTGGGGATGAATAGCCGCTTCCGTAATCATCCATCCATACGTCAAATCCAAGCTCCTTAAAACGCCCGATCTCTTTGATCATATAATCAACGTCATCCGCCACAATACTCTCTGTGATCTCGATAACGATCATGTCTCTGCCAATGCCGGCACTGTCTACACGCTTCCTTATCTCCTCAACGATATCGCAGGTATAGAAATCACTTCTGGACAAGTTGACGGATACAGGCACGACGTATATACCATTGTCTGCCTGTTCTTTCATCTTTTTTAGTACCTGATCAACAATACACAGATCGAGTTTATAAATGGTATTGGTCTCCTCAAGCGCAGGAATAAACGCCGCAGGGCTAAACATGCCCTTTACAGGGTCCACCCACCTTGCAAGCGCTTCTTCATGACAGGCCTTACCATTGGCGGTTCTTACAATAGCCTGATAAAAGACCTTGATCCAACCTTCTTTAATCGCTCTGTCAATGTTTTCGATTACATACTGCTTGTCTTCCATGGCAGTCATCATCTTCTTATCAAAAATGTGGAACCTTGAAGAATAATTATTTTTGCCTGAGTCACAGGCTATTTTGGCTCTGTCGCAGGCTCCGCTGATACTGATGGTGTCATCCTCGTACAGGTACATACCAACGCGCAGAGGCATTTTTTTCTCATCTTCAATCGCTTTGTTTGCTTCTATGAGCTTGGCTGCGCTCTCTCTGGCCTTTTCTTCGTAGGTATATACACAGAAGTGGTCTGCGCTGAATCTGCTGCAGTTTTCATGACTGAACAGCTTGATGATATCGGATGCGAAATTTTTAAGGAACCTGTCGCCCTCCTGAAGACCGTAGGTCTGGTTATACACCTTCATTCCGTCGAAATCGAGGAACAAAATGACAGGCATCTTGCCGCTTTGCCGAAGTTCCCTGCAACCTGCCTCTGCCAGAGCAAAGAAATAGGTCATGGAAGGAAGCCCCGTCAGATAATCGTGCTCCACTCTCACGTTATAACTTCTGTTGGCCAATTTGTTGATCAGGGAATTATAGATGCCATCCTTTTGAGCATTGTTATCCTCATCATAAGCGCCTTGATCTGTATACCATACAAATGCCAGCTTTATGCCATTTTCTTTATCAAAATGCTTTCCGTAGGCATGAATTATCCGATACTGTCCATTAATATAGGACCTGTAAATCACATCATAAACATCTCCGCCCGTAGCAAAGCTATATGCGGCATCTCCAAGGTCCGACAGATCATCCGGGTGAATATCGCGGTACATATCATTGTCCATGAGGTCATAGAGATCCGCTCTGGCCATATCCGTATAGCCAAAGAGCTTAATAGCGCCATCTGAAACAGCTATGGTAACTACTCTTTTATTAATAAACTGATATACCGCAAATGGAACCTGGCTTCTTTCCAGAAATGCAAGTTCTTTGTCGTCATATCTGTATTTTTCCACGAGAAGCACCTCCTGCATGGGCAAAATAATTATAGTGAACCATTATTTATTTTACCATTTAAGGGAAGTGTATTGATTGATATTCCGACAATGTTTAGAAACAATTAATAAAGCTTAATCCACGAGCCTGGCATTTGCCAAAGTGCAGTACATCTCGTTATTCTCCTCATACAGGGAAAAAGTTCCTTCCACAGTAATCTCTTCAGTGTCCAACGGCGGATAATTCCCATCCTCCCATATGTCAATCATACTGAGGATATATCTTACATTTATTTAGAGATGACCTGCAGAACCTGATAACCAAGCCTCTCTATTTCCGAGGTGATGACTGTATCTTCCAGGTCTGCCTCAAATTGTACAATTGCTTCTTTCTTGCGAAGATTTAGCCTTGCAGATACGCCGTCAATCCTGTTGATTGCCCTCTTCACTCGATTGGTGCAGTTCTCGCAGTGCATTCCGTCAATCTTGAACACCCTGGTCTTAATAACGGGACCTTTAAGTTTTTTGTCAGGTTCTCTGACAGTGGAACTTCCGCCACCGCAGCAGCTGCCCTGCCCCAGAAAATGCTTAACGGAGCCTCTAATAGCGAGAAACAATATTATTGCAAGACCTGATATTATAAGACCGTTTGAAACCATCGTATTACCTCATATTTTCTATTGTTTTATATCAAAAATCTATTTTTAACCAGTACATCATGTTAGCATATGCTAATTCAAAATGCAAGTATTATGACTACTGTAATAAAAAAGCTTCAAAGCATTTGGCTCTGAAGCTTTTTTTTATTATGTATGCAATCCATCAATTATCATAACGGCTAACGTAATCAGGTCTGTTATCCATCAGAAGTGCTGCAATGAAATAAATAAGTATTCCGCTTTCTCCTGAAAGAATAAATAACACCCACAAAACTCTTACGATCGTAGGATCAATTCCCAGGTACTCTGCAAGACCTCCGCACACACCGTAAAGCTTTCTTTCATTACTTCTGTATAATTTCTTTTCCATAACTTTTGTTCTCCTCAAATCTCTGAACCATCTACATCAACAACTTCGATACGCTCTTCATCGCGTCGTCCTATTGCAAGTTTGCTCTTGTTGGCCGCCAGCAAAAGGAAGATTGCCAGGATATCGTCAACAGGTCCCGGCACGAAATCCACAGGCGAAACAACATAGACAATAAGCAATGTAAAAAGAATCCATTTCATAAACTTATTCATTGTCACCCTCCTCTCATTGGATTGATTTTACTTAAGGATAAATTAAGTATATTCTTCTCCAGGAAAGGAATACATTGTTGCCTTTGCAAAAATTTCGGTTTTATTTTTCTTTTTTGGCAAAAAAGAATCTGAATCAGAATAAATCCAACATACTGTCGAGATAGATCTCCTCCCTGACCTTGAGCTGGTATTCCGGTTTTGTCATGTAGTACAGGAGAAATTCCAGTATCACTGCACTGCCGAGGCTGCGGCCTTCGATCTTGAAATTGGAAAAGCCTGCGGGAGCATATACGTTCAATATATCATCAATTCCGATAAAACCGGGATTCTTCATGGCATCTGAGAAGCGATAGCCTCTTCCGGCATCAGGAGAAACACAGATGTGGTCTTCGCATTCTTCTCCAAGGCTCTTGCGACTGACATTCTCATAGCATTTTTTCCGATCGTAGCAACCATACCAGCAACATTCGTTGCAAAGAAACTCTACTTTGGACTTAAGTTCAGACGGAAGGTCCGTTAATTTGGCGATTTCCTTGTTTAATCTAAAATCGGGTACAACATAGCGAAATTCTACCCTGTTTAATTCATCAGTAAATTTTGCGAAGTCAGTAATTACCTTGGTTGTGGATGAAACGAAATAGAAATCGGGATAGCTTTCTTTGATATAATCCAGAAGGAGGTCTGAATATATTATTATACCATTGTTCGCATAACTATTCTGTTCGAAGATTCTGCACAGTTCATTACATCTTCTGTCGGACAGATGCTCCTTGGTAATCAGGGAATTGCTGAAGGTGAGCCTTGCGGAGATTCCATACTCCTTCATAAGCTCCACAACCTTCAAGGGGGATTCCTCGCCGAAGCCCACACGTCCTCCGCCCCACAGGCAATCGGCCGGTGCGCCATAGATGGAACCTATTTCGCACCAGTCATAGAAATATTCCCTGTGTTTCCTAAACAGCGGAAGAAACTCACTGTACAGGTTATAAAATTCAAATAATCCCGGAAGATGATAATAAATCTTATTTTTCTGTTCCATATTACCTGTTCTTCCTCAAAAAAACTTGAGAGATTCCGATCATTCGCCTAAGAATATATGCTGCGGAAGTCCTCCAACAAAAATTGGAGTAAGCTCTGCCTGGATCAGAGGATATGCGTAGTCTATGAACTCCTGCTTCATTCCTGTATGATCCTCATTCACCCATTCAATGGGAACCTTTTTCTCCAGATTAGCTATCTCTGAGATGGGATGAAGCTCAGTAGTGCACTGATAAGGTGAATTGGAGATTCGCTTAAGGGCCACCATCTCTCCTGTATGACCTTCAAAAGCTGCCTTCACTGCTGCTCCGCCCACCTGATAAGCCTCTGTAATATCAGTGCGGCTGGCAAGATGACCTGCGCAGCGCTGTAATGTTGATAATTCGATGCATCTTGTCTTGGTATCAAGATTCCTTGCGACGGTATTAGCCAGGAAACGCGCTGTTCCTGTAAGACTCTTGTGGCCAAAGGCATCCACAGCGCGGACATCATCAGAGAGTTCGCAGACATAACGGCCATCTTCAAGTTTAACACCCTCAGAAACCGCAATGACGATGCTGTTCTTTTTTTCCTGTATTCTGCGTACCTTTTCAACGAATCTGTCCACATTAAAAGGTACCTCTGGAAGGCAGATCATATCAACGCCCTCACAGTCGTAGTCTTTGGCAAGGGCAGCTGATGCAGTGAGCCACCCGGCGTTTCTGCCCATTATCTCAACGATCGTTACATTTTTGGTGCCGTAGACCGTAGCATCTCTGATGATTTCCTTCATTACTACGCCAATATACTTGGCAGCTGAGCCATAACCGGGAGTATGATCCGTCACGGTCAGGTCGTTGTCTATGGTCTTGGGAACGCCGATAAATCTTATATCACTCCCCTTCTCCTTGCCATAGGCCGCCAGCTTGTTTATAGTATCCATACTATCATTTCCGCCAATATAAAAGAAGTATCCGATATTGAGCCTTTCAAGTTTCTCAAGGATTGTATCAAATACTTCTTCAGCCCCCGGAGCGCCAAGCTCGGGGAGTTTGTAACGGCAGCTTCCAAGGTAGCTTGAGGGCGTTCTCTTAAGAAGCTCGATATCGATGGGCTTCTTAAAAATCTCAGTAAGATCAACATATCTGTCCTCAAGAAAACCCTGAATTCCGTTGCACATTCCGTACACCTTGGCAGCGCCACGGTTCTTAGCTGCCTCAAATACACCTGCGAGGCTAGAATTGATGACTGCTGTCGGTCCGCCGGATTGTCCTACAATTGCGTTTTTCATATTCCCAAATCCTCCATTCTACATTTTTTTCACAAACACAAATAACCTTGAAAAAATCATAGCATGGCAAACAATGCAATTGTAAGCGTTTACATTTCTAAAATATGGACTTCTTTGAACAACAATTTCTTCTTTTACGAATACTTCCTATACTTATGCTTCCTGTAGCACTCCTGGCACATGGTGTAACGATAGGACCATTTCAGTTTTTTGCCGCAGTAGATGCAGGACTTCATGCTAAGCTTCTGAAGGTCCAGAATCTCGAAGATTCGCTCTGAGATTGCTCTCTTGGTCTCCAGGATCTGAGGAAGATCCTCTTCATCTCCAAAGAGCCTCGTATAGGAATATAGGAAATCAAAGACTGCGCTACAGGTCTCAAGTGTCTGGAGCGACTGTCTGAATTCAGGATCAGCGAAGGCAGTGTTAAACTGCCGGATTGTCTCCTGCAGATCCACCGGTTCTCCTTCAGCCTGGGCTCTATAATATTTGGAATATATATCAAAGATCTCTTTGTTATCGGTATTTGCCGGAATCCTTATGAACTTGCGGATCAGCTCCCTGTTGTCGTCAATGGCTTCAAGGGCTCTTGCCAGTTTGATCTTCTCATCGATATCGCCCTTGTCATAGTACTCAGCTGCGGGAATCTTGTTCCACAGCTCAAGAATAGTGGAGACCTTGCCGTCCTTCTCAAGAAACTGCTCCGGAATGTTGATCATAGCTGTATTAAGCGGAATCAGCTTGTGTTCAAGGAGTTTCTCAATTACCTCATAATCATAGTAGGAAGTCACGTAGCCCGTATCGTACAGACCGTACCTGCCTGCTCTTCCGGCTATCTGTTTGACTTCTGAGGGAGTGAGCGGTCTCTCTTTTACCCCGTCATACTTGATAGTCTGTAAAAAGACAATTCGTCTTACGGGAAGGTTCATACCCATTCCTATTGCATCTGTTGCAACTACCACATCTGTGGTGCCGTCTGCGAATTTACCGGCCTCCCTGTGGCGCACGTCGTAAGGAAGAGATCCGTAGATAATGCTGCAGGTAATGCCATTGGCCTGAAGCTCTGCGGCAACGCTGTGTACATCTTTTCTGGAAAAAACGATGAGTGCATCGCCCTTCTTGACGTCCTCGGGGAATCTGAAATCCACCGCCTCATCATCCATCTGAAGAGGTGTCTTCCTGTCGTGATACTGAACCTCATAGTCATCTCCGCAGGAAGTGATCATACGGATCAGAAGCTTCTCTGCATCCGGAGATGCGCACAGATGAATGACTGAGGCCTTGAGCCCCAGTATCGCTGCGGTCCAGGAGCCGCCTCTTTGCCTGTCGGAAACCATCTGGGCCTCGTCAATAACGGCCATATCCCAGTCTTCATCCAGGTTCATCATCTCTATGGTTGAGGACTGGTGGAAGGATCCGGGCATTAGTATACGCTCCTCTCCTGTTATCATTGAGCAAGGACAGCCCTGCCTGTTCATCTTCTCATATTGCTCATAGGCAAGAAGACGAAGCGGCGCCAGATAAATTCCGCTGTCTGCATTCATCAGCTCCTGCATGGCCTGATAGGTCTTACCTGAATTGGTGGGACCTATATGCAGTATAAAATGCCTTTTCATCTGCCTTGCAAGAGGAAAAAGCTGCGTGTAATCATCAGGAGTTGAGGTCTGAATGCTCTCAAAAAGAAGCCTCTTGGCTGCCATGGTCTTTTTGTGCCTCTCAGCAGCATGAATATACCTCGGATTATGAGATACCTGCTCAAAAACAACTATCTCAGAAAGACGTGGCTTGATATAGTCTACAATGTCGCGGCTCTTCTTGGATTCGCGAAGATATGTCATTATAATCTTGGAAATTGTTTTCTCAGAACCGGTGATGATAAAGTCCACCAGCGGCATGTTGTCACAGTTCAGTAAAACACTGTATATGACATGAGAAAGAGACGGCATCATCTCTCTAAGGATGACGCCGTTAAATTTGTCAGGAATTGTCTCGCAGAATCTACCGATAGTTCCCTTGTGAATCTCCTGCTTCTGGGTCTGCCCGAAAGCGGTGTGAACCGTCATATAAATTCGTTCTGTGGCCAATGTATCAAGGAATGCCTCATACACGGCCTTGCACACTTCATCAGAATGTTTCTTCCAGTACTCCTCGAACTCCTCCTGAGGAAAAGCCCGAAGGGCACGGTCTCTTTCCATTTTCTGTCTGACTCTGCGTGCCTTGAAAGGATTATGATAGCCTTTTTTCTTCATGTTATCCGACCATTGTCACTTTTTCGGCAAATCTGTTAAGTGCCGTCTCTATCCTGCCGATGTTCACATCACCCAGGAATTCGAATTCGTCCACGTAACAGGATTTTGCATCAATATAAACGTCACAAGTGATCTTCCTTGGATTGCTGCCGTATTTCTCAATTACTTCGGGAAGGTTGTCATTAACTGCATCAAACCTAAGTCCAAAGTCCTTGCAAAAATCCACTGCATCCTCCAGTGACTTGCCTTCTCTGCAGGTCCACAGGATCACTTTGTGTCCGAGCTTTCTCTTCCATATAAGAAACTCGAAAAGATTTAAATTAGCCGGCCCGAGTTCAGGCCACTGCCCCATACTAAGTGCGCCGTCGAAATCAACTGCAAAAATCATGTCTGTACCCCACCTTCTAGTTTGTGCCTTTGATTTTTTTCCCCGCTTTGCGCCCCTCAATTAAGCATTATACCCAAAACTCATCGGGATGTCAGTATGAAAATCCTTTTATTCATGCATATTTCACATATTAACTTTTTTTCGTGCGCTGTTTTATCACAAAATATCAATATGCTCACCTGCAAGAGCCTTGTTCATGCTCCTTACCGCACAGAACTTGCCGCACATGGAGCAGGTGTCATCATATTCGGGAGCTCTGTCGGCTCTGATTGCTCTGGCAGTCTCCGGATCCAAAGCGCAGTCCCACTGCCCCTCCCAGTCAAAAGCCTTTCTGGCATCGGCCATCTTGTTGTCGATGTCCATGGCATGTGGTATCTTCTTGGCGATATCTGCCGCATGAGCTGCAATCCTGGATGCGATTATTCCCTGCTTAACATCTTCTACATTGGGAAGTGCAAGGTGTTCAGCCGGTGTTACATAGCACAGGAAAGATGCCCCTGCCGCTCCTGCTATTGCGCCTCCGATAGCGGAAGTGATATGGTCATAACCCGGTGCAATATCGGTAACAAGGGGGCCCAGTACGTAGAAAGGCGCTCCCATGCAGATTGTCTGCTGCATCTTCATGTTGGCCTCGATCTGGTCCATCGGCATATGGCCGGGGCCCTCCACCATTACCTGCACATCTTTCTCCCAGGCGCGTTTGGTGAGTTCGCCCAGCCTTACCAGTTCTTCTATCTGGCATACATCACTGGCATCCGCAAGGCAACCGGGTCTGCAGGCATCGCCAAGGGAAATGGTAACATCATACTCTCTGCAGATATCAAGAATCTCATCATAATATTCGTAAAAAGGGTTCTCCTCGCCTGTCATGCTCATCCAGGCAAATACCAGAGATCCGCCCCTTGATACGATATTCATTTTTCTCTTGTGCTTCTTGATCTGATCTATTGTCTTTCTGGTGATTCCGCAGTGAAGAGTCACGAAGTCAACGCCGTCCTTAGCGTGAAGCCTTACAACATCAATAAAATCCTTGGCTGTAAGCTCGGATAAGTCTCTCTGATAATGGATTACACTGTCGTAAACAGGCACTGTTCCCAGCATTACAGGACATTCCTCAACGAGCTTTTTTCTGAAGGGCTGGGTGTTTCCGTGTGAAGACAGATCCATGATAGCATCAGCTCCCATGTTGACCGCAGCCATTACCTTCTCCATCTCAATGTTGTAGTCCTTGCAGTCGCGGGATACTCCCAGATTGACATTTATCTTGGTCCTTAGCATAGAGCCAACGCCTTTGGCGTCAAGGCAGGTGTGGTTCTTGTTGGCGCAGATGGCGACCTGTCCTTTGGCGACCAGGTCCCTGATCTCCTCGGGTGTGCGGTACTCATCCCTTGCAACCTTCTCCATCTCGGGAGTGATGATTCCCTTGCGGGCTGCCTCCATCTGTGTTGTGTAATTTCTCATTATCTATTTCCCCTTTTCTTTTTTTATACCTATTTTGTAATTATTTAGCTTTATACCTGCGATGTGTATAAATATCAATCGTTATTCATTAAAAGAGCTAATTTGCTCGCATAGAATGGTATAATGGTCCTCTTCCATGTCCCAATTCAAGACATGCAGCGATGCATTTTTCAATATATTTCTTTGCCTGAATCACGGCATTTACAGGTTCCAGCCCCATGGCAAGGCCTGACGCAATGGCACTTGAGAGCGTACAACCCGTGCCGTGGGTATTTGGATTCTCATAGCGCCGACCTTCTATCCATATAGCATCGCTGTTGTAGAACAGATCCGCAGAGACGCCTATTTGGTCAAAAGAGCTGTGACCACCCTTTATCAGCACATTGCAGCCGCAGCTTTCATAAATATGCGCAGCAGCTTCCTCTGCATTTTTCCTTGAATTGATGTCCCTTCCCGTAAGGATTTGTGCTTCGGGTATGTTCGGAGTAATGATGAGGCACCTTGGAAACAGCTCTTTTTTCAAATATTCATAAGTATTTTCCTTAGTGAACTCAGTTCCTGACGTAGAACTAAGAACCGGATCAAGCACCACATTTGTAAGTCCGAATTTGTCTATCCCCTTAGCTACAGCCTCCATGGCACCTATATCCGGCAGCATTCCTATCTTGACGGCGTCCACAGGCATATCACTGCAGACTGTCTCCAACTGCAAGCTGATAAAAGACTTCTCAACCGGTGAAATGCCCCTGACTCCCAGCGTATTCTGGGCTGTAAGGGCTGTGATGACGCTCATTCCGTATACTCCCAGAGCCTCCATTGTCTTGAGATCCGCCTGTATCCCAGCACCACCGGAGGAATCGCTCCCTGCTATGGTCAGAACTGTTCTCTGTTTCATGTCTCCTCCAATTCATCAAACGCGCTGCGGAGATCTGCCGCTGCTTTTTGGGGATCTTCACTTTTCATGATTGCTGAAACAACGCATATTCCGGCTATTGGAGTGCCTTTCAGAATGCCGATATTATCTTTGTTAAGGCCTCCTATTGCATTCGCAGGAATTGGAACGGCTGCGCAGATATCTTTTAGGGTTTCGACACTTGTCAGCACCGTTTTAACCTTAGTAGTAGTTGGGTAAATTGCCCCTACTCCAAGATAATCAGCTCCTTTGTCGTAGGCTTCCAATGCCTGGCTCACGGTCTTGGTGGTAGCTCCGATTATTATGTCCGGGCCAAGAATATTCCTTGCAATGTCTACAGGCATATCAGATTGCCCCAGGTGCACTCCTTCGGCGCCGATTGCCATTGCCACATCAATCCTGTCATCCACGATCAGAGGAACATTGTATTTCCTTGTTATCTCGTGAAGTTTCCCGGCCAGTTCCATGTACTGCCTTGTGGTCTTATCCTTTTCTCTTATCTGTACTATGGTTGCTCCGCCTTGGATAGCGCTTTCAGTCTTTTGCAGGAACTCCTCTGTGGATAGACCGCTGCTGTCGGTCACAAGGTAGAGCCTTAGGTCCTTACTGTCTATTCTTTTCATTGGTTTCTCCATATTTTTCGAAGGACAGGGAATCCAGAAGTCCTATCAGATAGCTTCCGGCTCCTACCTCTCCGTTTTTTTCATATAGCTTTTTATATGCCTTCTCCCCGGCGTTTCCGAAGAATTCACAGGCTCCTGCCACGGCCTCTATACGAGGCTCTCCAGCCAGAAATGTCGCACATACAGCCCCCAGCATACATCCTGTCCCGGTAATCTGCCCAAGCATTGGCGTTCCGGCTTTTACCAAAATAGTCTTGCCTCCGTCCGTAACAATATCTGTCTCACCGCTTGCAAGAATCACAGTCCCAAGATCTGCTGCGAGTTTCTGCGCAATTTCCTGCATTTTTCCGGCTTCGATGCTCTTATCGGCATCCACGCCTTTTCCTTTATAAGAGTTCACCGCCAGAGCCTTGATCTCAGAATAATTGCCCTTTAGCACCAAAAAAGACTTTGCATGGTGCGGGTGCTTATTAAGAAGCTTGAAAACATAATCCCTTCGAAGATCCGAGCAGGCAACTCCCACAGCATCGATTACTATGGGAATGCTTTTCTCAAGAGCCGTTTCATAGGATATTTCCATAGCCTCCATCCTGCTGTCGGAAATATTGCCCGTGTTTAGTAGGAGCGCAGATGCGGTCTCTGTAATTTGACGAACCTCCATCGGATGTTCAGCCATAATGGGGCAGGCTCCCAGGGAAAGGACTGCGTTGGCACATTGCATCATGGATATTGGATTGGTTATACAATGGATCAGATCTGCCATTATGCCACCTTATCCTTTTTGTCATCGGTAGGGTCAGTATTTCTTAAACTGCTCTGGATCTTAGTGAGGACTCCTGCCTGCTGCAGCTTAAGAAGCAGCAAAAATGCGATACTTCCGCCTATCAGAGTTCCGCAGATAAAAGAGGGAGTATAGAAGAACCAGGTAAGTCCCTCTTTTCCCCAGAGATAAGTCATTACAGGGTAAGATACGATGGAGCCGATAATTCCTGTTCCAATGATCTCTCCAAGGACAGCAGCGATGATCTTTCCCTTGGACAGCTTGTAGAAAATTCCGGACAGAGAGGCTCCGAAGATGGCTCCGGTAAGGGCCAGAGGCGGGATTCCCATGATCAACATTCTGATGATGCCGATGAGAAGGGCGCATACAAAAGCATAGGCAGGCCCCAGGAACACCGCACAAGTGATGTTGATAAGATGGGCCATGGGGCACATTCCTTCAATACGAAGGATTGGGGAGATGACCACCCCCAGGGCCACAAACATGGCAAGAGTCACCATCCTCAGTAAGTAGTTGTTTTTCTTCATGTCATTCCTCTTTTCCCAGACGGTGAGCTTTGCTTTTGTGGGCACCAAAAAAGCGGAAGCCCCCAATGTGGTTGCTTCCGCTCAAAAAATCCCTATTGTCAGGCATCCCTACGTTGGCATTATCCAAATCAGGTTATCGGTCGAAGGTCACACCTTCCTCTCAGCCTGTAATACAAGCTCCCGTCTGTTAAATTTGTCTTACTCTTTATACACCTTTTAACACGGTAATGCAATACATTAAATAAAAATTATTGCATCAGCTTTTTCATTTCGTCATACACAAACTGAACTTTTGGGCCTACAATGACCTGAACTGCATTCTTGGCGGGCCTTACAATTCCGGCAACTTTGGCATCTTTGATACACTTTTCATCCACAAGAGTATAGTCCACTGTCTCTACACGAATTCTGGTTGCACAATAGTCGAAATCCTTGATGTTCTCTTTTCCGCCCAGTCCCTTCAGTATTATCTTAGCCATTGCGGTGTAATCATCTCCGGAGAGCTCAATCTTGCGCTCGGTTGCTTCTGTCTCCTCCTCGTCTTCGCGCCCCGGAGTCTTGAGATTGAACTTCTGAATGACGAAGCGGAATACAAAATAGTAAACGACGGCATATACCGCGCCGATTGGCACTATCAACCATGGATTAACTGCCATTGGTGCCTTGAAGCTAAGGAACCAGTCAACAAAACCTGCGGAAAAATTAAAGCCGAGTCTAAAGGGAAGCATGGTACAGATCATCGCCGAGATTCCCGTAAGAACCGCGTGGACAAGGTACAGCCCCGGAGCCAGGAACATAAATGAGAACTCAAGGGGCTCCGTAATTCCCGTAAAGAAGGAAGCCATGGCGCCTGCAAGCATAAGGGATGCCACCGCTTTTTTCTTCTTGGTCTGTGCTGTGTGGTACATCGCGAGAGCACCTGCGGGAAGTCCAAACATCATAACCGGGAAGAAACCTGTCATGTACTGTCCGGTAACGCCCTTAACAGCGCCGTCTGCACCTGACCAGAACAGCCCCAGATCATTGATTCCTGCAGTGTCAAACCAAAATACCGCATTAAGTGCATGGTGAAGTCCCAGCGGAATAAGCGCTCTGTTCAGCATCGCGTATATTCCGGTACCTACGGGACCAAGACCTATAATAGCTGTGCCAAAGGCAACAAGGCCTGCATAAACAATGGGCCACACGAAATACAGAATAAGTGAAACCACAATGGATACCGCCGCGGTAACAATTGCAACACATCTTTTTCCGCTGAAAAATGCCAGAAAATCCGGAAGTTTCGTATCTTTGAAGCCATTATAGCAGCTTGACCCTATAATTCCCGATAAAATACCTATGAAGGCATTGCCAATCTTACCAAAAGCCGCCGGCACCAGCGCCGCATCAACTCCTCTAAACATTGCAACCGCATCTGTACTAAGAAGTGTCGTGATCATAAGAAAAGAAACAAGACCTGAAAGTGCAGCGGTTCCGTCATGTTCCCTGGCCATTCCAACGGAAACACCAATCGCAAAAAGGATCGGAATCTGATCAATGATTGCAGAAGCAGCCTTGATAAGAAATGCCGCGATCACGCTGTTTGCTCCCCATCCGTTAGGATCGATCCAATAGCCGATTCCGTACATGATGCCTGCTGCAGGCAGTACCGCCACCGGAAGCATCAGAGATTTTCCAATTTTCTGCAAATACTTCATCATACTATTTTTCCTCCTGTTTCTCCAAAATTATAGCCGCATCCCCCTGTGCTACTTTGCCTTCTTTTTTATCTAAACTGCTGAAATTATCGGGATTAGTAATAATAACAGGTGTAATTATTTCGAAGCCTTCACTCTTTACCGCTTCAAGATCCACCGTGGCGATGAGCTGACCTTTTTTGACAGTATCACCCTTAGCAGCATGGGTGGTAAAATGTCGCCCTTCCAGCTTCACAGTATCTATTCCTATATGAACAAGAACCTCTGCTCCGTCCTTAGTCAGCACGCAGAAAGCATGTCCTGTCGGAAAAAAAGCCGCAAGCTCGCCGTCCGCAGGTGCATAAAAACGTCCATCCTCAGGTATTATCGCAACTCCTTTACCGACCATTTCTTCAGAAAAAACAGGATCTGGAACTCTTTGGATCGGTACGATCTCACCTGAAACAGGCGCAGCAATTTCAATTGTATTACCGTGGAAAACTTTGGAGAAAATTCCCATATGATGCCCCTCCCTACGCATAAATTAATTTTACATCATATTTTGACATAATAGAAACGCATAAATGTCAAATTGTAAGAAGTGCGCTAATTGTATATAATTTAAGCTAATCGCGTGATTAAAAGGATTGGGGATTTGATATGAAAAAGAAAAGTTCTTTAGTTCTATTAGCTGTGATGACCGCAACATTATGCGCCTGTGGAAATACTTCCGTAAGTACATCCGAAAATATCAATCAGGGGGATACAGAAATGACACAAGACAGCAATATCAGCAGCGAAGAAAACAACACTGCCTCAACAAGCAGCACCGAGGATATGAGTTCTTTTGCCTCAGGTATCAAAACAGAGGATACGGAAACCGGCTCAGACACCGAATTTGTCCTTAACGACCAAATTGAGGAGCGTTGCCCTATAACCTACGAAGCACATAGATCCGATGTTTCCTATGGAGAATTCACTCACGGAACCTATTATTCCACAACCTGCGAAATGGACCGTGGCTACAGCATTCTTCTTCCTTCGGATTACAGCGAAGATAAGAAATATCCGGTTCTGTATCTGCTTCATGGAATTTTCGGAGATGAGTATTCTTTTTCCGGAGATGGTTCCAATAAAATTAAAGAGATTGTCGGTAATATGGCAGCTGATGACCTCATTCAGGAGACAATCATCGTTTGTCCCAACATGTATGCCGCCAAAGACCCGAATCAGAAGCCGGCCTTCGATAACGAGAGCTGCCTTCCCTACGACAATTTCATCAATGATCTTGTAACTGATCTGATGCCGCATATCGAGAGCAGCTACTCAGTCCTCACCGGCAGAGAGAACACCTATCTTGCAGGTTTCTCGATGGGCGGCAGAGAGACTATCTATATCACACTTAAGCGTCCTGAGCTGTTCGGATATGTATGCGCCATTTCCTCTGCTCCCGGAGTTGTACCGACTAAGGATAAATTCATGACTCATGACGGACAGATGGCTGAGAGTGAGATGAGATTTGCCGAGGATGCTGTTACACCGGACGTTTTTATTGTGTGCTGCGGAACCAGAGATTCCGTTGTCGGAACCTATCCCAAGCAGTATCATGAACTTCTTGAAGCTAACGGCGCCGACCATATCTGGTATGAGATCACAGGTGCAGATCATGATAATAACGCTATCAAAAGCGGTCTTTTCAATCTATTCAAACAGATTGCATATGAAAAAAGCCGGAACTGAAAAGTTCCGGCTTTTTCAAGGTTTGTACCCTGAAAACCGAACACTGAATATCTTAAATCCATTTCCCTTTGTTCCTATACCAACTATTCGTTGGATAAGCCCTCGACCTATTAGTACACATCAGCTGAACACGTTACCGTGCTTACACCTTGTGCCTATCTAACCTCATACTCTCTAAGGGGTCTTACTGCTTGCG
>NZ_JANSWL010000032.1:0-36438 GCF_028539135.1 Butyrivibrio sp. DSM 10294 | reverse complement strand
TTTGAAAACGTCAAGTTGGATCACTACGCCGGATGATATTCGCGACAAGGGCGGTGCATTGTTCTGCGAACGACGTTACGGAAGGGTTTTCACATTCCATAACGGGGCGGATTCGTACTATTCCGTGCGCGGGTTCAGAGGTTATACGCTTATATAAATTCAGATTTGTGATTAAATTTCAGAATAAATCAGAACGTTAACTCGGCAGTTTGTCTTACGAGGAGAGCAGAAAATGGAATAGCAATAGGCTGGTGTAATTCGAATGACAGGTTAAGCTACTATAGAACCGGTGAATTTGATCTGCATACTTTGCCTGATGATGAGGAATACACACATAACATTGCTCCAGGTGAAGTTAAGGCTATAGTATGTTTTGAAATTTCTCCGGAGTACCGAGGTAAGGGAATTGCAACTCAGTTTTTACGTAGAATCTGTGATGATGCAAAGCTCGAAGGATACAAATATGTTGAAGCATATCCGGTAAAGGATGGAGAGAATATAGAAATGGCTTTTACCGGACCGTTACGATTATATGAAAAGGCCGGCTTTGAAATCTTTGAACTGTCCGGCAATACATATACGGTGAGAAAAAAACTGATTCTATAAATGGGAATGCTTGAGTGAAAAAGTGTACCACCTGCGCTACCCAATTTTTTTACCGCCCCAATATAACAAAAACTAATTGCCTGTAAGTTACAGGGTAAGCGCTTTTAAATGAGCTGGGATTGAAGATTCCGGCTCATTTTTTCTGAGATAATACGTGCCTATTGGGGTATAATGGATATAGCCGTTTTTGACTGTGATTGAACACTGGAGGAGCAGTATGAAAAGATTATGTGTCGCCATGTTAATACTTATGACGATTGTTGCTGTAGGTTGTGGAAACAATAATGTGGCAGATAGCGGAGCTGCTTCCAGCACAGTGAGTGAACCGGAAGCGGTTGAAGCCAGCACTCTTGGTGTGCCTGCGGTGAAAGACGGAGTTTTGAGACCGGGAGAAGACTGCGCTGAGGTTTATTTCGAATGGGATCCTGTTGAAGGTGCTGATGGATACGAAGTCTCTGAGGAGAATAAGTACTATTCAGAAAAAGAGTACAGAGAACCTGAAACAGTTGAGGTCGCCGATAATTCTTATGTTACCGGTGCCCAGGATTATTTTGATTTCAGAATAAGAGTAAGGGCTTTTAATGGTGAAGGAGCCGACAGAGTTTATGGCGAATGGAGTTCTTTTGTCACGGGAAGTGCATATGAAAAGAAGACTGCTGCAGCTGGCGGACCCTATGGAGAGATGTCTGTAGTTATTCCTGAAGGATGGACTGCGGAGATTTCTGCAGTGGATGATGGGAAGCTCACTTATGGCCTCTATGGATTGATACTAAAACCAAAATCTGCAGATGCAGGGCAGATAGAGCTATTTTACTCAGACAGCTTTGGCGTTTGCGGAACAGGACTTTCACAGGAAGAGATTACATTAGCGGGATATACCGCGCATGTTGGTACATATGATGATCATGAGCATTGGGATTTCATTACTTTTGGAGACGAGCGTCCGCAAATAGTAGCCCAGAGCATAGACTGCGATTCCTGGATAAGCTATATGTGGGAAGAAGCAGATACTATTTTGGATACGCTTAAGTTTGATCCCAGCAAGACTGAAGGCGGAATAGGACAGTACATTTCAGATTCTGAAGTTGAGGCTCTTGGACTCATGATGAGTGTTAGTAATGTGACGACCTCAGGACTGACTGTTCATTTCAGACAATACGATGATAAGAGCAGCAGCGAGCTAACATATGGAGATGGCTACACACTTGAGAAGCTTGAAGGTGAGAAGTGGGTAGCGGTTCCGATGATAATTGATAACGGAGTTTTTACTGATATTGGCTACAATATTCCAAAGAACGGGGAAGCTGAGATTGAAACTAACTGGGAATGGCTTTACGGAAAGCTTGAACCTGGAACATATAAGATAACCAAGATTGTATTGGATTCAGGAGTTAGCAGCGAAGGGGATAGTCTGAATCGGTATCCTATAAGCGCACAGTTTTTGGTTGCCGGATGATGGAGGATCCACGATGAGCAGATTAAAAGACTTGAGAAAGTATGTAGATAAGAAGCTTAACAAGATAGAAGACGAGGATAAAAGGACCAGTGCAATATCGCATTTGTACGGTGTATCTCTTGCAGCGCAGATGATTGCTAAGAAAAGAGGCCTGGATCCGGAGCTTGCAGCTATGGCTGCTATGCTCCATGACATGCATGCTTACAAGACCGGCTCTTATGATGACCATGCTCACCTTGGTGCAGATTATGCCAGAAAGGTCCTCACAAAGCTTGAACTTACAACACCTGAGGAGACAGACATCATCTGTTCAGCAATTTATCATCATGATGACAAGCTGACTGTTGACAGCCCTATGGATGAGGTTCTCAAGGATGCAGATGTTATCCATCACTGCATGAATGATCTTTCCAAGCCCATTAAGGAGAAAGAACAGGCAAGGTTTGACAGTTTGATGAAAGAATTTGGGGTGACTGAGTAGTATGGGACTTATTGAAATCGCCAGCGGCAACTCGGTTTGGCGTGGCATGGATTATTATAATAACAAAAAGGTAGAGTCCGTAGAGAAAACAAGTGCTACCTCTTATGACGGTGTAGTAAAAGGCACTGAGCTTTACCATGTGCACGTGGATTTGGAACATCCTAGAAAATCCACCTGTACTTGTCCTTTTGCTGATGGACGCAGAGTTATCTGTAAGCATATGATTGCTCTTTATTTTACTGCAGAACCCAAAGCTGCTAAGGATTTCCTCAAACAAGTAGAAGAGTGGGAAAAAGAGGAAGAAGAGGAAGAACAGCGTCATTACGATGAACTTCGTGATTATGTAAACAGTTTAAGCAAAGCTGAACTTCAGCAGCTATATTATGACGCGCTGATCGAATTAGAAGACAGACGCAGGAATTATTGGTGAATCTCGCATCAGGAATATTGATGCCAAGCGTAAACTTTGATTTTTTTCGCGAACCTCCTATAAAGAATATGCAAAAAGCATATATATTATAAGTCCAATAGTCTAATGCCCTCGCAAGTTGCGGGGGCATTACTTTTAGTGTGAAGCCTTACACGACTAAAGTCGCGTGCATCTTATAGCAGCCTATCGGCTGCGCCCGCTTTAGGCGGACGGACTGCGTTTGATCGCATTCTTTAGGAATTCACTCGTCAACCCATTCTGCGTCTTTTTCAATCTCCCAGAATGTTTTCCCATCAAACAGGGGCTCTTTTAGGAATTTTTCCAGACTCTCTTGGTTGCTAAAGCCTTCTACTTTCCATAACAAATTACCTTCTGGTTCCCATTGTTGAAGTTCAAAGCGATATCTTCCGTCATCAAGAATATATCCTTGAGAGAAATATTTCTTACCATTGTAGGTATAAATTAATTCTTCTCCACCCCAGAGCTTGTCAATAAATTCGTTGATATTACCATTTTTCATTGTTATGTAACTCCTTTAAAGTATTTTTTATACTTTTTGTACAGCTTAGAGTTTTTGTGCAATATCTTTGTGGTCCTTTCGAAAGGCCCTGCTTTTGTTTGGCTAAAATCAGTACTGTATTCATGGTAGTGCAATACCTTTGTTTTGGTTTTTAGGCCGGATATGTCCTCTGGATGATAAGCAATCTCTATTCTTAGATTGTGATTCTTATCATAAATTCTCATCATATTGAATGTTCCGTCAGAATTCATCTTAATGTAAGCTATGCTGGAATGAGATGATTCAGGAAGACTGTGTTTACCGGAGCCAGGGATGCCTTTTAATACTTTTACTCCATTATATTTGCCATCTGGTGAAAATGAAGTGTCTACTTCATAACTATACGGCACATTGTTACCGACTGCAAAGGTTCCTCTTCCGCCCATATCAATTGTCCCCCTTTCTGGAGCTTAAGTAATCAACAACAATGAGATTTCCTTCCATTTCCTTAAAAGGTGTGCCCAAACAGATAATAGCCTCCGGCTCTATGTTTATTAGCAGTTGGTAGTAACCTCTAAGAAAGGCTTTTTTATTGCCTTTACAACCGATCATCCCCACGGCAACTATGCAATGCTTTTCAATTGCGTCATAGCAAAACTCAAAGCTTCTGCTGGATCCCCAGCTAATGGTGGGAACAACAATCTTGCCTTCTTTTTGCCAATATGCGCCTACCCATCTTGATTTGCCGATAGATTCTATCTGGCGCCAAGGACTCATATCACTATATAGTGAAAAATCTGGAGTCAGCAGGAATCTGTATTTTCCGTATCTTTTCAGAGCTTTTTCTGGATGATAGTACGTAGATTCAAACCTGTAATCATCAACAAAGAAATGTACACCTTTATGAAGATTTTTAGTATCATGGGTACTTACATCTGAGCATGCTATAAGGTCAATGTTATCAATATTTAGTTGTTGTTTATGTATTATTGGAAATCCATATTTACCCTCGGTTTCGAATTCATTTCGCATAAAAAGAGGGTCATCACGCATTTGTTTACTTGTCATGGTTTTTCTCCTGTTTATGCCGGCAATTGAGCTATTGTCCGGGAATGTGTAATCTCATGTCCTTTCGCGCATAGGGATATGGTTAGATTTGTTAAACAAAGTTTAACATGGTCAAACGCATGGAGTCAAGAGGAAGTTTGCCAAGTTAAACAGAAAGTTGCATGAAGTTAAACCGAGTGATAGAATGGGAGACAGGAAGGGGTGGAATGAATGGAGAAAAAACATGAGTTAACTAGGTATGAGGTTCAATCGGTTCAAAGGATAAAGCAACTGATTCAAGAGTATTGCGAAGGAAGTCAACAGCGATTTGCTGAAAAGACAGGAGTGAATAAGGGATCTGTATCCCAGTACCTTAATGGAAAGAACTCCCCATCAAATTCTACTGCAAAGAAGATTGCTGATGCTTTTCATGTTGCGCCAGCCTGGGTTATGGGGTTTGACGTGGCTAGAAATTCAGTTATTACATTGAATGACGAAGCAAAGACGGACGAGTCCGTGCTGCTTAATAATTTTCGAGAGTTAACTCCAGAGGGTAGACAAAAGGCAATTCAGTATGTAATTGATTTAAATCAAAACATGAATTATTCCGCGAAGCTTCAAGCAATACAGGCAAAATTTCTTGATGGTAAGGAGATTGCAGAGTATGATGATGCAATTTCATATCTTGAGCAAGCAGATACAGGAGTTGCTGCTTGTTTTCGAGAGAAGTTAAGTGAAGATGACATTATTACTGTAGCAAATGTTATGAAAAAATATCAACGAAAATAGCAATTGGGAGGAGGGGTAACCGTGAAAGCGAAAGATGTTTCTGCGGAAAAGCAGATGAAAACAATAATTGCTGCTAACGAAATAATAAACCGTTTTATAAATCATGATCCTTTTTATATAGCAAGACAATTGGGGATTCGCGTGATTTTTACTGCACTTACGGATAATGTAAAAGCATTTATTACAAGAGATGCTTATGGAGCAACTATTTTTATAACAAAATTTGCTGATAGTCTTTCACGGAAAATATTATGCGCGCATGAGCTTGGTCATTTTATAAATGGCGATGTAGAATATGCACCTGCTTTTTTTGACATAGATATTGATCCAGAGAAGGAATATTTGGCAAATGTTTTCATGTCCATTTTATTTCCTCAGGCTGAAATAAAACTGAATGCAAACCCCAATACGGATATTACTGAGATCAATAAGTACTTTGACGGGTTGATTCGATACAATCATGATACAAAGAGCAGTGATGGAGAACTTAAAATTCTTAATGACAGCTCAACTATATTTGACATGGTGCATTAACTGTATTACGCTTTTGTGGTAGTGTTTTGCTCGCTACAACGATAAGGTGATTACAACCTAAAAAACATTTTCTTGAGGAGGAAAAAATAAATGAACAAGACAGAATTAGTAGAAGCTATCGCAAAGCAGACAGGTCTTACAAAAGCAGCTTCTGAGAAGGCAGTTAAGGCTTTCACAGACGTAGTATCAAAGGAGCTTAAGAAGAAGGGCAAAGTTCAGCTCGTTGGATTCGGAACATTCGAGACTGCTAAGAGAGCAGCAAGAACAGGTAAGAATCCTCAGACTGGCGCAGCTATTAAGATTCCTGCAGCTACAGTTCCTAAGTTCAAGGCTGGTAAGGCTCTTAAGGATACAGTTAACGGAGCTAAGAAGTAATTCATATTGAGATGTTAAGGATCGGGAGATTGATTCTTCCGGTCCTTTTTTGTGGTGTAGTGTAGGGAAATGATGTTAACAATTTGTTCAAGGCTTGTTTATTCTTTATTCAGCCGGAGATTGTACCATAATAATAGACAGTAAGAAAACACACATTGCTTCTTTTTCATTTTCATGGGCTGGTCATCGCGATCAGCCCATCCTCCATTTTGGGAGATTTTTAGGAATATAGAAAAGATTTAGGGCAGAACACCATTGGATAGTCGGCGTTCTGCCCGTTTATTTTTAGAGTAAGCTGCCAGTAATAAGAGGGGGACGGCAGCTTTGAAATGAATAATGAAAAAGTATATGTGTTTGGGAGGTTCAAGCTTTTGCTTGATGAGGTAATGATACAGAATAATCGTTACAGTTCAGACCCTAGCTTGAGATAAGAAGACCGGTAGACTACCATTTTTGCACAAGATGAACCTGAGGCATACGATGAGGAAGCGGATCTTTTGGATGATATCGAGTTCATGGATGCGGACGAAGCCAGAGAAGCCATCGAAGATGCAGGCTATGATCCGGATGATTTCGCCGGAGATTTTGGCGATGATTTTTAAGAAGAAATAATCAAACGATTTGTGTTCATGATAAATAAACTCTGAATGAAATGATCTATCCTCTGAGTAGTAAGAGTTTATCGCCACAGGCAAACAGGTCTGGTAGGGGATACGTAAGGTCAGCTGGGCTTTCCTTTCTAAAGAATATGGGACTTTTTTCACATAACAACAATAATGAAAATATTGATTACGAACGTCTCCGTCTGGACCTGATGGAAGAATATGGTGCTCAGATGGTAACAATTACCGGTGCCATGGGCTATTCTGACATGTGCGATACCCAAGAGGCCTCCCCGGAACAGCTCCTTGCCATGGCACGCCGGAAAGGTTTTAATCTAGATAGGTATAAGCGCTAGCGAAAAAGTTTACCACCTGCGCTACCGAATTTGTTTACCACCCAAATATAACAAAAACTAATTGCCTGTAAGTTACATGATAAGCGCTATTTAATGAGCTGGGAATAAAGATCCCAGCTCATTTTTTCTAAGATAATAAAGACCTCTTGGGGTATAATGGATATAGCCGCCTTTATAATTATGAAGCCGCTGACCTTTTTTATATGAGAAAAAGACCAGCGGCGCTATTGTAGGGAGGACCCTCCGGGGTGTGGGAGCCGAAGGGGTTTGTGTGATGAATGAAAAAAATGTTGTGTGTGGGGATCAAGAAGCTTTGTTCTTCTTGATGGTTTTATATTAAGACACGAACATTAAACGAAGCTTAAAGTGTTGTGATGAAATTGTGAAAAAATACAACCTTAAGATTTGTAAGTGATGATACAGGTAGAGATGCGAAGTTTATTAGAAAAAAAGGAGGATCAGGAACATGAAGTTTGAAACGGTATTGTCAAAAGTAAGAAAACTTGCCGAGAAGGCAGATGTCAGCAATGTAGATTTTCTTGCAGTGCAGGTCAATCTCACAGATACTGAGCCAAATGTTTTTTATGTTGAGGTCAAGGACCACAAGATCAATGTTGAGCCTTACGACTATCACGACAGAAACTGCGCAATAACAATAAAGTCTGATGATTTCAATAAGCTGATTTCCGGCAAGCTTGATCCTGTTGCGGCATTTACAATTGGCAAGCTTAAGGTTGATGGTGATGTTGGTAAAGCGCTTGAGTTTTCAAAGCTTCTTAAGTGATGGAGGAATATGCGGTGACTGAATAAAATAGGACTTATAAGTGAAAGTGTCACCGAATTGACGACATGTAGAAGTCTGTGGAGGGCAACACCATGAGTACATGCAAAGCCTTTAGTATCGAGAACCCAAATGAAGCCTATGAGCACATGAAGCTTAAGCGCATTATCCAGTACAATGACGCTGATTATGATCATCCGCTCTATACCTGGAATGAAGGCGAACGGGTTTTATGTCAATGCGAGAACTGCGGAGGATATGTGCTTGTTCAGTTTTCAGAATATCATGGAGTTGAAGACGATGACTACTACACAGACTACATTGAAGCGGACAGTCCTTAAACAGCGGAAGAAATAAACAAAAAGTATTCCGGATTTGACATTGAAATGAAGTCCGGAATCAAGTATCTGGCCAAAACAGGTAGAACTGTGGTATGGCGTAACTAAAGAACTGAGCCATGGGCTATTCTGACATGCACGATGCCAGGAAGGTTTTAATCTAAATAGGCATAATCGCTAACGAAAAAGTTTACCATCTACGCTACCGAATTTGTTTACCACCTATCGAGGAGAACGGTATGATCTACGCTAAACCCACAGAAAATCTGACCGGCGTATGTGTTGAAGGGGAATTCCAGGACTTTTACGAGCTAGTCGATAGCATCTACAGTATGACTGGCCCGGAAGACAGTTATGATGACCCGTATTGGGGCGTCAAAAACAGATTACTTGGAGTATGCTACGATATCAGGCATGCATATCAGGGCGATAGAGAAATCCTTTTTGCGGATAACAATGTAACTCCTGAGCTACAAAAGTGGCATGGAAAGGTCCTGCCCAAAGAGAATGTACACTACAGCGTGAATATTCTTTTCCCAGAGGCTGTATTTGTCGCACTGTCAGTGGAAGAGATGTTTGCTTTTTGCAGGGAAAACTATGAAATATATAAGAATGATGAGCTTTTCCAAAGAAACATCGGACTTCATGACTATATCAAGGACCAGGCTCTAATAAAATTGTTCTCCGGCGCTGTTCTGAAGGCTCTTGGTGATGTTATTGGTCCAGAGGGATTCAAATCGATTTATAAGGAGATTGAAAGAGCAAAGTCTCCATATAACTTTGAGCATACATACTTTGACTACATCACCTATTACGTAGATAAGTGCAATCTAGAGTATCTCAAGACGGATCCTGCCAAGCGTCCGGACAAAATCAGGAACATTGCCAAGCGCTTTGTGAAGCCGCCAGAGAGCTACTTTAAGCTAAAAAGAGACTTTGAGTATTCAGCAAAAATAGAGCATTGCAGTATATACGAGCTGGCAGCCCCGGAGTTTGAGAATTATCCGGAGGAGATTGTTTGGTAAATAAGGGAGAACACTGAAATGTATAAGGTATTTATCACTAAAAGAGAATTTGATAATGGTTATGGTTGTGATGTTATCGAAGAATATGTTTCAGTAGATGCCGTAAAGCCTTATGACACCTCCGATGACGACTGGCACTGCATCAAGGAGCAGGTTAAAGAGCTTGCCACAGGAAAAGACGAGTCCCTTAAAAATCTGCCAGCGAACGACTGTAACTATGATTTAAGCTGCATGATAGAAGATGCGGACTGGGGAGTATTGGCAGAATCCGAGCATTTCTACATAAGAGGCGATAATGAAGACGCTTCTTTGTACCAAAAACCAGATTCTAAGCGCATCTGCAGCGTAGGGGATTTCTATGGAGATCCGGCCGCGGCTTACAACAACCCCAAATAATGGTATATTCTTACTGTTATTACTTCAGTAAACATTTATTATTGCTTGTAGAGCCTTGGATTTTTCCAGGGCTTTTATTTTTGCAAAGAGCTGGATTCTAAAATTCTAAGAGCTCCGGCTCTTTTTATATACATTTCCATGTGAAACAGGCGCTGCCTGATCATATACAGCAACTTTAAAACACAAAGTAAAAAGAAGAAAAAGATCATGGGTAGAAAACTAATCACATTCAGCTTTGGATACGAATTCATCCCGGAGCTGTCAAAACTATCAAGGAGCTATTCCCCACGGAGATAAGCTCAATGTACTGCACAACAGCACCTTCTAGGTTAACTGCGTATAAGACAGATACTTATCTTGCAGAAGCGGTAGCAAATTATGCCGGCTCAATAGACACAATGCACCTGTTTGTTGGAAAGACAACAAGGAATCAGATAGTAGCCGAGTATAAGAAAAAGGATAAGGAAGATACTCAGATCTGCATTGGCAGCCTATCTGAAGGAAAATATGTGTTCAAGGCAGGAATCATGCAAAATGCTGCATGGTTCCTTTTTTATACTTCCTTTTTAAAAGTTTATTCCTTTTTTAATCCCACCTTTAGAAAAATAATTTCATAAAATGTTAAAATTAAGTGAGTTATTCTGGAGAGGATTGTATGGAGAAAGTAGGAACATTCGTTATGAACTTCTAAGAAAGGAAGTTTGACACGTATGGGCTACGCAATTACAATCCTTGAGCACAGCACAGCACAGCACAGCACAGCACAGCACAGCACAGCACAGCACAGCACAGCACAGCATTAGTGGGCCCATTTTTAAATACATATTGGAGAAACTAGGTAACGTCGAATGACGGGATTAAAAATCCTGCCATTCGGCTTTTTTCGTTTATAGAGACCATAAACCAAAGTAGGAGGGACATTGCATGAAAAAGCGCAAAGTAAAGACATATGGATTATTACGCAGATTATTGGCGGTAGTGATCACATTTGCCATGATTATTGGCTGCTTCCAGGGAATGAGTTTCTCTGCAAAAGCCGATGGCGATCCACCGGCAGTAGACGGACCAACATTGCTGGAGGCCGAAGTTGATGAATCTGACGGTGTTGTATACTACATAACCCGTGTCATGGGTACGGGAGCATCAGTATTTATTGAGGGCAACTACTATATGTTTGTTCCTACTGAAAACCCTAAGCCTTACATGACAATCCTGCCTGACGGTTCAGGTATTCTTAAGGTTGCGCCATACAACCATGATGCCCGAGGATGGGAAGAGTTTCAATCAAATGCCATTAACTGCTGGGTAGATGTAGTTAGAGCTACAGATGGCTTTGACTGGTGTATGCACGGAACTCTGAACTATGGTCCCACAGAGTATAACTGCTGGGCGGGCGGTGCACAGCATGTAATGGGTGCTGCCTACAAATTTAATGAGTACAAGTATGGAAGCAAAATAATAATTCATCTGTCCAAAAACAGCGTTCCCTGGAAGGATGCTACTGTAGCAATCTACAGAGGAAATCAGAAGCTGAAAGAAATAGAAGGTACTGAGAGCCTTACTACCGGTTCAGAGGAGATAACAGATGGCAATACTCTTGAATACGCAATCTATGACTTTGGCTACTTCGAAAATGGCACATATTCAATATATGTTAACGGAAAACATACAGACTATATCAAAGTCAGCGCCTTGGCTGATAACAACATAGATGCAGGACCGGGTACTGCAAAGGAAGAATACGATAACTTCAGATATATCACAGACCTTTCATTTATTGGAGATGTTCAGTTCCATACCCTTACTGCTCATTCCACATATAATCAGGATCAAAATCCCGGGTATTCAGAAGTTCCAGGAAGAATTGACTTGTCATATGACAGTATTCCTATGACAAGTGGTAATGCCACTGTTACAACCACTATATATGGAACAAATAACAAAGAATATAACGTTGTCATCGGTGGTACTGATACAGGTCACATATTGGGAAATGGAGTAGGAAGAGAGCATGCAGAAGAAGTAGGTGAACCGGAAGAATCCACCACGGTTAACTTCTACAACATGAAAGTTACCCTTAACAGTGACCAGCCATGGCCTGACACAACGGATGTAAGCCTTAGAGATGCTGCTGGAACAGTAAAAAAGACCCTTAAACGCGTATCTGACAGTGGTAATGAAGCTGACGGATATTCAGTTGTTTTTGAAGGTCTGATGCAGGAGGATGAGGCATATCAGGATCACTTATCGCCTAATCCTTCTACTTACTATGTCTACGTGAACGGCAAATACATAAATAAAAATGTATGGCGTGCGCCTAAAACAATAGGAAGCATTCAGGGATGGAATAAAGCAAAGCAGCCCTACCCTTATGAGACTGAAGCAGAATTTTATATGGCAGAGGTCGATCTAAAGCTTGATGATGCAAACTGGGATGAAGCTACGGTTGTAGTTGATAATGGAAGAGATAATTACACCATGACCAATAAGGGCGGCGGTGTTTATTCTGCCCAGGTCATGAAGTATTTAAACAGCAATGATCAGGAAATCCCCTATACAGTCAGCATAGAGGGAGTAATAGATCACACCAATACAGATAATAAGATAACAGGTAGTAATGAGGATAGTAAAAAAGTCTCTCAGGAATTCTACACGGTTCATTACAAGACTTACGTAAAGAGCGGTAGAAAATATAAAGAAAAGCCTGATGACTACAGAAAACAGTTTGTAAGGAAAAACAGTACCGCAGAAGCTCCTTCAGATGCATATATGGAAGGTCTTAGCTTTAGATGGTACAGTCCTTCTAGGTGGACAGATTACAACGAAGAAGACGATACCGCTGAGGTTAAGTATTCAATTAAACCTGCCTTTGATTATGGTGCAACAGCAAACGTGATCACAGGACAGACGACTTTGTATGCCCAGTTCGGAATCCCGGAAGTTCTGGTTAACGAGTACATCCGTACAGGAGCAAACGGTGGTACGCCTTTAGCAAACGGAGAATATTTCCGTCTGGGTAACCTGGCTATTTATGGATTCGGTGTTAAGAAGGAGGCCATAAAGAGTGCTCAGGTTAAGATGAAGAATGTCTCATCGGTAAAAGTATTAAAGGTAAACGGTGTAGAAGCCTGGGATGAAGAAGTTACGCCAAAGAAAAAGCTTAAAGCCGGCGAATCTATTTCAGGTAATGTGCTTAACCTGACCTTTAATCCGGGACTTTCCATGGCTGAGGCTCAGGAATGGCTTCGTACTAATCTTGTGTTTACACCTGTAAAGGGATCGGTTCCTGCAGATGATGAGGGTGTTAACGATGAATGCAAGGTGGAAGTAACCGTATCTGACGGCGTAATGACTGAAGGATTTACAACAAGTAATACCTTGTCAGACACACCCACAACGATTACCCAATTGACTGGTGGAAGAAGCACTACGCTACAGACAGGCTTTTACTATGTGGATTCTGATGTTACCTATAATGGAGGATTAGAAATCGCAGCCAATGCAACAGTAAGAATCTATGTAAAGGAAGACTGCACACTTACAACTATAGGAACTGCTGCTAGCGGAGCTACAGGAGGAAAAGCAGGCATAACTCTGCCTAGTGGTGCAAAGCTTTATCTTCTTGGAAAGGGTTCACTCATCGCAACCGGTGGTAAAGCGGCAAATGGATCACGAGGTGGCCAGAATGTTGCGAATGCTTACGTGCATTCTGACGATATGTTCTGTGGAGGAACCGGTGGAACCGGTGGCGTAGGCGGCGGTGGCGCCGGCGCCGGAATAGGAGGAGACGGCGGAACCGGAGGTTACGGTGGTGGAGGCGGCAGCGGAAATGTATCTGATGCCGGTGATAGCGCATATGGTGGCAATAGCGGAGGAACCGGTGGTGCCGGAACCTCAGGTAATAACATGGGAGATTTGTTTGTTCAGACAAGTCTTACCATTAATGCGACTGCTGGAGCAAATGGAGACAGCGGCGGAGCTATAGGTCCTCATTATACAGATGCATCAGGTATTGGGGGATCGAATTATCGTTGCAATGATTCCGGTTCAGGCTGGAGTAATAGTTATTATGCCGGAGCAGGCGGCGCCGGTGGTGGCGGCGGAGCAGGCGGAACAGCCCATGATATTGGCGGAGGCGGCCCCGGCGGCGGAGGCGGCGGAGGCGGCAACGGCGGTAACTGTACATCCGGCTGGGGATATTCTGATGGCGCCCACGGAAGAGGCGGAAGTTCGCCTTGTAATAAAAACGGCTCCGGTGGCGAAGGCGGCGCAGGTGGCAGCTACGGAGTAATCGGCAGCGATGGAACAACAACGCCGGATACATTCGTTTCAAACGACTTTATTATTAAATACGGCAACGTTTCAACAATAAATTACCAGATGGCCAAGGAAAAAACCATCATTTTCCCTGATTATAACCCTGAAGACAAGTATTACCTTCTTGGCTGGCAGGTTACAAACTATGCAAAATACATAGGTAGTGATGATGGTGAGGATCATCCCCTTACAACCGCTGATAAGACTCTTTATCAGCCGGGTGATAAGCTGACTTTAGTGGATGGAACAGCTGGAGATATCATATTTACTCCGATTTTAAGAGAAAAGACCGGTATCGATGCAACAGGTACTTATCAGATGCTGTTCAAAGAAGAGCAGATGCCGGAAACACAGTATTATACATATACTATTTTTACTACCCTTGATTCAGATCCCAGCACAGAAATGGGTGCACTTGTACTTACAAACACTGATGATACGACTGATACAATTTCGCTTTCAGCAGGACCTGAAGGAAAGTACACAACCACGATTTCCCAAGATAAGATCTTTGATATCACCAGTGGTAGTTACCCTGAGATCACAGATCTTGGATCAGTTAAAAAGGGAGAGAGTATCTATCTGTCCTTTGAGACCATAAAGGTTAAGATTGTAGGAAATTCCAGCACTGATGTAAAACTGTATGAAGCCGGAAAAGGACCGGAGGATGTATTAGAAGATCAGGTGAAAGAAGGTCCTACTCTTTCACTGATACTTAATGAAGATGGCGTATCTACATGGCAGCATGTAAGAAAGACCGTCAAGGAAAAAGGCTCTTATGACGTATATGTTGACGGTGTTAAGGTTCCTACATTTATCGGAAGCACCAGAAAAACGGCAAGTTACGGCAAGGGCAAGGAAGTAACTTCAACCTTCTGCACAAACACCCTTAACGTGCATACCAATACTATAGTTAATCAGGTTGAGCTAAGAAGCAGCTCTGAAACTATAGCACTGGCAGGAAGAAGCAATACTAACTGGTTTGTGACAAGGATCCAGGATTCTTCCACTAATTATGACATTTATATAAACGGTCTTGACGCTGGCCTTACTACAAACTTTGCAAGCGATAGGACTCTTACAGGACATCTGTATATACTTACCGTTAATACAAGGATTGACGGAAGCCTTGCAGATGTTGATCAGGTGACCTTTGACAGCGCAGGAAGAGTTACAGAGAGCGGCGAAGCTGTTGAAAAGGCAATGCGTGACAGCGTGGGTGTTTATACTCTTATGACCACCTCCAGCTTAAAACGTACTGTTACCGTTGGGCCTACAGAAGTTGGTAAGGTTGATACTACAAACACACTTGGCGGATCAACCTTGGTAGCAGATTTCTACACAGCTTCCTATAAGAATGGAACATCAGAAGATGCTCCATCTGTACTGGATAAGGACAATAAGGTTTACTTCAAGGGAAGTACTCTGACTGTAGGAGATGGCATCGGAGCTGAGCACCATGGAATAGTTGAGGATTCGGAAAAGGCGGCGTCACCTGAAAACTCCTATTTTGCAGGATGGAAGGTTGATGGCAGTATTAAAACGCCGGGTGATACGGTTACTGTTAATGGTACCAAGACTTTGGTATCTGCCTGGAAGCTTTTCTCCACAGCAGAAGCCCGTTGGGTAATCGGTGGAAAGACCTATTACGGAACCTTTGAAGAAGCAATTGATACAGCCAATGATAAAGTAGATGACGAGTCTGAGAAATATAAAGACGGTGACGGAAATTATGCTCCTACAGGTCCCACGATAGACATCTATATTCAGGGACCAGTAATAATCAAACATCCGGTTAGGGTTCCTGTTAATACAACCATAACTATTGAGAACCCTAAAACACCTCTTTATGAGAAGAAAGAAATAACCGCTGAAGATGTAGAAAACGATGAAACAAATACTCTTGATGAGGATGATATTGGATTAGAAGTAGACGATACAACTAAGCCAATCGGCAATACTCAGGGAGGCACCATCACAATTGAGGGTGGTGGTACCATTATTAACTATGGAACCATAAATAATGATAATACTACCCCCGGAACCACAGGCATGACCGTTAAGGAAGGCGGCGTGATTCACAATAAGTATGTGATTCCGAAAAATAACTTCGGCGATCCTGAGAAAAAGCAGTCAGGTGGCACTATCAATAACAAAGGAAAACTTACTGTAGTTGGATCAGATAGCCGTATTGAAAACGAAGGAATATTTAGAAGTACCGGAGAAAATGATATTCCAAGCGGCGGATTTGAGAATTCACAGGAGCCTGTGGGTCAGGCAGAGAGTGAAGCGATTGGAGGAACACTTCCTAGATCCGGAGGAAAAGATCCTCTTAATGGAATGGGTTCCATAGATGATAGTTCAGATCCTGTAGTCATCAGACTTGAAGGCGATGTTACATTAAATACTCCATTGATAATCAATTCAACCTCTTTCGATGACAAGAGAATTGTACTTGATCTGAATGGATTTACGCTGACAGGACCTGGTCATACTGACGATAATACTGAAAATCTGCCAGCTTTGAAGGTGACCGGCACCGGAACGAATCTTACTGTAATGGATTCTAAGGGCGGCGGATCTATTCAGGGTGGAAACGGAACCACAAAGAGTACATCCGTTGAAGACCCTGAGACGTATGAAATTGGACTGTCAGGAAATGTCGGACTGGAAGTCTTTGCCGGAGATGTCACTATAGATTCTTCTGTACGCGGAATCTATGGAGGAACAGGCGGTATTGGACAAAATGGCGGCGATGCCGGTAATGGCGGAATTGGTGTAATACTGTCCGGAACTTCGGGTGGAACCCTGACTCTTGAGAAAGGTTCACTTATTCAGGGCGGCTCTGGTGGCGATTCCATGGTTAACAATTCCGGAACCACAGGAAAGGGCGGTAACGGAGGAAGTGCTATAAGTGATGTAACAAGTGACAGTAATCCTAACAAGGTTAAACTAAACAATCAGGGAAGCTTATCTCCAAATCATATCGATTGGGATAACATTCCTTTAGATGTAACTATACTGCCTGGAGAACCCGGAATAGGTTATGTTTATACACCTTATGTAATTCCGGAAAATGGCGATCCTCCAACAGGCGGCGGTATTGTTGAGCAACCGGAAAATAAAGGTAATACCGGAACAGTAATTGATACAAGGGTAAGTCAGGCTCCTGAAGATAGCAGGCGTACCCTTACAGCTGACAGATTTACTTTGCAGACCGGTACAGTATCCTATGATGGCAATGCCCAGGATGTAGTTATTAACTTTACTCCTAACACGGATGACACGGCTGCACTTACCTTTGACGGATCGACGCTTACCGGAACAAGTGACGTATTAGGTGGCTATATTGTCAGGTATTATTCTATCAATCCGCAGGATAATTCAGAGACTCTACTTGGTGATGGTGTTAAGCCGTTCGCAGTAGGACTTTATGACATTAAGATTACTACAGATGGATGTACTGATCTGACAAATACAGTTGGATATAAACCTGTATCCAATATGTCTATTGGTACCTTCAGCATTGTGGCTGCACCTGCAGCTGTTCCTGCAAGTGGAGAGATCAATCAGGATGGAAATCCTGTTATTCAGCCTGTTCCAACAGCTGGTGAAGTACAAGAGAAGGGCCATACAGTAGTTATTGATAACAATAGCGGTGGCAAAGTAACCGGTATCAGTATTAAAGTCGGCGATTCTGAGGCGCAGGAAGCTGAGTTTGCGTCAGCATCTCAAGGCGATACTGTAACAATCAGTGCAATAACAACAGACGGATTTACTGCCGCCTGGACAGTTGAGGCAGGAGGCGTAACTCTTTCAAGTGGTGCTGATGGAACCAAGTCCTTTGAAATGCCTGAGAACGACGTTGTTATTGGCGTTTCCACTACTTCAGATGGATATACCATAACTCCGCCTATAATCAAGAAGACCATTGGACAGGAGCTTACTAATGGTTATGGACCAGTTAATGTGATATCGGTAGAAGTTGATGATCCTAAAACTGATGTAGATCCCACAAATGATGACGTGATTATTACCTATAAGTGGTATAAGGAAAAAACAGATGAAAGTGGCGATCCTATATACGAAGACGGTCAGCCGGTATACGAACCTGTAGATAGCAATCCGCCATCAAGTGATCCTACCTGTGATATTCCGCAGGATCTAAAGCCGGGAGAGCATATCTACCAGTGCGTAATAGAATCAAGAGATCCTATTACCGGAGAAACTGCGACAGTAACAGTTCCCGTTCCTGTTAACGTTGATCCTTTGCCTGATGACATCGTTTATCCGTATAGCATTGGGCCAAATCCTATTTCAGCTCCTACCATAGTATATACACCTGGTGGAACACCAGATACTGTGGATGTTACCATAACTCATTACAATGAAGATTATGTCCCTGAGGATGTGATAACAGAAATAGAAGGTGGTACCAGAAAAGAAGAGAAGTCGTTTACATATGAGCTGTTCTACACAGATGATACCCCAATCCCGGATATCAACCCTACCGAAGATGAACAGACTCATGAAATAAGTATTGGAGAAGGATGGACAAAAGCTACAAGCAATCCTGTTACTATAACAGGAGATCCTTCACCAAGCACAACTCCAAATAATGCGGTGGTTGTTCAGGTTATTACAACCACTGTTACAGAGACATATGTTGATCCGGATCCTCAGGAACATCCGGAGAATCCGAAAGTAACCATAACTAAGCAGCTTGTACCTAGTAATCCAACACCTGCTTGTGAGACAGGAACGGAGGATACTACGACATATACCTCAAATAATCAGCCTGTACCTACGTATGATAGAACAACGCCAACATACGTGGTTGAGGCACCTGTAATAACTATTACTCCTTCAGGAGATGGAAATAGTGCGACTGCTACAATAACCTGCGATACAGAAGGCGCTTCCATCAGATTTACAACTGATGGTACTGTGCCCACATCCTCTTTAGGAATCGAGTATAATGCAGGATTAACAACTCTTGACCAGTATACCCGTATCAAAGCTATTGCATATAAGAACTTTACAATCAATGAGGCTAGTAGAACTGTAACAAGTAGCATATCAAGTAAGGTCTTTGTACCTAGCGGCGTGATCAAGATTGATCCTACTACAGGAACTGTTACTCCGCTTAAGCCAGGAAAGACAGAGATCACAAAGAAGATTCCTGAGAATCCTACAAGCGGTCAGATCCAGGAAGATATTATCATCAATCTGGATGTTAAGGAAAAGACAGATCCAGGGACAGGTGCTAAGTCTCTTGTAAGTGAGATACCTGTTTATACTATTCCTTATGGTATTACAGGCTTTACCTTAACGGGAGCTACATCCTGCAGTGGCGGTAGCGTTACTGTTGGTGATGGCGGAGCCATTACAACAGCTTTTGCAAGCGATACGCCTGCGGACATTATATCCGGCACGGGAGATACTGCAAAGACCATTGCGAGGGTAAAAGTAGCCAAGAGACCGATTACAGTTAAGCCTAACAGCGTTGTCTATACTTATACCGGAAATGAGATAAATAACTTTACTTATACGCTTTCAGGCGGACTTGCATATGGTGATATAGCTACTGTTCCTATCGGAGATAGCAGAATTGGTGCTGGAACATACGTATTGTATGTTAAGTCAGTTACTATCAAACATGGCGATACGGATGTGACTTCCTCATATGCTATAACAAGAGATTCACAAGAAGCATCCACAGCCACACTGACTATCAATAAGCGAAAAGTAAAGGTTACCGGAATTACTGCCAATAACAAGTATTATGACGGAACCACTACTGCAACCTTAAAGACTACAAAGGATGAAGAGGGACAGCCTACAAGTATCCTTGCAGATACCCGCGTAGTCAACGCTGAGAACAGCGATGGCACAGTTCTTGTTGATTATGTAACTATCGGAAGAGTTGTAAGTGACGAAACAGAAATAGAGCGAACATTCAGCTTTGGAAGCTCAGATGTCGGAACTTATAAGATCAGTCTCTATGATGATACGAATAAATTCTACTATGATGCCGCCGGTGGAAATGACGAACCTACTGACGACTCTCAGAAGTATGTTTATGCACAGATTCTGAGAAGACCTCTGACAGATGCTATGGTCGGAACAGGAAGCGTTTCACAGGTATACAATGGCAGCTATCAGCAGCCGGGTACGCTTGTATTTACTGACGGTGAGACCACCAGAACTTTAAGAAGTGGCACAGATTATACTGTTAACGGCGATGGATATAAGGATGTAAGCTCTGAACCTTATACTGTTTCTGTAAGTGGTATAAACAACTACAGTGGAACTACTAATGTTCAGTTTACGATTACTCCAAGAAGCATTACAGGAGCAGTTATAACCTCCGAAACACATAATTATAATGGCATTTTACAGACATCAAAGCTTACTTCAGTATTAGTAAACGGAGTAACACTTAGTGAAGGAACAGATTATGAAATCCTGAAGGTTGGAGACCCTGATGCTGCAACAACAGGTGATGAGCGTGAAAACGGAATCTACACCAATCAGGCAACAAATGCAGGAACCTACACAATTACAATTAAAGGTAAGGGCAACTATCAGGGTATTGCTACTCATAGCTTTACTATTAACAGAGTAGATTCAATTCCCGGTTCCTCACCAAGTGGAGATGCAAATCCTCCAGCTGTTGAGGCAGCACTTTCAGTTGGCAAAAAAGAATTGAAGTATGAGGAAGGCCAGGCCCTGCATAATCCATTAACTGTAATAATCGCAGGAAGAAAAGCAAGTTCCAGCGAATATAAGGTTTTGTCTGTAACAAAGGATAGTGACACTGAAAATCCTATTGATCAGAGCACAGCTTCCAGAGGAGAAGTAGTTGTCACTGACAAGGGAGACTACGATGTTCGTGTTAAGCTGACAAATTATCCGAATGAACTTACGGATACCTTTAAAGTTATTTCAAGTGCTGTGCCTACTGAAATAAAGATTTCCAGTACCAATAGGAACTACTATGATCCGGAATCTGAGACAAAAATAACTGTAACCACTGACCTGGATGAAGATGATCCTAATATATCAATTGTTTATACGTGGTATCGAGATGGAGAGGAAATAATAGAAACTGACGACATTGGTAATTCAATACCAATTGGAAAAGAGTATACAATAAAGGATATCGACGTTGGCCACGTGATCACTGTAAGTGTCACAGCAGGTGGTGAAACTATTTCAACCTCTACACCGATAATTGCTGAAAAGCCTAATACCTCGAGTGGTGGCTCCGGTGGAGGTAGCGGAGGAACATCTGATGAACCTACTGTTCATGATGTTTCAGGATATATATGTACAACTCAAGTAAATGATAGTGGTGAACTTGTTGAAGGAGACCCTGTTGAGAATGCAAAAGTGGAAATTCAAATTGGAGATATGACTATTGCTACTGCAGACACTTCTCAAAGTGGTGTTCCTGGTAAGTTTGTATTTACTGATATTCTTGATGGTGATTACAACATAGTTGTTACATATACGCCGGAAGGCGCTAACGAAGATGTGACTGTTACTAAGAAAATCACTGTAGAGAATGGCGAAATAATAGGAGGTTCTACGCTCAGCTTACCGCCATATACCGTTAACAGCATGGTCGATTTGAAAAACGGCGCACCAGCAGTAGTTGTTGGTGGTCTTGATGATGCAGCTCTGGATTCTATGACAGACGCTGAAAAGAATAGTGGAGCAACAGTAACAGTTACCCTTACTGTAAAAGAAACGGCAGATCTGACTTCAAAACCTGATGAGGACCTTACTCCATCTCAGCAGACAGTCAAGGCTGAACAGGAAGAAATTAAGAGCGAATATTCAGGTGATTCGGAGGATGCTGACACCACCAATGTTGAATTCCTTGATCTGTCCATCATGCGAAAGGTAGAAGTAGAAGAGAATAGTGTACCTACCACTACTACGAGTCAAGTACATGAAACCGGTCAGGTTCTTGAGATCATTGTTCCATTTAGTACAAGTGGCCGTTGCAATATCAGAATACTCCGTAATCATGAAGGACATCTTAGGAAATTTACTGCTTTGCAGGAACGCCCTGATAATAGCGAAGGTAAGGAATTTAAAGACGGAACCTTCTTTAAGGGTGCAGACTTTGTAGTTATATACGGTAATTTATTCTCAACCTATGCAATCTGCTATCAGAACGGAGATGAAGACGGCGAAGGCTATTATGATGAGATTAAGGATGAAGGCGGCTCCGGCGGCGGAGGCGGTGGCACCCAGTCAGAGCCTGGAAAAATTGATAACGCATCTATGGATGGACCAAGCGGACCTGGCGGAGAACCTGTTATAGGTGATGTCCTTACAGTAAAACTTTCACCTGAGAATCTTGAAGGCATTATAGAGTATCAGTGGTATAGAGACGGAGAGCCTATTGAAGGAGCAACTTACTCGTCTTATACAATTACTACTGAGGATGCCGGCAAGGAGATCACTGTAGAAATAATACAGCGTATCACCAAGGAGGATGGAACAGAAGAAGTTATTAAGAAGACGCCTGAAAAACAGCCGGGTGTAGTTCGCAAGAAGACACCGCAGAATCCTACTACAGAAGAAATAAGTAAGGAAATAGTGGTTAATAACTCGAAGGAAGTCTTCTATCCCGGTGAGGATTATGAAGTAACCCTTGATCCTACTTCGAAGGAAGGAGATTCATCTGTTTCTATAACTGATATTTTGGATGATGATGATCCTGATAACCACGTGGTTTATATAAGAACCAAGGGTACCGATGATACTGAACCGAGTGAGTGGATTCCATATCCTATAGGAAGCCGGCCCGAAGCACCTAAAGCAAGTACCAAGGATGATTCAGCTAATGAGAATGGTACTATAAAGGTAGACTTTGGCAGCGAAGAGAAAGGTAAAAATGTCGAAGTTCAGTATAAGGGACGTGATGGTATCTGGCATAGCATACCTGGGCCTCTTACTATTGGAAGAGATGGAATAGTCATTATAGAAGGAATGCTGGCAGGAGATGTGGATATCAGGATCCGCTTTGCTGCAACTCTAGAAAGTGTCGCTTCCAAGTGGCAGCTCATAAGTGAAGAGATTGAGTTTGGTATAGACGAAGATGATTACTTAGAGCAGTTCTATATCATCCACTACATCTTAGAATACAGCGGAAAGCAGCTTAGTGAGTCCACTGAACCCGTATATTTAAGCAAGCTCGCAGCTTACAACAGTGGAAAGACCTACGGAATAAGTGCTAATAAGAGCTTCTATGATACCGCAGCAGGTAAGCTCTTTGGTGCAAACGATAACCTTTCTATTCTTAGCTACACTGTAGTTGGAAAGGCTATCTACAGTAATGGAACTCCTGTATTCAGGACAGGAAGCAGCACTGATGTTGTTCAGGATACGCTCTTTACAATGTCCGCTGAAGAATTTGTTGATAACTCAAGCGGAATTGCATGTGAGGATATCCCGGTACTGTACAATGACCTGTATGTATATGCTAATGTAGGTGCTTATGCTACCGACCGTGAGGATAACGGTGTAGTAATAAGTACACCTGCCGGTGTTAAGTATTCAGGTCTTGCACACAAACTAAGCGCAGATCCTAAGTCACTAAAGGCAGATGCAGGAAAGAGTGCAAGTTATGACCTTAATATCACAATTACCGATACCAAGACAAAGAACAGCGACGGAACAGCTTATGAGCTTGTTTACGGTAAGGACTATACAGTAAGTTACAAGAATAATAAGAATGCTTCAGTTAAGGTAAGCGCTGTAGCAGGTGAGACCTATTACAAGCAGATCTATGGTGAGGACCAGGCGGCAGCCAAGTGGCCTCAGATCATAGTAAAAGGTAAAGGCAACTATGCTAAGATGAAGGCTGTTGTATACTTTGATATCCTTCCTCTGTCAGTGGGCGAGACTTATCAGGCAGTTGGAAACTATGCTGATATTGTAAAGGACAGCTACATCCTTAAGAAAAAGGGCGGAATAGCCCTGACAACCAAGGCTGTACATTATCAGAGGAAGTATGACAAGCTTACCGGAGCCTATGTAAATAACGACGCAAAGACAGTTAAGTATAAGGTCGGAACTGAAGTAATTATGACACTTCAAAAGCAGAACCCTGAGACAAAGCTCTGGGAGACATTCGGTACAGGTGATGTGACAACAGCCAAGCAGTGTAAAGCTCTTGTTAAGACCATTACCGAAACCGGATCCTACCGTATCAAGCTTACCGGAACCGGTAACTACTACGGAACAGCTGTTGACAGGTTTGAGGTTTATGCAAACAACAAAACCATGTTCAGTAAGCTAAAGGTTAAGAAGGCTACCGCAGTCTACTCCAAGGATGGCGTTGCAGCAACTGACCTTGTAACAGCAATTAACACCAAGGTTAAGAATGAGGCAGGTAAGAAGGTTGCTATTCCTATGGATGAGGTAGTTGTAACACTTACGCCTATGTCAGAAAGTGCTGAAGTAGATGAAACTGGAACAAAGGCTCTTACTGCCGGTAAGTACAATGCATTCGTATCTGTTAAGGATAGTGAGGACTTTGCTAAGAAGTATCCGTATACCGAGTATGATGAACCTATCATAGCTAAGGTTACTGTAAAAGCATCTGCCCTTAACCAGTCCATGTTTACAATAGACTGGAACCAGGCAGGAGAAGTTTATGACGGATCTTCCAAGGATATCAAGGTTACACTAAATGGCATCACTACTGACGATGTGACCATAGCTAAGCAAAAGAATGTTAACGGAAAAGTTACTTATGTTCCTCTTACAAAAAGTGAGCTTAAAGTGGCAGTGACAGTTACGTCTGATTCTACCATGACAATCAGCGGAAGCTATGTACTCGATGATGGAAGAGTAGTAGATAACAAGGCTCCCGGAACCTACAAGATATTCTTCTATGGTAAAGGAGCATATGCTGACAGTAAGCTCACTGTAACCTACAAGCGAAATCCTGTGGCTCTGGATGCTAAGTTTATCACAGCAAGTGACGCTACCTACAATGTAGCAGGTGCCATGGCAGAATTTACTGTTACTGAGCCTGATGGAGATACAGTAACCATTTCCGGAAAAGGAAACAGCGATTATGCTATATCCTACACGGGTAATAAGCAGATTGGCTCAGGCCGTGCTCTTATCAAGGTAAAGAAATCTACCACCGGATATAGAGTAGGAAGCAGCGCTTATGTAGACTTTAAGATAAACGCAAAGACAGTAGTAAATGTCCTTCCTTACAGTCAGTACAGCAAGGCACTTCCTGGAGAGGTATTTATAAAATGCGCAGGAACTACCCAGGCTGGAAAGGCAGCACCTACCTATAAGCTGTATCAGGCAAGTGCTGATGGAAGCAAGATAATAAGCATTGGAAGCACTGAATATACAGGAGAGTTTAAGGAAAATACTACTGTAGAAGCAGGCGAGAATGCAGGAAAGACCTATGATCTTGTTCTTACAAGCGCAGGAAAGAAGAACCTTATATTCGACAGCGTAACAGTAAGCGAAATCTACACAGAATACACTGTAAAGGCTAAGAAGTATACTCTTCAGAAGGAACTGAATTCTGAAAATGTAGCAGCAACCGCGGCTCTTATCAGAAATACAGGAAGCAACAAGGTATTTACAAGTGAGGACATCGAAGGCTATGCTTCAGGCACAACTGCTGTAACAGTAGACAGCAAAGGAAATATCACAACCACCTATGCAGGCGGATGTTACATACTTCCTGTAATAAAAGAGCTAAACGTTGTTGGATATGACGGAAAGACCTATACTCTTAAGTATGAGGAGGGTGATTACATTATTTCCTACACTAGAAATGACAGATTCGGAACAGCCCAGATGACGGTAACATTAAGTCAGAAGGCCGCAAGGAAGTATGGAATCGGAGGCTCAAAGACCTATAGGTTCAAGATCCTTCGCCAGAAAGATATGGGACTTAGACTCTAAGACTTAGCTATAGCAATCATATGCCCCGGGACTATTAAAAAAGTCCCGGGGCATTTTGGGATATTCTGGGGATTTGTAATATTACGAAACATCTTCCAATGAAATAGGCAAACTATTCATACTTACCCACTTAACTGCAAGTTCTTCAAGCCTTTCAATCTCAGTCATGCCCTGATTAGGAAGTGGCTTTGAGATAGCATCGACTTCTTCAAGTTCGGATTCTGACAAAGGCTGTCCTAAACTTAAATATTTAGGAAGGTTATTGACCATTTTTCTGTAGCCACGACTCCAGTTGGCACCCCCGTTACGATATACTTCGTCAGCAACGCATCCCGTGATCCTAATAACTTCTCCTTGAACTGTTTTGCAGCTTCCATTTCCGGAAACGAGATAATCACAAAGCATGTCGTGAATCTTTCCTGCTGGAAGTGTACTATCAACAATTATCGGTGATACTCCGTCATGTTTAATGATACGCTTTACTGGTTCAACCTCGAACAATTCATAGAGTTTATTCATCGCGTCATCGCTTTTTTCAAAAGAATGATCAGGATAATTGGCCCTTACTTTCTCAAGCCTCTCACCCTTATTTCTAACAAAAGCTTTGGCTTTCTCCCATTCCTCTGAAGGGATAGCTTCTTTTCCTCCACACGCCTTAATCAGGATCTCAGCAATATCGGGTTTGCCACTACCATGTTCTGATAAAGCTCATAGATGCAAGGAAGCCTCTTTCAATCCAGGTACATCCCGATGAAGTATATGCCAAGGCCAACGAAGGCCAGCACGGTAAGACAGAGATGTAGTATGTGCTGGATGCTAAGGAAGGCGCTTATCTCTATCAGGGATTTAACAGGGGAATAACAAAAGAAGAATTTGAACAGAGGATTTCTAATAACACACTGGAGGAAGTTCTCCATAAAGAGCATGTAAAGAAGGGGGATGTCCTTCTTATAACTCCGGGAACACTTCATGCAATAGGAGGAATCCTTCTGGCTGAAGTTCAGCAGAGCTCAAAAAGGAGAGTCGCTGTTTGTGACTGCGGGAAGCGGAGAATTTACAATAGACGGAGATGCCGAGGTCCTTATCACCTGGGTTCCGTGAATAAAGCAAAGATTGTACAGGTAGCTGGTAAGGCTGCCTGCTTTTTTGTTGCACAAGACCGGCAAGCGAATGGATGCTTGCATACATATTCATTTGCCGGTTGTAAGAACATGGAGCACGAAGTGCGGAATGTTCGTGTGCGAAATCGAGTAGGAGTCAGCCTACTCGATTGTTTTTATGCATTTTTTATTTAATTTTATTAAAAAAATATTAAACGTAAAACAATGCAATACTTATCTGTATAATATATATAGGTGAATATTTATTAAATTGAAAGGAGTGTCGTTATGTCAAGGACAACTGAAAACAAGAAAAATAAGGTCAGTTTTTTCAAATCTATTCCGGTTCAGATTTTGTTCTTTAATATTCTGATGTTGCTGGTATTTAACATAGTAAGCTACATTGTTAACGATGGAATATCATCCATGTCTGACAGTGCTCAGGGTATAATTGCCGGAGTAACCGGGCTGATTCATAAAGAGGGAACAGTTAAGGAAGATCTGGCCAGGATTGACGGAACGGTTCAGAGCGCACTGGGACTATGGGCATATTACACTGATGCTGATAAAGAGAGAATCGGAAGCGAGCTTAAATCCTACGAGAGCGAAGTGACCACTCTTGTAAAAGAAATCGGCGATGAGTTTACTATATATGGCAATCCAAACGCAACGACACAGCTTGATGCTTCGGCAAAGGCTCTTATTGCGAACGTTGATGAAGTGTTCAATATCATGATGACAACCGGCGATGGACGTGTTGCCTCGGAGATACTTACCGGAGATTATATGACTAACATGGAAGGTGTCAAAGAAGGCATGGCAACCCTTGATGCATCGGTGGAGTCACTTCAGGGTAATGTTGTAAATTATATGGCACAGTCAAAAAGTAAGATAACTGTCATGAATGTAACAGGAATGGTTGTGTTTATCGTGTGCCTTCTTTTGAACCTATATGTTTCATTTGTTCTTATCACCAAAGTTATTGTTAAGATTTCCGACTCTGTTCAGGAAATTATAAATGATATCAACGCCGGAAAGGGTGACCTTACAGCAAGAGTAAATGTTAAGACTGGAAATGAGCTTGTATTTATAAGAGACGGCATAAATGATTTTATTGAAACCCTGCAGGGCGTAATGAAAGATGTTAAGAGCGGAACACTCATTCTTACAGATTCCGCAGACAAGATGACCTCACAGATCGCTTTGGCTAACGACAACATCACCAACACATCAGCGGCGCTTGAGGAGCTTTCAGCCAGCATGGACAATGTGTCAACTACAGCTTCTCATATTAAGGAGCAGCTCAATGATGTAAGAGATGCGGTGGAGAGCATCAATGATGAGGTTGCTTCAGGAAAAGAGCGTGCAGGCGAGATCCAGAAGGAAGCTGATACCATTAAGAATGAGGCTATGCAGAAGAAGGAGAATACAGGTGCCAGAGTTGAGGCGCTCAGCAAGACCCTTGATGAGTCAGTAAAGGAAAGTGAGCAGGTTAATCAGATCGGAGAACTTACCAAGGTTATCCTCGATATAGCTTCCCAGACAAACCTTCTTGCACTTAACGCCAGCATTGAGGCTGCAAGAGCAGGTGAAGCCGGCAAGGGCTTTGCGGTAGTTGCGCAGGAGATCAGTGCACTTGCCGATAACAGCAGACAGACAGCCGGAAATATTCAGACTATAAGTGAGAATGTGACAAAGGCTGTTCAGGAGCTTTCGAATAATGCCATCGAGGTTGTAGATTTTATCAACAATACTGTTATTGCCGATTATGAAGCCTTTGTTGAGACAGGAGAGAAATACGAGAGTACAGCAGAGATAATGAATGAAATTCTTGAAGGCTTTACTGAGAAGGCAGACTCTCTTGATAACACAATGCACAGCATGGCAGACTCAATTCTTACAATCACCGATTCCGTTGAAGAGTCCACACAGGCCATCAGCCTTTCAGCTTCCAACTCTACGGAGATTGTGGGAGAAATTCAAGAAATCGGAGAGGCCATGGATAATAACAACCAGGTTACGAACAAACTTAGCGACAGTACAAAGAAGTTTATAAACGTATAAGCCCTATTCCATTACTTGAGCTGTCGTCAGCAGCGTTAGAAGCAGAGCAGCCTGCAGGTTCATGTCGTTTAGTTTGAATTTAATCCGCCTTAATAAGCTTGAAATGACTTTTTCTATATTCGATAAGCCCCTCATCTTTCATGTGCGAGAGTTCTTTTGACATGTTGGTCCTTTCGAGGTTAAGGTAATCGGCAAGCTGTTGCCTGTTGAAGGGAATGTCAAATTCCCTTGAACTTGTCTGGAGTGCGATGGCATTGAGATATGACAAAAGGCGTCCACGGCAGCTCTTGGGAGAAGTATGGAAACTGCGTCCGGAGAGGACAAGGTTTTTCTGAGATGAAATAATAAGTATGTTTTTTAGGAGCTTTTCCTTCCAGGGAGAGCTCTTTTTGCTGTCTTCAAGAAGGTTCCTTATATTACAAAAGAGAATTCGGCAGTCTTCATTTGCTCTGACATCAACCAGAAGGACTTCGCCAAGTAGAGCATAGGTTTCCGCGAAGAACTGATTTTTGCTTACATGGCTTAAGACAGAGCAATTGCCCCAGACGTCATTGCTTTCAATAGTAACACTGCCTGAGAGTACCATACCTATGCTTGAAGTTCGCTCTCCCGCGCGGAGAATCAGATCGTCTTTTCGATATTTCTTTTCCCTGGCATCCAGTGAAGCAATGCATGAAGACAGTTCTTTAGCTGTCATTCCCTGGAACAATCTACTCTTTTCTATACCTTCAAGGTTCATAAATTTTTCTCCAAAATGTGGTTTGAACAACATACTTGTTATGAACAGTATATTATACTAACACCATCAGAACAAGAACAAAGGTCAAACAGAGAGGTTTAATGATGGTAAGAAAGATAATAAAAATCGATGAAGAAAGGTGTAACGGCTGCGGTATCTGCGCAAACGCATGTCATGAAGGAGCCATTGATATTGTGAATGGAAAGGCAAAACTGGTAAGAGAGAACTTCTGTGATGGATTTGGGGACTGTCTGCCGGGATGCCCAATGGGAGCAATCTCTTTTGAAGAAAGAGAAGCGCCTGCGTATGACGAAGCAGCAGTAAAGGCAGCACAGGAGAAGAAAGGATTGGTAAAAGATATGCATCAGTGCGAAAACAAGATGATGAAAGAAATGGAACAACACGCTGCAGGACATGGATGTCCCGGTTCAAGGTTTATGACACTTAAGAGTGGCAATCAGGAAGACACTGATCCCGGACAGGACATGATATCAAGAATGAGCACTCATCCATCAAGACTGATGCAGTGGCCATGCCAGATAAAGCTCCTTCCAACGCAAGCAGACTTTTATAATGGGGCCAGGATCCTTATTGCAGCTGACTGCACAGCATACGCCTACGCTAACATGCATGAGGAATTTATGAAGGGCAAGGTTACAATGATTGGATGCCCGAAACTTGACGAAGGCGACTATACTGAGAAGCTTAAGGAGATCATTTCAAACAACGATATTGTCAGCGTGACCATAGTAAGAATGGAGGTTCCATGCTGCGGAGGGCTACAGAGAGCTGCAGAGAATGCAATAAAGAATAGCGGAAAGTTTCTTCCTTGGCAGGTTGTGACAATCTCCAGAAATGGTGAGATACTTGAGTAAATTTCCCAGTAAGCAAATATTTCATGGGCTTTTGATATAAGTGAGTTTATACTGAATGTAGCAAGAAAAAAGGAGGCATATTATGTCAGCATTAAATGAGAGAAAAGTAGCAGTAGTAGGTTGTGGATTTGTTGGGTCAGCATCAGCTTTTGCCCTAATGGAGAGTGGGCTCTTTTCCGAAATGGTGCTGATAGATGTGAATAAGGAGAAGGCTGAGGGTGAGGCTCTTGATATCAGCCATGGACTTCCCTTTGCAAAGCCAATGCAGATATATGCCGGTGATTACAATGATGCAGGCGATGCTGCAGTTGTGGTTGTTACGGCAGGGGCAGGACAGAAGCCCGGCGAGACAAGGCTCGATCTCGTAAAAAAGAACGTGGGAATCTTTAAGTCGATTATTCCGGAAATAGCAAAGTACAACAAAGATGGAATTCTTCTGATAGTGGCTAATCCTGTTGATGTTCTTACATACGCAGCAGCCAAACTCAGTGACTTCCCTGAAAACAGAGTATTTGGCTCAGGAACAGTACTTGATACGGCCAGATTCAAATATCTTCTTGGTGAGCACCTGAGTGTAGACAGCCGTTCAGTACATGCATTTATCATAGGTGAACACGGAGACAGCGAGATAGCAGCATGGAGTAGTGCAAATGTATCAGGAATTCCAATCCATGATTTCTGCGAGATGAGAGGACATTTCGAGCATGAAAAAGCTATGAAAGAGATTGCTGAAACTGTCAAGAATAGTGCTTATGAGATCATCGAGAAAAAAGGTGCTACTTATTATGGAATTGCCATGAGTGTAAGGCGTATCTGTGAGGCTATCATACGTGATGAAAAGTCAGTTCTTCCTATATCCAGCATTCAGCACGGTGAGAATGGCATTGATGGCGTCGCTCTCAGCATGCCGGCTATTGTCGGAAGAGATGGCGTTGAAGGATCTGTGCCAATCAGACTCAGCGAGCAGGAAAAGGCTGCATTACTAGAGTCATCGGAGACTTTGAAAGCAGTAATAAATGAATCGCTTTGAGTACGGATGTGAGTTAGTTCAATCCGAATCTAATACACTAAAATCAAATCAATCATTCTGCTTGCCTTGTTCATAAGAATTTGTTCTTTAGATAATTTATCCATAGATAAATTATAGAATGCAACTAACATCACGAACAGTGAAGAGGTTATCGCAACCTTTTTGGACTTATTAAATACTTGAAGTTGCGATAAAATCTTCATTTTAGGGATAGAAATCGAATCTTACCGCGATAATGTCCCTACTTCAGCTTCAAAAGCCCGAAGAAAAGTTGAGCTTTCCGATTCAAATAGCAAAGCAATAATTGATAGTCTAAAACGCAAGATAATCTCGCTACAGGAAGAGAATAAGGAACTAAAGCGTCAGCTTGAAGTAGCCTATAGCAGCTACTATAACAGTAAATAACCTTAAATTGACGTATGGAGAGAAAAATGGTATCATTTAAGTAAGAAATTCTTACCAAAGGAGGACGCCAAATGAGTATGATCACTGAAGTAACATCAGTATCTTCAAAAGGACAGGTGGTACTGCCTAAAACAGTCAGAGACGCGCTTTCCCTGGATGCTGGAAGCAAACTTATAGTTGTGACAGATGGAGATAATATTCTGCTTAAACCTATTGTTGCGCCAGACATAAATGAATTCGATTCCCTCATGAAAGAATCCCAGAAATGGGCTAAAAATGTCGGCATGACAGAAGAGGATATAAATGATGCCATTAAAACAGTCAGGAAGAGGAGAAAAGCCTGATGCGTGTTGTTATAGATACAAATGTCGTGGCATCAGCAATATTCTTCGGTGGGAAGCCTGAAGAAGTCATAGATTACGTAATGACAAATCGGATTGATGCATATGCGTCAGCTGAGATTCTGGAAGAATACACTGAGACTGTAGAATACCTGAAATATAAGTTTCCGGGAAAGAAGCCAAAAGTACCTCTCATAGACCTTGAAGCCAAATGCCGAGTTATAGAGGTATCAACTAAAGTTGATGTTTGTAGGGATCCTGACGACAATAAGTTCTTAGAGTGTGCTATAGATTCAAAATGCTATTATATTGTTAGTGGCGACAAGGATCTTTTTACAGTAAAAGAATATGAAGGAATCGAGATAGTCACAGTCGCTGAGTTCCTAGAAATACTAAAAAATGATACTGATGAATAACTGGTTCATGCAGTAATGTTATATAAAAAAAATTGGGCGTCACATTATGTGGCGCCCTTTCTCTTCCTATATATATTATACCATAGATAAACACTGCATTTAAAGCCTTGTTTTGCGGGCTAGACACTGCTAAATTGGGAGTAATGGCAAAGGGGATGCTTATGAAGTATATGACTTTCAATTCTTCCTGTTCCTATGCAGGACTTGCAAACATGCTTGAGAAAAAGGGAGTTCACTTTACATATTCGGAATCATATTATATATTTCTTTAGTCTTTTAGTTTCATAGAAAGAGGTAGAACAGTGACCCACATACACTGATCTACCTTTTTTTCTGCATTTAAATATAGTATCATCAATAGGATACAGAAAACATCTACATTTCTGGAGGTAGTATGAAACATCATATGAGAATTAAATTAATGGTTGTAACAGTGCTTATTGCCACGATATTTCTGAGTGCTTGTGCAGAAGGAGCTACCTTTAGCGGGAGCAAGACCGGAGATAAAGATCACTTTGACATAGATTTCGAAGTGCTTAATACATCTTATTCTCATGAACTGGAGATGAAGGAAGGGGAAGCCCTTGATGTAATGGTAGAGGCTGAATCCGGAACGATATCTTTACTCATTCAAAAAGGTGATGATAAGCCTGCTTATCGTGGAACTATTGATGAATCTACGGAGTTTCAGTTTCAGGTTGGGATAGAGACTGAAGGAACATATACTTTGACTGTTTCAGGAGATAAGGCAAAAGGGCATGTTATCATTTCAAGAGCCCATAATAATAGCAATTGACCCTGCCCTTAGGGTATAGAGTATCATTGTGTCGGATCGATTTTTAATAATTCGGGAAAAGAGTGTTGAACAACACCACATCTTTTCCGGTAAATGGAGGAAGGATCATGTTACCGACAAGAATGGAAGCAGAGAGACTTTTAGAAGTAGCAGAAAAATGCAACCCCGGGCCCTGGGGGAACTTGGCGAATTATTCCATTGTCCCTGTGACTGATAAGAACATACTGGACGCGGCCAGAATCCATTCTATATCCTGGAAGGAATCCCACCGTTCATTTTGCTCCGCAGATTTTATTGAGCAGCATTCCATCGAGAATCAGCGGAATTATATAGCAGGTAAGCGCGATAAAGGTAGCGAATTCTTTATCCTATATGACAAGGATCCCGTGGCAGTGGTATCAATTGATGGAGGACTTATCGAAGACTTATATGTTCTGCCGGAATTCCAAAATAAAGGATATGGAACCAAGCTTCTTGAGTATGCTGTTTCTAAGATTCAGGCTAACGGCCATACTCCGGTTCTTTGGATTTTAGAGAACAACCACGGAGCAGAGCGCTTGTATTTGCGGAATGGATTTGTACCTACCGGAAATAGGAATCATATTACAGGTAAACTTGATGAGGTTGAGTACATACATGGCTAGAAGTGAAGCATGAATATAAATGGGAGCAGTTTATGATAATCAGAAAGATGATTAAATCCGATGCTCAGGATCTTTACGATTAAGGGAATAGAAGACGGGTTATGTCTTTTTGCTAAAACATTTAATTCCAGCTTATAGATGATATTATCACTTGCGCATATGAATAATTCTAAGGGTCTGAACTGTAACGCAGCAACAAGGATCTGCTTCATTTCAGAGTTTTAATGAATAGCTTATGTACATTTCAGATTATGCTTTGTAAAATAATTACGGGCAAATAATAATATATGTGAGGAGAATGAAAAGGTTTATCATGGGGAATTTAATATATGTGGCTAAAAGAAACTTAAGCCGAAGGGTTATGGTGCTGACATTGTGCGTATGCTTTTTTATGGGAGTGTTTAGCATGAATGTTTGTGCCGGGAATAAATTTGCTTACGATTACGGCGTTTTTCTATCGGTAAATGCCGGAAAGAGTGCCATGAAAAAGTTTGGGGATTATAAGACAATTGTCCTCGATGTTCAGAATGGCTTTTCATCAAAAGATATTAAGAAGCTAAAGAAAAAGGGACATAAAGTCTACAGCTATATCAATGTAGGAGCTATAGAGAATTATCGGGATTATTACAGCAGATTCGAAGATATAACACTTGGTGTGTATGATAATTGGCCTGATGAAAAATGGGTCGATGTCTCAACGGAGAAATGGCAGAATTTTATCCTGAATGAGCTTTCTACGGAGATAGATGAAACCGGAGTAGATGGTTTTTTTGTAGATAATATCGATGTTTATTATCTGTATCATACTGAAAACATATATGCCGGTGTGGAAAATATTCTCAAAGGCCTTAGCAAAAAGGGAAAAGTCATAATCAATGGAGGAGATACCTTCGTCACAGAATATTACGAGAAAAATGGCAACCTTAACGGGATTCTTGATGGTGTAAATCAGGAGACGGTTTTTTCAAAAATAATTGATTATGATAAGGATAAGTTTGGGGAAAACGACTCCGATGAAACAAAATATTTCCAAAAATACTTAAAGACTGTAAAATGTGCCCATAAAAAATGCTATCTGCTGGAATACACCAAGGATAAAGAATTGAGCAATAAAATAAGAGAATATTGCAAGAAAAATCATTACAAATACTATATTTCGGGGCGTCTGGATTTGTCCTGAAACTAAAAAATGTATATCACCTTACGAAAAGTGCAACTCACCTGAGTTGTGCTTTTTTTGTGGGGGAAATGAGGTAGTATCTATCTCGTAAGAAAGGTTTCGATGAAAGGAGTTCAAAATGCAAAACGTAATAGAAGTTAGTAGACTGCAGAAAAAATATGGTGAAATGACTGCCGTAAATAATATCTCTTTTTTCGTAAAGCAGGGTGAGCTGTTTGCCTTCCTTGGAGAAAACGGTGCCGGTAAATCAACGACAATAAATATGCTGAGCACAATACTTCCAAAGTCATCGTTACCATTCACAGATAAATGGAAGTGAAGAATGAAGCTCATATCAGTGGACTTTATTTTTATTGTTGAAACGGTTAGAATCTTTGTATTAAGCAAATCGGTGGTTTGTGGAGGTAATTTTATTGAGAGCGCCATTTCAGATATTAGCAATTCCATATAGATTAAAACCGAATTTGCAATATTGCGTGTTACGAATTGTCGCTTGCTTGAAGCATGTCAAATCGGGGATTGGAGGGGAAAACTATGTTAGAAATATTAAAAGCGAGGTTTCAGGATAATAAGAATCTTCATATGGAACTGAGTTGGCTTGACGTGGAGAAACGTTTGCTTGAGCATCCGGGCTCCATGGATGTTTTGAGAAGGATGGAGGAGAGCGGCGGAGAACCGGATACCATCGGCTATGACGAAAAGGCATTACAGGGGCGTGCTAAAAACCCGCCGTCAGGCAGCGCCGAATGGAAAGCAAAAGAAATCGGCGTTTTGATCATGACGGAGGAACTCTATCGCCGACTGCAAAGTCTCGGGGAATTTGATTTGAAAACGTCAAGTTGGATCACTACG
>NZ_JANSWL010000031.1:0-639 GCF_028539135.1 Butyrivibrio sp. DSM 10294 | reverse complement strand
TTCAAGCTCTTTACGAAGCGCAGCATTCTCTGATTGGAGTTTGTTGCGTTCAGCCTCGCCTTCCATCAAGCCTTCCATCAAGCCTTCCTTACGGCCTTCTTCGACGCCTTGATGGTATAGTCTGACTTCCGGCAAATCCAAAACTTTTCCGCCCATAACACCACCTACCTTTTCCTGCACAGTTTTGTGTTTGATAGTAAGTTTGTATAGTACCTTGTGTGTTAACCTAATGATAACACCGTAGGAATAGGCTGACAAGTTGCCTGCTTGAAGTTCTTTATCCAGTCTTGCGATGATGTTTTTGTATACTTCGGCGAGTTCTTCGGTTCGGGATGAGTCCTTATTGATCGCTTTGAACTGTTTTTCATAATTGAAGATATAAAACGGAATCAGTAAGTACAACCTGTGGGCGAAGATGCTGTCGATTGTATAATCAGAGACCTTTGCAATTTTGGCGTCATATTCTAATTTGCCGCCGGGAGTTGTGAGTATGATTCTGGCGGTGTCAGGAGTTCTGGCGGACTTTCTAAGGAGCAGTAGACCGGTGTTGGGGAAGTTTACGCGTAAAACAGATCCTCTTACGACACTTGTATCTACGGCAACCTGCGAATCATATTCAAAGAGCTTGACGAGTAATGA
>NZ_JANSWL010000030.1:0-42219 GCF_028539135.1 Butyrivibrio sp. DSM 10294 | reverse complement strand
TACAGTTCCGCCTTCTTTTGCTGTATAGATCACATTGTATTGCTTGCTGTTATCAGGCTGGAACTTCGCAACAAACTTGGTGTCAGCATAGAGATCTGTGTGCTCAGCATCTTTGTTTATCTGTGCCTTGAAGGCATCAGCTCCGGGATCTGCTTCTGATGATACGCCTGCATTATCTCCATCCCTGAACCAGCCTACAAATTCATAGCCGGGCTTTGCTTCTGCCTTGGATCCCTTTACTCCATCGGTTGAAAGTACCTGGAGTCCTTCGTCAGCAGGATTGGTAACAGTTCCCATGGTTATGTTATCGGATACATATTCTACTTTATAGGTCTGATCGGGATCTGCCTCAAACTCTGCTGTGTAGTTGGTGTCAGCAAAGATATTTCCGTCCTTTTCAAGATACTGTTTTGCAAGAGCAGATGAAAGAACTGCTACTGCACCGCTTATAAGTGTGTCATTATCTCCTACAGTCTTATACCATGCCTTGAATCTGTATCCGGGTGCAGGTTCTGCCTTTGAACCCTCTATACCATCGCTTGTAAGTACCTGGAAAGGTCCCTCCTTTGTAGGATCTACGGTTCCATTACCCTTTGAGTAATAGTTGACAACGTAAGTCTTGCCGGCATCAACTTCAAACTTGGCAATGAACTTGGTATCAGTATAAAGGTTTGAATTCACTTCATCCTTGTTTATCATTGCCTTGAAGGCAGCTGCTCCGGGCTCTTCAGCTGTTGATACGGGTTCACTGTCCCCATCCCTGATCCAGCCTACAAATCTGTATCCGGGCTTTGCTTCTGCCTTGGATCCTGTTACTCCCTCGGTTGAAAGTACCTGGAGTCCTTCGTCAGCAGGATTGGTAACAGTTCCCATGGTTATGTTATCGGATACATATTCTACTTTATAGGTCTGATCGGGATCTACCTCAAACTCTGCTGTGTAGTTAGTGTCAGCAAAGATATTTCCGTCCTTTTCAAGATACTGTTTTGCAAGAGCAGATGAAAGAACTGCTACTGCACCGCTTATAAGTGTGTCATTATCTCCTACAGTCTTATACCATGCCTTAAATCTGTAACCGGGTGCAGGTTCTGCTTTTGAACCCATTACATCATCGTTGGAAAGTACCTGGAAAGGTCCTTCCTTTGTAGGATCAACGGTTCCGTTGCCCTTTGAGAAGTAGTTAACAATGTAGGTCTGGTCGTTATCAACCTCCCAGGTTGCAGTGTAGGTCTGGTCGCCATCAACGGTATCCTTCCATCCAGGATTCCATCCCATAAACTTGTAGCCGGGTCTTGTGGGCTCATTTGTGCCATCCGCTGCCTGGAACTTAGGTGTGGCTTCGCCTACAAATGCTCTGTATGTCTGGTCGTCAAAGACAGTCTCATTCTCAACGCCGTCTGTATAAATTATCTTCTTTCCTTCTTCCCATACTGCGAACAGAGCCTGATAAGGCATCTCTTCATCAGCTGCCACATACTCTGCCACCTTGGTCTTCGCTGCATCTGAGAAGAACTTATTGCTATCCGCATCATAGTACAGGAACAGATTGGACGTACCTAAAGCCTGGGTCCAGTTGCCGCTGTTACTCCTGAATGCCTCTACTTCTTCAGCACTCGCACCCATTCTAACCTTTGCCCATCCAAGGAATCTGTATCCTTCGCGGGTAAGTGCAGGCTGAATTTCTACAGCTTCATTGATAAGAAGTGCATTTTCTCCGTTTACAATCTTGTCGGTGTGGAAGCAATCAGTACCATCATTCTTATACCAAGGAATAAATGTAGGAGTAGCCTCCTCCACCTTGGTAAATACAGGTCTGAGCTGAATTGTATAATTAGCCTTATCAATGGTTCCATCAGGTTTTCTGCTGATAACATCAACTATCGCATTCTGTGCAAGAACCTTAAATTTCTCTCCGGGATAAATGACTGTTCCTTCATCCACATAGCCATCTCCGGCATCATTGGCCTTTTGCATCATCCAGTGTGAGAACTGATACTTCTCATCAGGAGACTTAAGGGCTGCCACTGCCGTTGCATCAGCATTATCCACGTACAGATTTGCGTCCACAGGATTGCCGATACCGGTAATCTGAGAACGCGGATCTTCCTTTACATAAGTAACCTTGATTCCGTTGGAACCTTCAAGAATCTTGCTCCACTTAGCATAAAGATCCAGTTCTCTGGTAATCCAGAAACGATTATCAGTAACATCCTTATTGTATGTGCCGCCGTTTCCCCATTTATCCCTGCCCTCAGTGGGCTTGGATGTATCATAATCCCGGGTAACTGTATTATCATTCAGAACATAGGCCTGATCATTAAACAGATTATTAAAATCAGGGTCTGTATACCATCCGGAGAATACATAGCCGGCTCTTATACCGGTGGGTGTACTGATTCTCTCACCATAGTTACCACGGAATGAGGTCTCCTGTGTTTCAGAACCCCAATCCAAAGTAGGATCTGTTCCCGCATTTGGATAAAGGAATACACGGTACTGGATCTTGTACCATTTTGCATATACCTGAATACCGCCCACCTGCATTTCAGCATTATCAAAATCGAATGGAACGGTGCAGGTACCATCTGTATACCATCCTCCGAATACATATCCTTCCTCATTCTGTGGAAGGTTAGGAACATAATTCTTGTATTCCGCAGGAATTGCTGCATGCTGAGCTATAGGATCACTGGTGCGTAAAATATTGTTTTCACGTCCGTACAGGAAGTCTTTATCCTTGTAGTATCTGCCTTCCATGAACTCAATATTGTACATATTACGGGTGTAGATATGATTGATATGATATAAGGTTGTATTACCCTCAGTAGTGTTCCAATAAGCTGCATCATTCCAATTCTGTCCGCGAACAGTGTTGTAGGTAAAGCCTGTATAGTTAGGCTCATTCTGGTTAGCTACTGTTGTATTACTTGAACGGGATTCTACTACGTGATCTTCATAGTAGGTCTTTCCCTGATAAGTTCTGGTGGTTCCTGCCGGATATTCTACTCCCGGTATGGTCTCAAACCAGATGTGATATCTCCAGTTAAAATACGTATTAAATCGAATGATCATGTAGTTACCATCAGAGTCATTGGTAGCTCCAAGAATATTCTCATCCAATACGGTAATAACACCCTTAACAGTTCCACTACCCTGATTAGTAGGATTCGGTTTAAGCTTGGTTCCTACCATCATGATAAAGCTGACAGGCTCTCTGTTATTTGCAGGCCCTGAAATCTGGGTGTACTGAGGCCATATATCTTCTATTTCCTGTCCATAATAAGCATGCAGGGTAAAATAATAATAATTATAGTTGCCTTCTCTCTGTGACGATACTGTGCCATAAGTCTGAGTAGGCATCTCCGCCAAAGATGCTCCGCCATACCAGGTAGCCAGATCATTTAAGCTGCTTCCTCCGCCGGAATTCTGAGCATATGAATATCTGTTGTTTCCTCCGCCTACCTGCTCTCTGTAATAATAGAATCTCAGATCGTACTCAATTCTATCGTAGTAAAGATTGAGAACAGCATCACCTTCAGGAGTAACCTTCACATCCTCTATATCCGTTTTGAGGTTAAAGCCTGTGAAATGGTACTTATTACTGTCACGGGCAGGAGCATCCGTAAGAACAGCATAATCCTCATCACCGTTATCAACCCTTCTATAAGGAATATTATGGCCAACCTCACCGAAGTCATAGGAGAAAACGTCCGCTATATCGTATTTTGTACGGTCATACTTATTCTGAGTCCAGATAATGACTGTATAAGGCGCATTTGTTTTATTTTCCCATACAGCAAACAGATATGTGGTCTTGTCGATCTCTCCGCCGAATGAGAATGGAGTACTCTGAAGTACAGGCTTTCCGTTAGCATCATACTTGGGAGTTCCGGCTTTTTCATCCTCACCGGCCTCTTCCTCAGTAAGATATACCGCCTCGTACCAGTCCACGAAGTTATAACCATATCTGGTCATAACACTTCTGTCACAGGGTTCCTTTGTCACCTCGCCGTCCTTTACAAACTGAGGTGCATTATATTTACCGCCTTTACCATTCTCATCAAAGATAAGCCAATGGCCCAGAGGTGAATTTACCGAAAGAACGATGCTATCGGTAATTACAAGTTTATCTGTGTTTTGAACGGTTCCCTCCGGATCATATACATAGGGATCACCGTTTACAGTAAGGATATTATCCTGTCCGTCAACCACAAACCAGCCCTCAAAGGCATGCTCGTCGTTGATGGGGGTGTAGTTCATGTTGACAATATATTCCTGCTTCTTATCTTCTCCGGATGCATCAGCACGAACATTTACAACATGTCTTCCAAGAGCAGTACCGCCTTCATCCAGGTATGTAACAGTATAGGGCTTAATGAGCATCGCATAATAGACAACCTGATCACCGTCAGTGATTTCTGCATTAGGCGGAAGCAGGCTAACAACTTCCTGGCGTACCTTGTCAATAGTAAGTCCCTTTTCATCGGCTTCCGATGCAAGATAGCCAGGATCTCTTGTCCATCCCTTGAACATGACTCCGTCCGGTAAATTCCCCACACCGGGATCATAGATAACCATGTCCATGGTATCTCCGGACTTAACGAACATGGATGCGATGGTATCTTCACCCTTCTTGAATACAACTTCAAGACGGGCATCCTCACCGGAAATAACGATTACATAGATTGAGAAATCTGATGAATCAAACTCAACGGAATTGTTGCCAACATCCACGTTGTCCAGAACCTTGGCATCTCCGTCATCACCAATATGAACGACGTTTGTATCATCAGCTTCTTTGATATCATTACTGAAAAACTTTACTGTTATAGGAACAAGGGGTTCAATTTCCTTATCTTTATAAGTAAAAGTGATATCTACAGCAACAGCCTTCTTGGCATCACCGTCAACTACGTCGGTTGCAGCATCAAGGACCTCCTGGTCGTAAACAGGAGTTACTATAACCTCTGTCCCCTCAGGGAATGCTCCTTCAGGCGCATCAATAAAGACGTTAAGTCCGTCCACGCCTCTTGAGAAGGATACTGCCGGCTTCTTAACGATTTCTTCGAATACTGCGGTAAAGGTGGCATCTTCCTCTATGTCGGAAGGAACGAATGTTGCATCTTCACATACTGTGTTGCCATCTTCATCCACCCACTCTACGAATCCGTAGTAGTCATCAGCTGTGGCTGTGGATCCTTTAAACTTGTCATCTTCGTCTTTAAGATCAACAGTCTCTTTGGATCTTGATACTCTACCACCATCAGTGGCTGTGTATCTTACAGTCACCAGCATCTCTTCAACTGAGCTGGCCTCTGCTGCAGCATCCTCGCTTGATGCTTCGCTGGAAGCCTCTGATGCATCTTCTGAGGAAGCTTCTGAAGATGCCTCTGATGCATCCTCGCTTGATGCCTCGCTGGCAGCTTCACTTGAAGCTTCTGTTGCATCCTCGGATGAAGATGAACCTATGGATGCTGCGTCTGCTGCATCAATCGTGCTCTCTGTTGAAGCTTCGGAAGGAGTCTCTGTAGGATTTTCTGCTTCGCCGCCCTCTGCAGGCTCTTCAGGAGTTGGATTTTCGGGTACGTCAACAGCTCCGCCCTCACCTTCATCGGTGTCAGCCGGAGTATCTTCTCCCTGGGCGTCATCTGATGATTCATCCGTCTCCCCGGATGTATCTTCATTTCCGCCTCCACTCTCATCCTGTGTGCCGGGCACTTCTTCAACTATCTCATCCCAGGTTGTAGCCTTTTCTTCGACAGCTGAGGCTTCTGTAGCAGCCGCTTCGTCCTCGGCATAGGCAACTGCACTTGCAAGATCACTGCCAAAAGTAGTGAATACAAGGGCAATCGACAACATAAACGCCAGTAACTTTTTACTTTTATTTAACATAATTTGATCCCCCTCTAGAATCATTTTTGTTACCGTTGTAAGTTACCAAAATTCAAGTCGAGTATTAAATTGTGAGTTAGTGGGATTATTTTTCGAAATAAATTAAGACACGGAGTCCTTTCTGTCTTCTGTCTTCATTTCGCCGCTCGCCATGACATCATCCATGAGTCTGACAAGTTCCAGCATGCTCCTAAAACGCTTGGACTTATTCCCTTCAGCCCAAACGACTTCCCCTTGATAGGTATCATGCTGATTATATTCTACCTTGACAATAAAGGTCCCCTTCTTTTTGTTCATACCAAATATCCTTTCGTTAGGAATATTTTAATGTCTGGACAATCATATAAACAATCATAGAGCGAAATTTTTTTGTGGAAATTGTTAAAATTTTCTTAACTTTATTTCACGGTTACCATTATTATATCGTGCAAACAGACGCTCAAACATTAAAAAAGCCCGATTTCACTGTATTTGACATAATGACGGGGAAAGCGCTGTCAGAGGGCCCATAATGTTTTCGAGCCAAAGGTCCGGTCAGCAAAAGTACCGGAAAAACGCTGGTTTACGTGCGTCTGCAATCCTGGGTGGAGGAAAACAGCGGATACCACTTGGGGGGGTATCCGCTGTGAGTTGGTTGATATTGTTAGGAGATATTAGCTTTCTTCATCTTCTTTCTTTTTGCCAACGAAGAGAAGTGAGAATGCTGCTGCGGCTGCTACGATGATTGCAAAGGCTCTTGCTGAGGTATTGGTCTCATCGTCTGTTCTTCCGCGTCTTGCGCCGAGAACTGCCTGGCCGTTACCTGTTTCACGTCTTGCACCAAGTACTGCCTGTCCGCCGGGAACTACTGCTACAGGTGTAGGAGTAGGTGTTGTTATAGGATCCGGTGTAGGCGTAGGAGTAGGTGTAGGCGGTGTAGGAGGTGTCGGAGGTGTTGGCGGAGGTGAAGGAGGCGTTGAGGAGGTACTGATCACGCTGTAAATAACTGCGTCGTAATCCTTACACTTCATGGTCTCATCATCAGCCGCACTTACCTGCAGGGCAAGGAGCTTCTTGGCTCTCTCAAGAGCTCTCTCAAAAGGAGTCTTCTCCTTGGTTACTTCTTCCATCTTCCAAGCCGTGAATACAAGGCCCTTAACTGTAGGTCTTGTAGGAAGAGGAATATCGTCACCTTCTCTGAAGGTTCCGTTATAAGCCTTGGCCTGTTCCTGCCACTCTGCGAAGTTCGCAGGTTCTGTTACGCCGTCTGCCAGTCTGTACTCGAAGGTGATGTCATAGGTTATAGGATCAAATACACCTATGATCTCAACATCCTTGTTAGGCATCGGGAAGCTTCCACCGGAAATTGAAACATCCTTGGAATCCCATCCGCTGAACGCATATTTATTAGCGGAAACGTCGGGCTCAACATATACGGTAACACCGTATGCATATGACTTGGTTGCAGGTACTGTAACTCCCGAAGGAATCTCATCACCGACAATCTTATATACAACCTGATGCATTTCCGCATCGAAGGATCCCTGAATAAGCACATTGGCTGCAGGCATTATAAATGACTGTCCGCTCTGTCCCTTAATGAAGTTAAAAATCTTATCTATAAGAGATCCGTTTTCCTTGATCTTATAATTTCCTGTCCAGCCGCTGAATGTATGTCCGGGCGCTGTAGCATCCTTAGCAAGGTATACTGTATCGCCGGCATAGTGTGAAGGCTCTGTAGGTGCAGGATAAGGATCTGTTCCTGCGGGAACTGTTCCAACGTATTCATAGGTAACTGTATACTTGATACGCTCGAAGGAGCCAACAAGGAGTACATTCTTAGCAGGCATTGTGAACTTATCATCTACAGGTGTTACCTGCTCTGATGTCCAGCCCAGGAACTTGTATCCAAGAACTGCTGCCGCATCTGTAACTTCCTGGGTCTGCGAGCTTACATCAATAGGATCACCTTCGTACTTGCCTGTAAGCTTGTCAGGAACTGTCAGATCAGCGGGAGCTGTCTCATCAAACGCAAACTCAACTTCATAAGTAGGAAGCTCTTCCCATACTGCGAACAGTGCCTGATAAGGCTTAAGTTCATCAGCTGCAACAAGCTTAGCTTCATCATCAGCGCCGCAGGCTGCATTGCCGTAGTACTTGCCATCCTTATACCAAAGGAAGTTAACGGTTACATTCTGAAGGAAGGTGTCGGGGCCGGCCATGAAAGCTGTTGCCTCTGCTTCTGTGGTACCCATATCTACCTTAGCCCAGCCCTTGAATTCGAACTTCTCTCTGTTTAGAGGGTTCTCAGGATTAAGAATAGGCACTGCTTCGTTGATCTTAAGAGTACTTCTCTCGGCGTCTCCGACCTTCATTACTGTATCAACATGGAAGGCCTTAGTTCCGTCGTTGTTAAACCAAGGAATATAGGTAGGTGTAGGCTCATCAATCTTCTTATACTCTGCACGAAGCTGCATTGTATAGATCTTATGAATACCATCTTCCTTGTCTACTACATGTGAGTAGCTTGCCTTGGCATCAAAGGTTCCGCCCGGCAGAACTGTCTCATTTGTATCAACATATTTATCCTGGTCTTTGTCATATCTCTGGATTACCCAGGTCTCAAACTGATAACCATCGGGAGCTGTAACAGCCGGAACTGCAGAAATTGGTGCTCCTTCTGCATAGCAACGGCTATCTTCTGCTTTTCCGGTACCCTTTCCGGGATCTTTGGTAGCAGGATCATTATCAAGATCGGGATCCTCTATATCGTAAACTACATAGAGTCCGTCAGCGCCGTCAAGGATCTTTCTCCACTTACCGTAGAGATTGAATTCCTTGGTTATCCATGTACGCTCAGGATGAGGCTTATCACCGGTCGTCACTTCAAGATCAGAGTTCCAGGTTGCCCCTTCACCGTAAATATCCATAGGATCGGTGTTGTGAGTGTGTTTATCATAGGCCTGTGTAACCGTTGATTCGTTGAGTTTCTCGGCAAAGTTAAACATGTTGCCGGCTGTGCATGCTTCATCAAGATACCAGCCAACGAACTCATATTGAGGTCTCTCACCTCTTCGCTCTGATATTGTTCCGTTATAAGATACACGGAAGCACATGGAAGGATCGTCATCACCCCAATCAAGATCAGGGTCATTTGTTCCGTCATCCATCTTTGCATTAGGATGCAGGAATACACGGTACTGAATCTGAATCCACTTAGCGTATACAACTGCTCCTGAAGTTGACATCTTACTGTCAAAATCAAACTTAGCACCGGTACATCCTTCATCAACATACCAGCCGTCAAATACATAACCCGGCTCAGGACATGTAGGATTATCGATGTTGAATCCATCCGGATGATCTTTCAGGTACGTGCTGATCTTAGTTCCGTATCTGATACCGGTTACGGCGTGGAGCATATTACCGGCACGGTTATCCGTTCCTTCCAGTTCGCCGTTAAAATACTCACCGTCCATAAAACGGATCGGATATGACAGTGGTCTGTAATAGAAGCCTATTTCACAGTTTCTGCCACTTTTCTTATAATTATCCTGCTTTAAGAATGTATATCCATCAATTGCAGGATTGTGCTGTGAATTAATACCATCCTGATTGGATCTGGCATGAATTTCTCTGTCCGGTTCCTCAGGGAACTGACCGTTTTCATCTTCAAAATAAATCTTGTAGGTCCAATTATACGGCTCATTATCATATCTTGCGGTCAGGTAATTGGTATCACTGTGAGTCAGATCACCAAGTACCATTTCATCAAGGACATTAATTTCACCCTTGACGGTATCTTTACCATGATCATCACCGGTAAAGGCCTTGGCTGTGCGCATAAGCAGCCAGCTAATAAAGTACTTCGTATTGTTTGCTACTTCCACATCGTCATAAGAAGGCCATTTCTTGGAAATATCATCACCATAAAAGGCATCAAATTCATAGTAATAGTATCTCTTGTTTCCATCTTGCACAAAAGCAGAAGGTACATTACCCTTTACCTTTGTTATTCCGGAAAGCTGAGTACTCCAGTTACCGCTGTATGGATTACCAAGCTTGGAAGAACCATGATAGCCATTGCCATCCTGAAGAGTCACGAACATTTTGACAAAATAGTGCATACGGTCAAAATATACGTTAACCACTGCATCTCCCTCAGGAGTGATCTTAACATTGGTATCATATTTATTCATGGTAAATCCGATGAACGGATCATTTAATTTACTGCCTCTTGCAGCTTCAGAATCAATTCCGCCATACTGCTTTTGTGCAGTACCGCCTCCCTGCTTCTTAACATTGATGTCTACATATTTCATCTCGCCAATGGTATTTTCCGTAATGGCAAGATCGGCGATATTCTCACCAACTCTGTCATAACCCACTATTGAATCTGTGAAGTCATAACCATTCTTCTCTGCGTTCTGCTTCCAAATAAGGATTGTATATTGAGCTTCATCAACAGGATCCCACTTAGCATAGAGGGTAGTTCTTTCTGTTATAACATCTCCGAAAACAAACTTCTCACCGGTTGGAACGCCATCCTCACCGGGTGCTCCTGTATACCACCAGTCGAAAGTATAACCGTTCCTGAGCATATCCTTCTTTTCCCTGGGCATTTCTGTAGGCTCATTAGTAAGCAGGAACCTGGGTGCACAATAAGTTGCTCCCTTACCGTTCTCATCAAAAATCAGCCAGTGGCCTTCAGGCGCATAGACAGAGAATACTACATCACCGCAGATGGTGATAGTTTCTCCCTGCTTGAAAAGATTCTCCTGATCAGGATCGTAGGTGTAATCATCATCACCCTTTTTCACAATGTTAGCTGCATAGGTGTCAGGGTCAAATACGTGCCATCCACGGAACTCATGCTCATCATCGTTAGGCGAATAGCCCATGTCAATTTTGTACTGAGCGTTCTTATCATCACCGGTTGCATCTGCACGATATAATACAGATCTCTGTCCAAGTGATACATTGCCATTCTCGACAGTATCAATGTAGTTAACAGTGTACTGCCTAAAGAACATTGCGTATACTTTGTACTCATCTCCGTCATTAGCAGGAGGAAGCAATGTTGCTACTTTGTTACGTACTTCATCAATGGTCCAACCCTGGGTCTCAACCGTATAATCGGGATCTTCAGTCCAACCTTTGAAGATAACGCCATCCTCAGGATCACCGGTACCGGGATCATAGATAACCTCGTCTATTCTGGGGATATCTTTCTTCTTAACCATCATGGAGGCAACTTCAGATGTGCCGTTCATGAATCTAACGTTAAGACGGGCATCCTCGCCATTGATAACAACGATATAAATAGAGAAGCTGTCTGATGTAAACTCTACGGAATTGCCCTGTACATCGGCGTTGTCAATTAGACTTGCGTCGCCGTTATCATCGATGTGTACAATGTGTGTATCCTCAGGATCTGCGATCACATCACTTACGAATTTAACGGATATGGGAATAAGGGGCTCGATCTCTTTATTCTTATAGGTAAAAGTAATATCTACAGCCACTGTTGTCTCTACATCGGCATCGACAACTTCTTCCGCAGCCTTAGCTACCTTATTGTCATAAACAGGAGTGATATTAATTTCTGTTCCCTCAGGGAAAGCTCCCTCAGGTGCATCGATTAAGATGTTAAGTCCGTTTACATTCTCCTCAAAGGAAACAGCGGGCTTATTTACATCATCTTTGACAAAAACAGCTATGAAGGTGGTATCTTCTTCGATATCCTCGGGAACGATGGTTGCAGTCTTGCATGCAAGGCTTCCATCCTCATTTATCCAGTTAGCGAACTGATAACCTTCATCTGCTGTAGCTGTGGCACCTTCAAAAGACTCTTCCTCATCAGCAATGTCAACAGTCTCAGATTCTCTTGAAATCTTACCGCCTTCATCATCTGCTATTTTGTAAGTAACAGTTACAAGCTTTGCCTCATGAGCTACTTCCTCTGATGAAGCTTCGCTGGATGCTTCGCCGGCATCTTCGCTGCTGGCCTCGCTGCTCGCTTCAACAGACGCATCCTCGCTGCTGGCCTCACTTGCGGCTTCGCTGCTCGCTTCGCCGGGTGCTTCGGCGGCCTGCTCGGTTGATGCTGCGCTTGATGCCTCCCCAGCATCTTCGCTGCTTGCAGCTGCGGACGCTTCGGTGGCAGGAGCCTCTGCGGGAGCTTCTACAGTCTCTTCCTGTGCCGGCTCCTGCTGCTCGCCTCCTTCGGGCTGCTCAGCAGATTCGTCATTTCCTGCTTCCGCAGATGACTCATCTGATTCTCCGGGTTCCTCCGGATTCTGTGAATCCTCCGGAGCTGACTCACTAGGAGTCTCCAGGGATTCCTTGATCTCGTCCCAGGTCGCAGCCTTCTCTCCATCGGACTGTTCTTCCTCGGTGGCGTAGGCAACAGACCTTGTGAAATCACCGCTAAAAGCCGTGAACACAAGAACAAGTGCCAACACAAACGCCAATAACTTGTTACATCTCTTCAACATAATTTGATCCCCCTCTAGAATCATTTTGTTTCGAGCAATTTCTCTATCGGATAATCTACGCTTACGCAAATTATTTTAGAAAATAAGACATCATGCTGTTAATCATATTTTGAATTATTTTTGTCCGATATGTGAAATTTCTGTGAAAGTTTGTTTCATTTTATATTATTATATATCAGTATTACGGTAAAATTACTAAAAAAAGTATAAAAAATGAGCGTTTTCAAGACTTCTATCTTGAATAACGCTCACGAATAGCCGATATATAATAGTGTGTGCGACGCAAATCCGCGCTGCTTCTGCTATTTTCATTTTATAAACAATTCATAATCTTCCAAATCACTCCACGTTTTTCAGCGCTTCACTCATTGGAATTCCTCCGATTTTACGATATTCCATAACCGCAACAATCGCATATGTGATTATTCCAAGCAAAAACATCTTTATGTAAACCGTTGGATCCAGCCAGATTATCATCCAGCCGCTCATCATCTTTTTTAACATTACCCTGAATATTCCCACCATCACATAGGACAGTATCGGATAGGATAACAGAAGAGATAGAACGACAACCATTGCCGTGGGCACTATGTATAAAGAAGCAATCTCACTCCTTGAATATCCCAGGATCTTGGCCATAGATATGGACTGTACATTCCTTTCGATGATAAGCTTGGACAACAGATATATGAGCACAATGAACATGACCACCGAGAATGTGTCAACCATGTACATAAGGCTTCCCATGGAGATCAGGAGCTGCCTGGTAACCCTTGTAAGGGACTCCTCATCAATGACAGTTCCGATATATTTCTCCTCAATATCCGTGATCTTTGTGTCAGAGAAATACCCCGAGAAGAACTCCTCATCCATCCCCAGCACCGTATTCAGATGCTTTTTGCTCATAAATACGGCGATTCCTCCATCATACTTGTAGATTCCCGTGACCTTGAAACCGTAGTATCTATCCTCATAGGGTTCCTTCAGCGTGATGACATCGCCCTTCCCCAGCCCATACTTGTCCGCATAGGCCGAGGAAATAAGAACTGTCTTGTCATTAAACTTCGTATCTACATACCTGCTGTCATCAGCGATTCCGTACAGTGTGACCTCCTCAACCCTGGTGCCGTCCTCCCCCGTGGTCTTAAGGCTGTAGGCGGAGAACTTCTCAGCGTCGGGATTGTTGGTGTTTATCTTACTCTGCAAAATAGTATAGGAAAAAGCCGCAGCAAGCTCATTATCGCCATCGATTGCCCCTGCCGGGATCTGCAGCAGATACGTATGTTTCGCCAGCATGATATCCGTCACCAGCCCCTGGTAGTGCACCAGCATAGGCGGTAGCATCATTCCGAAGAACAATAGCATATTTGCGAACAGCAGTCCCGCGAAAAGTATGATGTAGCTGCTCTTATTCTGGATCAGTATCCTTATGCGGAATCGGTTCAGAAACCTTATCTTCTTATTTAATGTAACGGCGTGCTTCTGATTTTTGCCCGACAGGTCTCTTCTTATTAATTTAAGAGGACTCAGTGAGAGCTTTTTTCTCAGGATAAAATACGTAACCACCAGCATGATGATCATCGGTATTATCGTAGTCTTAAGGAAAGCCTCGGCGTTCCACAGGGTTACGTAGGTGGGCAGCGAATAGCTTCCATAGTAAAGCTCTGCGCAGAGATCCTTGAATACAGTGTAGCCCAGGATATTTCCGATGATAGCCGCAATTACCGTAACGATCAGCGGCATGGCCATGTAGTGACGTATCAGCTCATTTATGGTATAACCGGACGCACGAAGCGTTCCAATGACGTTGGCTTCCTTATGAATAGTGTTGTTGATGGTTATTCCGAATACAAAGGCAATGATCAATATAATAATGTAAAGAAGTACCTCCACCATCGCCTTGTCACCCACGATATCTTCGCCGGTGAAGGTAATGGATTGATTGAGATACCCCGGAACGAAATTCTCCAGCGTGATCCTCCCGGAGATGGCCTCCATCAGGTCCTCGGAGACCTCTTTTTCCTCCTCTTCGGTCCCCGGCTTAACGTCATACAGCCAGGCATAGTTGTAGCGAAGCGCCCCATCCTCGAACTGTGCAAAAGCCTCTTTTGAAACAATTGCCACTCCGAAGGCTGATGCATCAAACATCATGTCGTTATTATTGTAAAAAAGTGCACTGTAGTCCGAAAGCGCCACCAGCCCTGCGATCAGATAGCTCTTTTCCCTGGAAACAAGCGAATCTCCCACAGTCAGGCCGTTGTTGTCCGCATACATCCTGTCTACGGCAATTTCAGACAGCCCCTCCGGGAGACGTCCTTTCATGACGCATACCTTGTCAACTTCTTCTCTGCTTGCGAAGATCCTTAGCTTCGTATCATTATCGAACTCCTTCTCCACATAGAAGTTCTCATAGACCGTTACACCCTTGGTCTTAATCCATTCCTTCTGAGTATCTGTCAGTCTCTCTTCCGTTCTGAAGTTCCCATCTTCAATGCTGTATTTATCAAAACTTTCGTTATATGCAATTATCATGCTCTCCCCGGCAACGAGAAAACCGGAGACAAAGCCTATGGAAAATACCATCAGGATAAAAATAACAATGTATTTCCCGATATCGCCGGTAAGCTCACGAAGGAGCCTTTTGTTTAACGGATTTTTCATACTCCTTCCCCTTTACCAGTCAAGCTCTGCTGCAGTTTGTTTGGTTTCGTTACGATAGCTCTTTCTGATAACGCCGTCTCTTAGCTTTACCACGAAATCAGCCATATTCTTGATGGCATCGTTGTGGGTGACCATTATGACGGTATTGCCGTATTTTTGATTAACTTCTTCTATTAATGTAAGGATTTCTTTGGATGTGTTGTAGTCCAACGCTCCCGTTGGCTCATCACACAGTAGAATATCCGGATTTTTGACTATTGCTCTTCCGATGGCGCATCTTTGCTGCTGTCCGCCGGATAACTGGCTGGGAATCTTGTTCTGATGCTCTTTCAGGCCCAAAACTTCTATGAGTTCATCGATATCAAGGGGATTTTTTGACAGATATGCCCCAACCTCTATATTTTCCCTGACGGTAAGGTTCGGGATAAGGTTATACATCTGGAAAATATATCCAAGGTGCTCCCTTCTGTAGGTGGTAAGGGCTTTTTCGTCCATGTCGGACATACTCTTTTCCCGGATTATGATCTTGCCGGAATCGGCACTGTCAATTCCCCCGATTATGTTAAGAAGTGTGGATTTGCCGGAGCCTGAGGGCCCAAGAAGGACCACGAATTCCCCTTTTTCCACCTGAAGACTTATGTCCTTAAGGACTTCGATCCGGTTCCCGTCCTCGCCGTAGGATTTCTTAATGTTCTGTAATTCCAGTTGCATATTTTTCCCTCATATGACAATACTTTATTGACTTATTGGAGCTTGATCATATCTATGCGCTCAACTACTCCAATATCCTCCAATGCTTTTATCATGCGATATACCGTGGCTGTGCCGATGGACTTGTCCCTGTTATGGACAATGCAGCAGATATCCTTGCAGCTTGCCCCATCATTCTCGGCAATAACCCCTGCCACCAGTTCTCTCTGCTTTGTAATCCTTAATCCGCTCTCTCTTAGTGCCGTAATAATCTGTTCATTGCTCATAACTGCGTCCCCATTTCGAGATTACCGTTTCAGGTTAGCCAATGCTAACCACATCTTTTAAACATGGCCCGCGTTTTTGGTGCGGGCCATATATGTTTTACTTGTTCAATTTACTTCTTACAGGCCGTTGCCTTGTGACAGTTTCCCGCCATTGGGCAACCTATGCACTTGGTGCCTTTTTTCTTTTCCTTGACAATATATCCGATTGATAGTCCAAGAAGCAGGCAGATAACTGCCCCTGCAATAAAATTAACCATAATTACTCTCTTTTCTGTTACTTACAGGCTGATGCCTCAAGTACATTAGTCAAGCTTGTACTCAAGAACCATAGCCTTCTGATTTTTCTTTATCAGATATACTATAACACATGCAAATACTGCGATGGCAATAAGGCCGGGAACAAATCCTGCTCCAACTGTTCCTGCAGTGATAAGTGTACCGATCTGATATACAAGGAAACCTACTGTAAAGCCTGTTGCAAGCTGGAGTCCGATAGCGCCCCAGAGCCACTTGGCTGACTTCATCTCTGAGTTCATAGCACCAAGAGCTGCGAAGCACGGAGGTGTGTACAGGTTGAACATAAGGTATGCAAGAGCAGCAACCTTGGTGATACCCATAACGGCTGCAACTGCGTTACCTTCGCCGATAAGCTCAAGCTCCTCTGTATCAATGAGGTTAGAGATTGCAAATACAGTTGCGATGGTTCCGACAACGTTCTCTTTTGCAATGAAACCTGTGATTGCTGCTGCAGCAAGCTGCCAGCTGACAATACCAACGATAGGAACAAGAAGGTAAGCAAAAGGTCCTGCAACGCCTGCAAGGATTGAAGTGCTCTCCATTCCCTCTTCTACAGGATGGAAGCCAAAGTCAAAGGTCTGCATGATCTGAACTACTGTGTTACATACAAGGATGATTGTTCCTGCCTTGATAATGTATGCCTTACCTCTTTCAAGCATTGACTTAACAGCAAACATAAGGCTTGGAACCTTGTACTCAGGAAGCTCTATGATAAAGAAGCTCTTTCTGTACTTCATACCTGTGATAGCCTTGATAAGAAGGGCTCCCAGAAGGATAAGCAAGATACCGCCCATGTAGCAGATGAAGCTCACCCATCTTGACTCAGGGAAAAATGCTCCTGCAAAAAGAGCGATAACAGGAAGCTTAGCGCCGCAGGGCATGAAAGTTGCAAGCATTGCTGTTGCGCGTCTTTCTCTCTCATTTCTGATGGTACGGCAGGCCATGATAGCGGGGATTCCGCAGCCGGTTCCGATGATCATGGGGATAACGGATTTGCCGGAAAGACCAACTCTCTTGAAAATAGGATCAAGTACAACGGTTGCTCTGGACATGTATCCGCAGTCCTCCAAAAGAGCAATGAGGAAGTACATAACCATAACAAGAGGAAGGAATCCAACAACGGCTCCAACACCGCCGATGATACCGTCAACAAGAAGTGCATAAAGAAGAGGATTGGCATCTGCCATCTTCTCTCCGACAAACTCCTTGAAGGTATCGATCCATCCGGCAAGGATATCTGCCAGCCAGGTTCCTACTGTTGTCTGTGAAATATAGAATACAAGCCACATGATAGCGGCAAAAATAACAATTCCGAGAACAGGATGAGTTATGATGTTATCGATAGCATCTCCTACGTTCTTATCCTTGGTAAGGACCTTACGGTTCTCAACTTCGCTCACGATCTTGTTAACGAATTCAAAACGCTTTCTGTCAGCGGCTTCAACTGCTGCCTTGTCGGTAAGATCAACGTTACCCTGAACGTATACTTCCTTCTGTCCCTTGCCCTCAAGCTCTGCTGCTGCCTTAACAACCTCTTTAAGACCTACTTCTGAGGTGGCAACTGTCTTGATAACAGGACAGCCCAGCTTTTCTGAAAGGAGCTTCTCGTCAATGGCATTCCCCTTTTTGTCATTGGCATCGTTCTTGTTAAGTGCAACAACCACAGGAACTCCCAGTTCAAGAAGCTGTGTTGTGAAGAAAAGGCTGCGGCTTAAGTTCGTAGCATCTACAATGTTGATGATGGCATCGGGATGCTCATTCTTAACATATCCGCTGGTGATGCTCTCCTCTGATGTGAAAGGAGACATTGAATATGCGCCGGGAAGATCCACAGCGATCAGTTCCTTGTCACCGTCGTAGTACTTCTTCTTGATAACACTCTCTTTCTTGTCTACAGTTACACCCGCCCAGTTACCGATTTTCTCACTTCTTCCGGTGAGGGCGTTGTACATGGTGGTTTTACCACTGTTGGGGTTACCTGCCATCGCGATTCTCATAACTATCCTCCTACAATAATTTTTCATTTTATTTTCAGAGCTTTGGGCTCAGGTTTTAAGCCCGGCTCGGAATATCAACGTTATTTATTGGTTTATTTGTTAGCTCAAACTTACTTTTGATAGCGGCTGCTAACTCAATAAGTATTTTTTATCCGGATTGTATGACTTTTTGATCTGCCAATCATGATCCGGATATTTTGATTATTGCATTTTTGTATGTATTTTAGAATTATGTGGTTTAGAATTATATGTTTTAGAATTATGTATTTATGATAATGCTCAGATCTTGATAGCGCCTGCCAGCTCCGGATCGATATTATATCTCGCATCCTTGATCGCAACCACCAGGTTTCTCTTCTTATCCACAACAGTTATCTTCTCACCGCTGTAACATCCAAGGGAAAAAAGGAAGCTCTCCATATCCTCATCACCTTCTGTATCCACGGATTCTATAAGATATTCCTGTCCAAGCTGTGCTTCGTTAAGTGTCATAATAGCCTCCTGTATATGTTAGCCCATCCTAGCTATTGTTTGCCTATGCTAATATCCGTTCGCATACGCTAACGCCACTAGATAGAATAGTCTTATTAAGAATAATTGTCAACAAGAAAATGAACTTTTATCATTTTCGGATTTGGCTTTCCGAACGTTCCCGCCCCCGAAAGCTCTTCCGTGGCAGGTCCATAGAAATATTCGCCCCTCCTTCGCTTAGATTCATCACAGGCTCATATTTCTATGGACCTGCCACGGGAGAACTTTCGTAGCCGGGAACTGCGCTGCCACGAAAATGTTCTTTTGAGATTTCCATATAACTTACGCCGCATATTCTGGTTAGCATATACTTACAAATAAATATAATTTTTGGCGTCCTTACTTTGACGCCAACATCATTGAGAATCTTTATCAATACTCTCTTGTAACTGTATGTTAGCACACGCTAACCATGATTGCAAGAACTTTTTGTGCGAGTCAATGGGGACGGTTCTCGCTGACTCGCTTCGTGAGTCAGCAAGAACCGTCCCCATTGACTCGCAACCGGCCCCGGCACCTTTAGAGAACAACCTCATACATCGCCCCCATATTCTTGAATCCCTCTTTGGGCGCGCACTTTCCGCAGTCCCCGCCGCAGCCCCCGCTGCAACAGGTCATGTCAACTTTGCGGATCATTCCGATATGCATCAGGTATTCGATCTGTCTCTTTACGTCTTCTTCCGTTGTGTGCAGCTCTATTGCCAGGAGCTTCTCCGTCCTGGCATGGCCGTCACTTAATAGATCTATTAATTCCCTCATAAAAATAAACCTCGCAGACTCATCGTCAGAAAATCAGAAGACCGATGTGATACGCCACAGCCGATAGAAGCAGTGCTGTCGCCGTGTAGTACAGAGCAATCCTTGCAGTCCACTTAACGGAGTAGGTCTCCTGGAAGGTAGCAGCCAGTGCAACAACACAGGGCATATTGAAGGTCATGGCAAAGATAAATGCCAGTGCCTCAGCCTTTGACACATTTGAAAGAAGTACTTCATTGAGATTCGATGCAGCACCCGCTCCGTTCATAGCATCATTAAAGGCAGAGGACAGATTTCCTCCGGTGTAAAGCGCACTGATAACTCCGATAGCACCCTCTTTTCCCACTGCGGAAGCAATAAATGCAATAAATAGCTGCCAGCCAAGGCCAAAGATTCTGGTCACAGGCTCAATGGCAGTACCTATGCGATACAGAATAGGGTGCGTTCCCGGTACAAAAGTATAGCTAAGCAGCCAGAAGAGGCCGCAGACCAGAAGAACCACGCTGGATACTCTCTTGAAGGTATCTCCGGTCCTTCCAAGGACATAACGGAGAAGGGCGCCGATCTTGGGCTTATGATAAGGCGGAAGCTCCATGATCATTCCGTATCTGTCATTTTTCTGAACCAGCTTCCTGCCGAATATCTTAGCAGTAACCCACATATGAAGAACCATGGTAAAAAGAATCGCCACGATAACCAGCACTGCTCCCGGGCCGAAGAAAATTGCAGAGAGCATCGGTATTACAGCCCATGCTGCGCCGCAGGGAACTGCCCACGCCAGCGCAATGGTCAGAACCTTCTGTCCCCAGTTATCAATAACTCTGGCACCGGCAGCACCTCCCATGGTACAGCCAAAGCTTACAAGGAAAGGCATCACGGATTTTCCCTGTAGTCCAAGTTTTCCCATTGTATTATCAAAAACGTAGGAAATGCGGGCCATTACACCCACTTCCTCCAACAGTCCGAACACAAGGGTAACACCGAACACAAAGCCCAGCATCTTGACAATATAGCTAAAAGACTGAATGATAACCGTACACACGATCTGTATCAGAACCTCCGGCGCTCCCACAGCGTTAAGTGCCGCTGCCACCGGTGTTTTCAGAGCCGCAATTCCGGATCCTATTGCCATAAAAGGCAGGGCCGGAATAAAGGATGCGATAAGTCCCAGCAGAACTGTAAGGATAACCGCAGGCTTACCCCATACCTTGCTGAGGAATATCTTATCAAGCTTACCCAGAGCAACATTTTTCTTGCGGGAAGTAACACAGCCCTCCAGGATCTCATCTATCCATTTGAATTTGCTGCTGCCTGTCGCAATGGCTCCCTGACTGTTACTGCAGATAGTGGCCACTTTCTTGTAGTTCTCTGTGGTAAGCTGCTTCTTTAGCATGGCATGAACCTGCTTATCCCCCTCGATTGCCTTGATTGCCAGCCACATAGGCGTAAAGCCCTTGACCAGCCCTTCAGGGATCATTGCCTTCAGCTCACTATAGCCTTCAATTTTCTCATACTCTGCTTCCAGAGCCTTTACATTTATCTTGGATTTCTCATTGACAGCCCTCTCCATGATCTCATAGTAGGGCTCATACTTCTTGCCTTCGGTGGCAGAAAAAAGAAGCACCGGAATACCGATTTTTTTCTCAATAGCCTTAACATCTATGGTCTTGCCCTGATCTGCTGCCACATCAGCCATGTTCAGTACAAGAAAACTGGGCACGTCGATGCCGGCGTAGTCCGCAGTCATGAAAAGACTTCTCTCCAGCTGTGAGCTGTCAGCCAGAATGCAGACAACATCAGCTTTTCCCGATGCGATATAATCTCTTGTGATAAGTTCCTCGTCAGAATTGGCCGTAAGGCTGTAGGATCCCGGAAGATCAGCTATGGCACAATCCATCCCCCTGTAGGTGAAGCTTCCCTCCTTTTTCTCAACGGTCTTGCCCGGCCAGTTACCCACATGCTGACGAAGGCCCGTAAGAGCATTGAAAAGAGTGGATTTGCCGGAGTTAGGCTGCCCCAGCAGCGCTATGGTAGCTGAGTTCATACTGCCACCTCCGTAACCTCGATGCCCTTGCACTCGTTTCTGTTAAGTGCGATAAGGGTGTCCCTTGTGTAGATCAGCATTGGCCTGTTCTTGTCATTCCTGATGACCTTGATCGTGCAGCCCGGTGTCAGACCTATGGAGGTGATCCTGCTCATGAATCTCTCATCTCCGGTCAGTTTCTCCACAACAGCATGTCTGTTTCGTTCCAATTCACTCAAACTCATATTCTCCTCCTTCATGTATTGCAAAAGTCTCTATTACATTATGTTAGTTGCAGCTAACTAAAGTATCAAGATTTACTCATGATAACTTTTATCAAGAAAGGGACGGGGGATGACAAGGGGACGGATGAGTCAATGGGGACGGTTCTTGCTGACTCACGAAGCGAGTCAGCAAGAACCGTCCCCATTGACTCACCCGTCCCCTTGTCATCCCCCGTCCCCTTGTCATCTCATCCCATTCTCATCCTTCTCACCCCGCCACCGTCAACTGCTCCAGCGACTTGCCGGCTCGGTGAGCCCTGCTGTAAATTTCGGTACACTTTTTGTACCTGTCAAAGATCTTAAGGGCAGCATCCTTATCCCCATACACCTTCCAGAATCCCGTATACTTAACCCCCTCTTCCGGACTCTTCATAAACCCGATCACATCCGCAACAGGATACCCCAGAAAAAGACCTATCTCATGAGGAAAAGACGGATCAATCGCCAGATGCCTTGCCAGCTCCGCCACGCACCTGTCTGCATTGCTGTAGGAATATCCCTTTTCCTTCAGGATCCTTCTTACCTCTTCATTTGCAAAATCTCTTTTAAGAAAAGCAGGTCTGTACAGGTAGATAAGGACATGTCCCTTCCAGTACCTCACCGGAATCATGCGGATTCCTTTGCCCGACAGTCTTGCATTAAACTCCCTAACCTCACAATTAAACATGTCCCTGTCATCAACATCAACAGTGAACAGATTCCCCGTCTTAATCCCCGCCAGAGTAGGTGAACATAATCGTATCAGCAATTGGTCGCCCACAGAGTTAATCCTCCCTTTTATATGATTATATTAGAGTGTGTTAGTTATCGCTAACTTTTATCATATTTTAATGCCCGCATATATGCAGGCATTTCAAGGCTTTTGTTATACGATGATAAAAGTTATCAATCCTTTTTATTGATTATTATGTTAGCATTTGCTAACTTATTTGGCAAGAGCATTTTAATCCAATCAATAGAAATGCCGGAAAGGAAAAAAGGTATGAGTAAAGTTAAAGTTGTTTTTTGGAGCGGAAGTGGAAATACACAGGCTATGGCAGACGCTGTAGCAAACGGAATCACAAGTGCAGGCGGAGAAGCAGAGGTTATTACCTTCGACTCCATCAGTCCTTCAGATGCAGCAAATGAATCCGTTATCGCCTTCGGCTGTCCCGCCATGGGCGCAGAGGTTCTCGAGGAAGGAACCGTTGAACCCTTCATGTCAGAATACGAGAACAGATGCAGCGGCAAAAAGATCGCCCTGTTTGGATCCTACGGCTGGGGCGACGGCCAGTGGATGCGTGACTGGCAGGACAGACTCACCTCTGCAGGTGCCACCATCCTCGGCGGCGAAGGCGTTATCGCCAACAGCGCTCCCGATGCCGACGCAGTCGCACAATGCGAAGACCTTGGCAGAATGCTTGCCCAGGCCTGACACACTGGCATAGCATCGTCACAAATCAATACCGCACAAATTAAAATTTTCTCACAAAAAGCAACGCACATCGGCAAATCTCATACATTTTTGCCGATGTGCGTTATTCCCTAGTGTTGATTTCCTAACTAGAATGTATTATGTTCCATAAAGCATCTTATGCCGCTCTATAGCTTTCTCTGTCAGCTCTTTTGTCCGCTCCTGTCTCTTTTGATAGTCCTCAAGCTGCTTTTTCTGTTTTGCTTTCTGGGCTCTGCGTCTGGCATTATCGTTATTGTTATTGCGCCTATTTCTCTGAGATCTTTCACTGCGCATATTTTCCAGGACTTCATCCAGCTTTTCAGCAGCACTCATGAGTTCGGATTCACGACCTTTTATAGCAAGATCAACATGCTGGATTGTACCTGCTGTTCCATCTTCTTTCAAAAAGATACCAGTCTTTCTGACCTTACCATCCAGTACTCCATCTTCACCTTCAATAGTGAACTCTGTGTTCTCCGCTCCAAGAAAAATCGCGCCTACTCCTGATTCCTTTAGGCTCTTTAGCTCATCTTTACCATCCTCTGTCTTACTCCAGACTTTGAGCTTGTCAAAAACATCATCGTTTTCATCAATCCAACCGTTGCCGTCAGTATCGTACTCTGCCAGGTCCCTAAAGCCGTCACCGCTCTTTACTCCAAACAGTTCAGTGCCGTCATTTATCTTCCCGTCAGCATTTTTATCAAGAGCCAAAAACCCGCTCCCGGCTTTGGTCATTGAAATCTCATCCTGCTTGCCATCTGCATCCAGATCAAACTTGAATTTCTTATCACTAAGCCCTGAGGTCTGAGTATTTGTATTTATAATAAGTGGATCAAAAAGGTTATCCAGTGGTGATGACATTGCAATAAAAGTATCACGTTCTTTCTTCCTTGCCATACTCACATCAACATCAACCTTGATCTCTCTGCCATCTTCAGTCTGTACCTTGCCAGATGCTGTGTAATCCGTCTTTTCTTTCTCAACATGCTTTTCTACAATCCCAGCAAAAAATCCGCTTGTCCCTGCGCCGCTTGTCTTCAAATCCTTTTGATAGCTGTAGTTTGCACCTGAGTACACATCACTATTTGCTATCTTCATATTTTATTTACCTCATTGAAAAGCGCACGATTAAAACCAACTGGAGAACATTGAAGAAAGAAGAGAGCTGTATCCTCCATATCCGCCAAGCAGATTATTGGTTCCATATCTGCCATTTGAACCATATACGCCGGTATTAACAGAAAACCTGCTTGCAGTAACCGCTGCCTGGGATGTAAGCGATGCATTATTTCGCATTCTCTGGCCAAAAGAACCTGCTCCGGAAAAAGCTTTCTTTATGTCATCTTTATTTGCCCCCTTGAAAACATCCTCATCCACAGAGAGTTCACCGGTCTTGTTGTCATAGCCGATACCGATCTTTCTGAGGTCTGATACACTGCCCCGAGCATCTTCCCTCATCCAGCCTGCTCTGTTTCTAACAGTTGTACTTGTTGTGTTTCTGGCATTTGCGCTGACTTCGTTGTAGCCTTCTACAAAATTTTTTACTGTCTTAAGGAGCTGGTCTGTGTTCTTTTCCTCGTATATCTCGCCATAGGAAAGCTTTCGGCCTGCATTTTCTACTTTTACCGCACCGTCTGCGACCTTTGTGTCAGCCATGTATGAGCTGTTTGCTGTGTTGTTGTAGGCGTTATTCATAGCTTTGATAGTATTGGCGCTAAGCCCATAGTAACTATTATTACTGCCTACACCGGTGGTTCTGGATGAGCCACGTGTTCCGGATGTCCTGTTCCTGCTGTTAACATTTGACAGTCCCTGTCTGTTCCAACTACCCCCGGCTCCGCCTATCCTGCTTGTCAGGACATCAAAATAGTTTTGTCCAAAAATCATAAAAAAACACCTCCTCTTATGGACTAATACTTTGCTTCAATTCAAGTATCGTCTATAAAAGAAGGCGTTTGAATACCTATGTAACGAACGGTCTATATAATGTAACGAATAGTCAGCCGGCCGCTCTTTGAAGCATGACTTTTACTTCAAATACTGTTGCCTCTGACTTAACATCTGTAGTTCCCAAGTATTTATCAGCTATACGCATAACACTTTTTAATCCAATTCCGTGCTGATTCTCATCTTCGGTTCCTTTTTTTCTGCTGACTATTCTGCTGTCATTGCCTCTGATGACTTTGCCATCAAAAGAGTTTTCTATTTTTATCAAAAAGAAATTGTCCTTAAGATTCCCCAAAAGCTTAATATATCGTTTGTCTTCCGGAATACCTGAAACAGCTTCCAAAGCATTATCCAATAGATTATTCAGGACAATCCCCATATCAACAGCACTAATTCCTTTATCTGATGTAAAACAGAAATCACATGTAAACTCACATCCAAGCTTTTCTGCCTGAAAAGCAGCTTCATTTATCACTACATCAGTCACTGGATTACCTGTAAAGAATCTCATGCTATTGGAGTTAAGCTCAACATCCATTTCACTTAGGAACTCAGTTGCATCATTATACTTCCCGTTTTCGAGAAAGCTCTTTAGAATCATAAGTTTCCCAGCCATGTCATGACGGAGGGTCCTGATCTGATCATGGTACTTTTCAGTATACTCAATCCTTTTTCGGATATATTCCTGTTCTTGGACCTGCTCCTGAAGTAAAAGATCTTCTTCCAATAACCTTCTGTATCTCTGCCATGTTGCAATAGCCGTCATTTCTCCAACAAAAATAAGTAGGGCCAGTATAGGAAGTGCAATCCTTAAGTTTCTCTTTTCATCCAGAAGGATAAACACTCCTTCATCCAAAGGAACAACCATTACCTGCGCAATCATATAGGCTATGCAATATGAAACCACTGAGTATATAGAGAGAAACAATGCTTCGGTCCAGGACATATCTCGTCTCAATTTGCATATCTTCGCGATGCAATTATATATAGCAATAAATGCAACTATTAAAAAAATTATCTCCAGGCTCATATTAAAGAGCATTTTTTTGTAGAAAAATGCAAGTGCATCCGGCCTGGAATAATCCATGCTCTCTATCAGCCAATCCGATAAACAATCGGACAGAACCACATTTGCGATATACCACACAAAAAACATATTAAGCCACAGAAAGTAAACGAAAAATATGTTTGGAATAACTGTTTTGTTATAAAAAAAGAATACTGCCAATATAGTCAGAAAGCTTATAATAGTCCAAGCTCCTGTCGTTTTAACTGGCACCACAAATAAAATGATTCCCTCAACTGTAACTACTATTGAGAGTACCATTTTCTTTGTTTTATCCATTATTTCTTCACTTACAAAGGTATTTATCAGCGCTTGAAAAAAGAAACCACGGACGAGTATTATCATTACTCCATAAAATTGTTCAACAATACGAAAATCATTCTCACTCATAGCTCCACCAATCAGGCTAAAAAATTCATATATGCTTTTATAAATTCCCCATACTTGTATTTTGAAATAATCAGAGACTCTCCATTATCCATGTATACCTCTGTCCTTGAATATCCTTTAATATGCTGCATATTAACAAGATATCCTCTATGGATCCTAAAGAACATTTTCCCTAATTCGTTTTCAAATTCAGACATCTGCTTATACACATCATAAGCATTTCCCTCACTGTGGATAATTGATTTTCTTCCGTTGCTCTCAATATAAATAACATCTCTGTATTTTAAATTTAGTGTGTCTCTGCCTGCCTGAACTACAATATACTGTTCAATCTGAGCATCTTCATATCTTGTTTCACATACAAGCTGCGCATCAAGTCTTTTCAATTCTTCAACGGCTCTCCTAAGTTCCCCTTCAAATACCGGCTGAGAAACCGGCTTTAGCAAATAGTCATAAGCCTTAACGCCGAACGCATCTCCCATTCTGTCCGGAACCCCCGTAACATATATTATTAGTGGCCTGGAAGCACGCATACTCCTACCATTTTTCTCTACTCTCATTCCCAGCTCTCTGGCTGTATCGATGCCATCAGTTCCACCCATAGCAATATCCAAGAAAAGGATATCAAAATTTATTCCAGCATCTATGTCCCTTATCAGTTCTTCCCCGGAATCATATTCTTTTATCTCTGCTTCGTATGGACTTTTCGAAAGCCATCCGGCAATCAGGTTTCGTATAGCTTCCTCGTCATCACAAACTGCAAAACGATATTTATCCATTTATGATTTCCTCAACTCGAATTTGCCCTAAAACATAAAAATGCTTAGCACGGACCTCCATGTAAGCATTTTTACCATTACCCTGTATTTATCATATCATCATAAAGATTAGTCTTTATATATTCATGTCATGAATGGACATATTTTTGTAATGAATGGACATTACTATCGATTTTTCTTCATCTCATATAGTTTTTCGTCAGCTTAGGCTATCAGCTGCGGAATAGTTACCGGATTATCAAAGTCATATCTGGCATACCCTATGCAGGCCTCCAGTTTAAAGGCTGCCCCGGATTCTTCATTTAACTTTGTAATGTTTTCGCGGATCAATTCAGCAATTTCGTTGACCTGCTGCTCATTTTCGGCTTCAAGGACGACTATGAATTCATCCCCTCCAAACCTTGATAAAAATGCTCTGTTTTTAGCATCCTGGCACGATATTTCTAAAGCCTTCGCAACTGTCACTAATGCTCTGTCGCCTTCTACGTGCCCATATCTGTCGTTGATGCCTTTAAAATGGTCTACATCCAATATCATCAGATACAAATCCAGCTTTGGTGTCCGGGATTTCATCTTTTGTGTAAGATATCTATTCATTTCCTGACGGTTATTGATATTGGTCAGCGAGTCTTTTGAAATCCTGTTTTCTGTAGCTGTCAAATATAGTAATAATACAGCAGCCGTCGCACCATAACACATAATTGGAACAGTCAGGAAAAAAGCCTGTAACACGCCACACACCATAGGAGTTATAGGGAACACTCCCATAGCCATGTAAAGACTGTGGTCATAGTACTTATTACTGGTAAAGGCTCTATAAAAAGATTTTATGGAACAAGACAACAGATATCCGAATGGGATGCTCAATAAAACAGCGTACAGAAAACCATACTCCAGAAATCCGTTATCATCAATTATAAAGAGATAATCTGTGAACATGCCTATTACAAGAATGATAATTGCAGCCCCAAATGGTAATGCATGTATAAAAAAGTTCAGCCGGGTAAGAATCTTTGTTTTTCCCTGAACAATATCACAGTAGATATACCAGAACCATGCTGTGGTCAACAGACACACATAAGGAATTATCGTGAGCACATACATTACTGTCTTGCCACACTGAAAAACTCCGCATTCAAATAAAATCCACACTGAATCTGATGCAAAATAGCCTATAAGAAGCATCATTATCCGCGCAAGAAATAAAGTTGAAACCTGCTTATCAATGCCCTTTTCAAGTGTGAATAAAACTATGCACAAAAAGACGATACATGCTATATTGGCTAACACATAACCAAGACAATCTGTCACTGACGCCTCCATTCTATCCCTATTATATTTTAATATAAACGTAATACTGTTAACAAATAAAAGCTTTATAAAAGAAATTTTCCAAAACGTATTCCACCCTTGAGGAATGAAGAAAAAAAGACACTTCTTAGAATCTCTTCTAAGAAGTGTCTTAAAAATTCGCTATAATCTTTGATTACTCAGCTACGTAAGGCATAAGTGCAAGATGTCTTGCTCTCTTAACAGCTGATGTAAGCTCTCTCTGGTGCTTAGCGCAGTTACCTGTAATTCTTCTGGGAAGAATCTTGCCGCTCTCAGATACGAACTTCTTAAGCTTAGCTGTGTCCTTGTAATCAATTACATTATCCTTGCCACAGAAAACGCAAACTTTCTTTCTTCTGTGCATTCCGCCCTTTCTCCTTACAGGAGAATCGGATCTATCAGACTTTGTGAAAGCCATAGTATTTTACCTCCATTATTAGTTGAAGGGCAGCTCCTCGTCGATTCCGTCAGGAATGTTCATGAAGCCATCCCCTGCTGCGGATGGAGCAGGTTCGTTAGAATAATTGTTGCCGCCAAAGCTTGCACCGCCGTTATTAGCTGATGCATTCTTGGATTCTGCAAACTCCTGATCCTCTGCAACTACTTCAGTTGTGTATACTTTTACGCCGTCCTTATTGGTATAGCTACCTGTCTGGATGCGTCCCGTTACGACTAACTTGGTGCCTTTTCTGAGATATTTCTCTGCGAATTCTCCGGACTTGCCGAAAGCAACAATGTTGATGAAATCAGCTGTCTGTCCGTCCTGTGAGTTGCCTCTGCCTCTTCTGTCAACAGCAAGTGAATATCTTGCAATTGCCATAGCGCTCTCGCCCTGTGAATATCTCACCTCGGGGTCTCTTGTCAAACGTCCCATAAGTATAACTTTGTTCATATTTTCGTCCTCTTCTATTTAAGCCTCGTTCTTAACGCATAAATATCTGATGACGCCATCCATAATACGCATACGCTTCTCGATCTCTGCTGGAGTTGTTGGCTCAGCGTCGAACTGGATGAAGTAATAGAAGCCTTCTGTCATTTTCTCGATCTCATAAGCGAGCTTCTTCTTACCCCACTCATCAATGTTGGTAATCTGACCACCATGCTTCTCGATAGTCTTCTTAACCTTCTCGATGACTGCTGTTCTGGCATCGTCTTCGATCTTTGCACTAACAACAACGGCTAATTCGTATTTGTTCATGCTATAGTTACCTCCTTTTGGTCTCTGGCAGCACTTATCAGTAGCGCTGCAAGGAATTTATCACAGAATGGTATGTTACCATATTCCGTTCAATAATGCAAGCGTTTTATCGAATTCCTTTTATGTTTTTTTCAACATTTTTTCTGGGCACCATTATCTGATGACCGCAGCCAAGGCATTTAAGCCTGAAATCCGCCCCCACTCGCAAAACTTCCCATTCATAGCTCCCGCAAGGATGTTGTTTCTTAAGTTTAACTATGTTTCCTACGCTTATATCCATTGTTATTTATAATTCTATACCCTGAAGCTGTGCAAGCTCAGTAAATACTTTTCCTATCTTTTCTTTAATAATGAGAGTGTTCTGTGCTCCTCTTATATCAATGTCGCTCTCGTTTATTACAACCAGCGTTTTTCCCCTGAAATAATTGATAAAAGAAGCTGCAGGATAAACCGACAGTGATGTGCCTCCGATTATCAGCATATCTGCCTTGGCCAGTGACTCAATCGCGCCCTGCACCTGATCCTCGGGAAGCCCCTCTTCATATAAAGTAATATCAGGTCTTATGTTGCCTCCGCAGGAACACTTCGGTATCGGCTCGTCGGATTCAAAAATATAATCGGCAGGATACTCTTTTCCACAGGATGAGCAGTAATTCCTGAGAGCACTTCCGTGGATCTCGTACACGCGCCTGCTGCCGGCCTTCTGATGCAGACCGTCGATATTCTGAGTGACGATCGCCTTAAGTTTCCCCAGTTCCTCAAGCTTTGCCAGATACTTGTGAGCATTGTTGGGCTCAATATTTCTGGTATCCATCTTCTGTCTGTGGAACTCATAATATACCTTGGGCTCGTACACAAGACAACTGTGACTTAGAAGATACTCCGGCTGATATCTGTCGAACCTGACATCGTGCTGGTTGTACAGGCCATCCTTACTCCTGAAATCAGGAATTCCGCTCTCTGTGGAAACACCGGCGCCGCCAAAGAACACTATATTGGAAGCTTCATCTATCAGCTCTTTTAATCTCTCTATCTGTTCAGACATTTTTACCCCCTTTCCAAAATACCTACCTAAACATTTTAACACAAAATCCCCCGGAGAAATCTCCGGGGGACCAATAAATAAGCTATATTTTTATGGTTTACTGAAGTCTTGTTGTCTTGCCATCGTTAAGCATCTGAGCTCTCTCATCGATAACTTCCTGATATCCTGCATCAAGATACTTCTGTGACAGCTCCTCATACAGAGCATCAAACTCTTCAGGCTTGCACATTACAAGCTGATCTCTGTACTCAGGGTAGATCTCTTCCTTAAGTGCTGTGCCGTACTCTGTTACAGACTCAAGAGCTCCACCGAAGAGGCAATCAACGTTAGCATAGCCGCTCTCATAGAGTGCAAGCTGTCCCTTGTAGTTAGCAAGAAGGTCATCATAGAAGTCCTGAGGAAGTCCCTGAGGATTGATTGCTGCGATATCCTTCTCGATGTCGCCAAATGACTTGGAAGCTGTAACTACCATCCAGTAGTCAACGTTGTTGTTGTGTCCCTGCTGCTCAGGAAGACCTGCCTGATCGCCAACTGCTACAGGGTTGCCGTTCTCATCATAGTTGAAGTTAACACCCTCGAGACCCCATGTCATTGTGAAGAGGTTCTCATCCTGTGCCATCCACTCAAGGTACATCTCACCGGCCTTAACCTCATCAGGAGTTGCGTTGTTTGCGAATGCAACCATTGCACCGAAGATATTGTTAGGTCTGAAAGCGTTGCTTGATCCCCATGTAGGATCCTGAGAGAATGTGCCATCACATACTACTACGCCAAGTTCTGCATCCGGGTTGTTCTCATAGAAAGAGTTGAGAACATCCATTGTTGATGAAACGTATCCTGACCATGTGAATGCCTTACCGTTGATGAAGTCAGCATTTACATCCTCTGAGCTTCTGAGGTAGTACTCAGGGTTGATGTAGCCCTTGTTGAAGAGCTCGTTGTTCCACTTAAGAAGTCTCTTCTGAGCCTCTGTTGAAAGAGCAGGGATCTGATAGTCACCTGTTGTTGCCCATGTGGTCTCATCCTGTGGATAATCTCTGAAGCCATAGTTCTGGTCAGCGCCTGCGCCTGCTACCTTTGATCCTGAAAGAGGATATGTATGGCCGTTCTCTACGAATTTTGCATAAGCTTCAAGAAGCTCTGTGCTTGATGCGGGATATGTCTCAGGAAGTCCTGCTTCCTTGAGCCAGTCCTTACGATACCATGTAACGAAGGTGTAGTTGGTGTTACCATAAGGTCTCTTACCAAGAACCATGTAGTCCTCGTCGCCAAGCTTTGTGTAGCCTGTAAGACCGTTGTCTTCCATGTTCTTCCAGTATGTAGGAGCTACTGTCTTGAACTGCTCAAGGTCGATGGGCTGAAGATATCCGTCAGCTGCCCATGTAGCAAGCTTGTCATAGTCGTACTCCATGCAAAGAGTAGGAAGTGTATTTGTTGAAGCAAGCATAGCATAATCAGTCATAACGTCTGAACGTGTGATGCCTACGTACTCAACCTTAACATTGTACTTGTTACCGAAGTTCTCCTGTACCCAGTTGGTCCAGTAGTTGTTCTCAACGTCTGAGCATCCGTTTCCGTTATCACCTCTGTCGTAAACAGCTACGCGAAGTGTTACTTCATTTTCGAATGGTGTCCATCCGTCGATTCCGGGAACCGCTTCTGCCTCAGCAGCGGGTGTCTCGGCTGCAGGTGTTTCTGCTGCAGGTGTCTCAGCTGCAGGAGCCTCTGCCTGTGTGTTGTCCCCTGTTGTAGCAGGCTGTGCTGTGTCATCTCCACATCCTACCAGTGCACCGGCTGCCATTGCAGCTGCAAGTGCGATTGAAAAAGTTTTTTTCTGTAACCCTTTCATAATTTTTCCTCCTTAATTATAAGAAAATCTGAACTCTTTCATTAAGAGTTGCATACAATTGGTTGCAAGGCATCAGCCTTTTACTGCTCCTACCATAGTTCCCTGAACGAAATACTTCTGAAGGAACGGGTAGATGATAATGATTGGAATAGTTACAAACATGATGCAGGCTGCCTGAAGGACCTCAGGTGTTGTCTGCGCAACGCCGCCGGTATCTGCCAGTGATGCGTTCTGCGCCTCAGTTGCGGAAGCAACCAGCTGATAGAGCTTGTACTGGATCATCTTAAGATCTGCTGATCTTGTGAAGTACATGTTATCAGCGTAGGAGTTCCAACGACCTACTGCGTAAAAAAGTGAAAGTGTTGCAAGGATCGGCTTGGACAGCGGAAGTACAATGCTCCAGAGGATCTGGAAATTACTTGCTCCGTCAAGGAATGCCGATTCCTCCAAGCTATCCGGGATAGTACTCATAAAGTAGTTCTTCATGATCAGCATGTTGTATGGTGAATAGATCAGTGGAAGAATCAGTACCCAGAAGGTATCCAGGATATGCAGCTGATAATACAAAATGTAGGAAGGAATAATACCGGCTGAGAAGTACATAGGTACCATCAGCAGGAAGGTCAGTACCGGACGGCCCTTAAGTCTCTTTTTGGAAAGAGGGTATGCTGCGCAGGTACAAACAATCATTCCCAGAAGAGTAAAGAGAAGAGTCACCCATACTGAGAAGATCATCGACTTAGTCATGGACTCATCCGCAAATACTCTTGTAAATGCATCAAAGGTTATGTCCTTGGGCCAGAAATAAACTGACTGAGACATTACTGCCGTGTTGCCGGAGATTGACTTCGCTGCAACATGCACAAACGGAAGCACACAGGTTGCGCAAAGTAAAACGATGACCAGCATCATTATCGCATCGCTTATCTTAAATCCTATAACGGCGTGGGCTCCTCCGGCTGAGAAGCTCTCCTCGCCCTGTGGTTTTGTGTTAGCCATTTTCTATAGTTCCCCCCTTATAGCAAGCCGTCTTCGCCGAGTTTCTTAGCAATTCTGTCTGATAAAAGAACCAGCATAACACCGATAGCAGACTGGAACAGACCAACGGCCGTAGCCTGACTGAACTTGTTGTTGCCGATACCTTTACTGAAGATGTAGACAGCAAGCTGATACTGGAACTCTTTGACCTGAGTGTTGCCAAGGGCTGTAAGTCTCTCCAGGTTACTTCCCATAACACGTCCGAGGTTCATGATAAGAAGTGTTACGATGGTACTTCTGATACCCGGAAGAGTGATGTGGATCATTCTCTGCCAGCGGTTGGCGCCGTCGATCATGGCCGCCTCATACTGCTCACCGCTGATGCCTGTGATAGCTGCAAGATACAGGATCGTGCCCCATCCCATTCCCTGCCATACACCGATCAACAGATAAGTTACTGCCCAGTGCCATTTCTCATTAAGGAACGGAATACCCTGTTCGATGATCCCCGAATTAACAAGTGCTACGTTTACCAGACCGCTGCTTGGCTTGAACATTGTCAGAGCAACGCTTCCGATGATAGCCCATGAAAGGAAATGCGGCAGATACAGGATTGTCTGTGACACCTTTTTGAATCTCTTGTATCTGAGCTCATTGAGGATCAGTGCCAAAATGATCGGCATCGGGAATCCCACAAGCAGATCCAGCAGGTTAAATACTATTGAATTCCTGAGTGCTCTTGTGAAGTCCGCATCCTTGAACACCTTGTGGAAGGTCTGAAGTCCGACCCATTTACTTCCCGCATAACCCTTGGCAGGTTTGTAATCCATGAAAGCCATCCGCAGTCCTGGATAAGCGCCGTAGCTAAATACTATTACCAAAATAAGTGGAATTAGTAAAAGAAGATATAACTGCCAGTCACGTTTAAGAGCATTTTTCCACGACGTGGTCGTGACCGGTCCCCCTTTTTTCTTTGTAGTTGTTTTCATACCTATTTGCTCCTCCCCTTGTATAAATAAATCCTAAAGTAATTTAGTTTGTATATCTAATCACTTAGTCAAAAAAACTTTGCATAATCAACCATTTATCTCGAACTTTTTAGGGCGATGTGTCGCTTATCCCCAAAAGCCCATATTGTTTTTTGTGCATATTGTATACGCTAACGTTTTCGTAAAATCGCACATTATGTTTATAAACAACACAGTTTTACCAATTATTTCCACAAGAAAAAGGAGCCTTACCGGCTCCCTTTTCATAACGTGCTGTAATACGCGATTTATTTAAGATTGTCAGCCTGTGTCCACCCGGTGTATTCCAGTATTGAAGCCTTATCGACCCTGGCCATCTTATGTCTCCAGTCACTGGGCTGAGTGCCCATGATCTCGGAAAAATGTCTGTTGTAGCTTGATACCGACCGAAACCCCACCTGCTCTGAAATCGACAGAATAGATTCTTCCGTGGTCCTAAGCAGAATGCAGGACTGCAGTATCCTTGTGGTATTAAGGTAATTAAGCGGGCTGGTATTCATGATCTCGCCAAAGACGCGCCTGAAGTGGGTCTGGCTGAGGTGACACATATCCGCAAGCTTTTCCATAGGAAAGTTCATCATATAGTTCTCTTTGATATAATCCAGCGCAGGCGAGATAACAATGGCGTTCTCATGGGTCTGCCTCTCTCCCACCTGTTTGCCTTTCTCCGCGGTGTAGATCCTCATAACCTTCATAAACAGAGAAAGCATAAGCCCCTTCACAGAGAGCTGGTAATTGAGGCTCTTGTGCTCCAGCTCTTCCTTGATGGTCATTACAATATTGTAGACATCGGGATATTTATCCTTATTAAGGATCAGCTGGAAGTTCTGCATCATATCGGTAAAAAGATCCGCATGAGGCGAGGAATCATCGTACAATCCCTTAAGAAGCTCATCGGGCTGCACGAATATATATGACCACAGACTGGCCTCTCCTTTGCTGCTGTAGGTGGTATGGGGAACGTTTCTTGAAATAAAGGTAACATCCCCTGCCCTGAAGGGCGAAGGCTCATTGTCAAACTCAATAAAACCGCTGTCCGTATGGCAGATTCCTATCTCCAGACAGTTGTGAAAATGGAGCTTGCCGGACTTAACATCAGAAATATGCCACCTGTCTCCGGTAAGAAGAAGTATGGGAAAATTCAGCGGAAGCTCGTAATTCCTGTATTCAATTACGGTTTTCTTGGGTTTTGCCATAATCTGAACCTCATTTTAGTTTTTTTCAAAATATTTTGTATTAATTAAGAAAAAGTGGATTTCTTTTGCTGAAAAGCATATAGGAAATTAGCATTAATTGCTCCCAAATTTCGAAATATTGAACATCCAATCCCCCTCAACAAGGATAATTTTACCTAAGTCTTTTTGATAAGTCAAATGGTTGATATTGCACAGTTTTTTTTGCTACTTGCAGAGACATTTCGACCATGCGCTAATAAAATTATCTCAAAATGACACTAATAAGGCATTTGGGGAGAGTATAGGATATGGCAAATCTCATTTATGATAAAGCCGAGATCGAATCGGCAATAGATTCCATAGTACAGCGCACAATGCGCATGGACCTGACCTGGGACTGGCCCGGCGGCGTAGCCTACTACGGCGTCTGCACAGCTTACCTGGCCACAGGCAAAAAAGAATATATCGAAGCCCTTAAGGAAAGAGTCGACGAATACATCGAACTTGGTCTTCCTTCCTGGACAGTCAACACCTGCGCCATGGGACACGCCATGCTTACATTATATGAATATACAGGTGATGAGAAGTATCTTGATATCGCCAAGAGCAAGATCGATTACCTGGAGAACACAGCTCTTCGTTTCGGCGACAACGTACTTCAGCACACCGTTTCCGTCAACAACGATTTCCCTGAGCAGTGCTGGGCTGACACACTTTTCATGGCAGCCTTTTTCCTGCTTAGAGCAGGCGTTCTTCTGAAAGATGAGAAGCTGGTGGATGATGCCCTTAATCAGTACTACTGGCACATCAAGTATCTTCAGGATCCTGCAACGGGACTTTTTTACCATGGTTACAACAATATCTCCAAGGACCATATGTCTGGCTTCTTCTGGGGAAGGGCCAATGCCTGGGCAGCCTACACCATGTCTATGGTGGGCAGAGTCCTTCCGGAGTGCTATCTCTATCCTAAATTTATGGATGTGGCAGGGTCTCTTAATGAACAGCTGGCTTCCATCAAGCTTCTTCAGACTGACAACGGCCTGTTCAGAACCATCCTTGATGACCCGGAATCCTATGAAGAGATCTCCGCTTCCTGCGGTATTGCAGCAGCCATGATCAACAAAGGCAATCCTTTACACATCAAATACATCAACAAGGCAACCAAAGGCATTCTTGAGAACATCTCTCCCGACGGCAGAGTTCTCAATGTCTCCGGCGGCACAGCCGTAATGAAGGACCGCGAGGGTTATCGCAATATTTCAAGAGATTGGATCCAGGGTTGGGGCCAGGGTCTTGCTCTTGCCTATCTGGCAGGGGTTCTTGAATATGACAAAGCAAGGAGCGACGGCGCTCTTTGATACAAAATATACTATTGGGGGATCTTGTATGAGTTCAAATGAGAAAAGGGATGGTTTTACTCTTCCCGGCGAAGCAGGATATGAAAACTTAACGCTTGAACTTGCGAAAAGATGGGGGGCAGATGTTATAAGGGACAGTGACGGCACCGTCCTGTCCGACGAAATCTTAAACTCGGGTTATGGCATATATTCAACCATATGCATAATCCGAGATCACAACGAATGGGCCAGGAAGAATCCGGACAAGCTTCAGCAGACCTTTCTTATGACCCAGCCCAAAATTGCCGACGATGGCTACCTTACCTTTCATCTCATGGATGATTTCTTTGAGGAACAATTTGCCATCAACGACTCACCTGCTTCCATGAAGTACTGGCAGGTCTTCGACCGTACCACGGGAAAAGAGGTCAGCTCCAACTTCTGGACCTATGAGAAGGAAGCCGGCAATGTCACAGTCAACAACGTAATTCCCTGGCATCACTATACCGTAAGCTTCCTGGCTTACAGAGTCTGGGAAGAGATCTCCATGTACAATCACATCACCAACAACTGGGACAAAGAGCATCTTATGCCCGTGGATCCCATTTATCCCGAGACTCAGGAATATCTTCTTTCCTGGCTTCGCAGCTGGTGCGAGACTCATCCCGCAACCACAGTTGTTCGCTTCACCTCCATGTTCTACAACTTCGTATGGATCTGGGGCAGCAGCAAGAGAAATCGCAACCTATTCACAGACTGGGCTTCCTACGACTTCACTGTAAGCCCCAGAATGCTGGATATTTTCGCCGATAAATACGGCTACAAACTCACCGCTGAGGACTTCATCAACAAGGGCAACCTTCATGTAACACACATGCCTCCCGTTAAGACTCAGCGTGACTATATGGACTTCGTCAACTCCTTTGTTGTCTCCTACGGAAGACAGCTCGTTGATCTTGTTCACAGCTACGGCAAAAAAGCTTATGTCTTCTATGATGACAGCTGGGTTGGCGTTGAACCCTACAGCAGACGTTTCAAAGACTTTGATTTTGACGGACTGATTAAGTGTGTATTCTCAGGTTATGAGGTACGCCTCTGCGCAGGGGCGGATGTACAGACCCACGAGCTGAGACTCCATCCGTATTTATTCCCTGTGGGCCTTGGCGGTCTTCCTACCTTCGCGGCAGGCGGCAATCCCACAAGAGATGCCAAGGAATACTGGAACCACACAAGAAGAGCTCTTCTACGAGCCAAAATAGACAGGATCGGCCTTGGCGGATATCTTCATCTAGTTGAGAAGTATCCTGACTTTGTGGAATATATAGAGAAAATCTCCGATGAATTCCGTACGATCAGAGACCTTCATACAAACGGAGGCCCCGCTGTCCTTCCAATAAATGTAGCAGTTCTTCACAGCTGGGGAAGTTTGCGCAGCTGGAGCCTTAGCGGTCATTTCCATGAGACCTACATGAATGATCTCATACATATCAACGAAGCTCTGTCAGGTCTTCCCGTAAACGTAGACTTCATAAGCTTCGAAGATGTTAAAAATAACAACATATCCAAATATCAGGTGATAATAAATGCCGGAGCTGCAAGCACAGCCTGGAGCGGCGGAGACAGCTGGAAGGATCCCGCCATCGAAGAGATTCTGTCCAAATGGGTATATGACGGCGGTGCCTTCATTGGTGTCAACGAGCCCTCTGCTACCGAAGGCTTCGATACCACCTTCAGAATGGCTCATATACTTGGCGTTGATAAGAATATCCCCGCCAAAGTCTGCCACGGCAAATGGAGCTATGACATTACCGAGATTAAGGGACTTATACCGGAAGGCTCCTATGTTCCCAAAAGATGCAGCGTAAGACTTACAAATGGCAAAGCGCAGGTTCTTGCTGACGTTGATGGAGAGCCTGTATTTACCGTTAATAATTTTGGCAAAGGTAAGGGTATCTACTTATCCACCTTTGAGACCACACCTGTAAACAACAGGTTACTTCTTAACACAATTATCTATGGAGCAGGTCTCCCCCAAGACCAGAGCTACATTACAGATAATGCAAGCACAGAATGCGCCTTCTTCCCTAGTGACAAGAAGCTTATTGTCATCAACAACTCCGACAAGGCGCAGAGTACCTCAGTCATTACTGATTCCGGCGTGATCTCATTTAATGAGATACCCTCTTATGACACCGTGATCAGAGAATTATAATGACACCCAATTAATACTTTTTTCTTCTTTACAATTCAAATTCCAAAACGAAAGCGTGATGATTCATTCCCCGAATCATCACGCTTTTGTATTCCGTTATTTTATCCGGATCCTATCAGAATCCTGCCTTCTTAAGAATATCGGCAAGAGAAGTTGTAGCTTCTCCGTCGCTCTCAAACTCGATCTTCTCTTCTGTGATCTCTGTAGCTGCGATCTCCTCAAGGGCCTTCATGCTAAGACTAAGCTTGCCATCCTTGATCTGTGTAACCTTAACCTTGACCTTCTGACCAACCTTGAGCACTGCAGAAGGATGAGCAATCCTCTGATTGCAGATCTGTGAGATATGGACAAGTCCTGTCATACCGTTACCCAGGTTAACAAATGCACCATAGTTCTGGATACTCTCAACAACGCCTTCCGTAACAAGACCAACCTGAACATTGGAGATCATCTCTGCTCTCTTCTTGTCAGCCTCTTCGCGAAGGAACTCTCTTGCTGATAAAACCAGCTTGTTGTTGTCACGGTCTACATTAATAACCTTAACCTTAAGTGTCTTACCTACAAAATTCGGGATATCAGCCTCTTCCACATAATTAAGGTCAAGCTTGGAAGCAGGAATGAAGCCCCTTATTCCCTCAAGGAATGCTACGCAGCCGGCCTTAACAGCCTCTGACACCTTAACATCAACATAGGTCTCATTATCCATGAGCTCTTTTAATTTGTCCCAGGCAAGAACCTGATTGGCTTCCTTCTTGGAAAGAAGGATATTGCCCTTACCGTCATCAGTGCTGACAACAGTTGCGGATATCTCGTCGCCAACCGCAATATCTCTGTGAATCGAAAACTTGGGATCGTCGCTGAGATCTTCAGCCTTGATTATTCCCTGAGTGTAATACTTAAGATCAAGCACTACCTCGGTATCCTTAACGTCTATTACTGTTCCCTCAAGGATGTCCCCTTCCTTGATCTTACGAAAAGATCTGTCAATCTCATCCTTAAAATCATTCATTGTTTCCTCTGGCATAGTAACCTCCCCTAATGTATTAGTTTATTTACATATTATTATAACACGTCTTTACTGAAGTTCTCCCCATTCTGCCTTGTTATTATCAAGATCTGCTATATCCGCATCAAAGCCCTGCTTCTTAATATACTCATTTACTACAGGAATCAGCTCATCTCTTGTGGAGATCTTGATGCCCTCTTTATCACAGGCCTCAATATAGCTCTCATCCAAAGCAGTATCGGTTTCATCCGAATACAGAACAAAATATGTCTCAGAGCCGCACTCTGCCTTGGAAATATTTGAGTGATTATCATCACTGTACATTTCATAGAACAGTGCAAATGCTCTCTCATCGTCAACATGATATTCCGCTTCGGTATGTGCAATCATAAGCTCTTTCAGGATCTTAACTAATTGTCCATCCTTGTCCACAATATATGTTTCGCTGAAAACGAGACCCGAACTGCTTCTTCCAAGAGGCAGTGCATTATAAGAAATCAATCCATCCTTGCCAACATAGCTGTATGTTGCCCCATCTGCCATTACATCTTTGTATGATGCAAGATGAACCTCTCCATCAACTACATTAAAGAAGAAAGTACAATTATTCTCATCCGGATAATTTGGATTATAAGGAATCAAAACCGCAAGGACAGGGCTTTCTGTGTTTTCATAAAAGAAGGTGTATAAAATCTTATTTTCATCTGCCCATTCACCATTTAAAATACCAAGTTTTAAATCTTCGATGGAAACCTTATCGCCCTGCTTAAAATCAAAAAGGCACGCACCATCGTAGTCATCAACAGAAATCTCCACATCACTTACAGCACTGACAGCTTCGCCTTCGATCCCCAGGAAGCCCTTAAACAGCTCCATGGCTGATGCGTCACTGTTTTCATTTACTGTTGTTTCTTCTGTAACAGCCGGGGTAAGAACTGTTGATTCTTCTGTAACGGCCGGGTTCAGGATTGATGGTTCTATGAACTGTCCCGTAGCCTTCCCACATCCGGCAAGCATCATGCAAGCCATCAAACAAATAACTATTCTTTCTTTCATGCATTTCCTCCTATAAAAAAAATCTGTAAGCTAACTGCTTACAGATTTTAAAGAGGTGACAGGCGGATTTGAACCGCCGCTCAAGGTGTTGCAGACCTATGCCTTACCGCTTGGCTATGTCACCATACAATATAATAATGACTCCGACGAGAATCGAACTCGTGTTACCGCCGTGAAAGGGCGATGTCTTGACCGCTTGACCACGGAGCCAAGTTGCTTAGCGGACGTCTATGACCGCTTAACTGTCTACCCTTCTTTAAGACGACCACTTGTAGCTCCCCCTGTCGGACTCGAACCAACGACACTTCGGTTAACAGCCGAATGCTCTACCGACTGAGCTAAGGAGGAATGTTTGTACCTTCAAAACCGAACACTGAACTATCTTAAATCCATTTTCCCTTTGTTCCTATACCAACTATTCGTTGGATAAGCCCTCGACCTATTAGTACACATCAGCTGAACACGTTACCGTGCTTACACCTTGTGCCTATC
>NZ_JANSWL010000003.1:0-524 GCF_028539135.1 Butyrivibrio sp. DSM 10294 | reverse complement strand
GGTTTCTGTTACGCCGCTTCGCGGCATGAACCTGCAGGCTGCTCTACGCAGCATGCAGAACAGGGCATGTCCACTATGCCCCTATCCCATTGGGTTACCTTTGGGAATACTTTTCTTAAGATATTTGCAGCCCCGTTTATGTCTGCATTTGTTACAGTACCATCGTAATGCCTGTATAGGCCTCTCTTTATCCTCTTTCCGGAAAAAGAGTATGGTTTGTCATCTCCTTTACAATATACAGGCAATTCATCCATTGCAAGAAAATCAGCCTTTGAAGTATAGCTCTCTTCTGTAAGGGCAAATTCTATCCCGCATTCAGCAAGCTTATATCTGAGCATATCTGCAAATATCAGCATTGGTATCTGCACAAAATTCTGGTTATTCATATGTCCCATATCTGCTTCCTGTTTCTGGAATACATTGTGGCCCATAACCACTACATCTACGTGGTTATCCCTTGCATAGTCGGCTATATGTCTGCTTATCTTGTGTAACTGATCCTTTATCCTCCTGTTTCTCTTCTC
>NZ_JANSWL010000029.1:0-1003 GCF_028539135.1 Butyrivibrio sp. DSM 10294 | reverse complement strand
ATCTGCTGCTGTCTGAGCTTCCTTGGCTGTGTTTACTGCATTAAGTGCCTGTGTTGCAGCCTCATTGGCCTCTTTCAGTGCTTCTGTTGCAGCTGCTATCTTGCCGGAGGTTACGTTGACATCCTTGAGTGCTGTAACTGCTGCAGCTGCTGTAGCTGCGGCTGTTGTAGCCTTGTTCATTGCTGCATCTGCTGCTCTATTGGCATCATTTGCTTTTGTTTCTGCTGCAGCTGCCGCGTTCCTGGCTGCACTGTCATACCTTGACTTTGCTTTTTCTGCATATCCCTTAGCTGCTTCCTTTGCTGTATTAGCATTGTCTTTAGCCTGAAGGGCGTCTGCAACTTCTTTAGCTATCTCAGCGATCGCTGCCTTGGCATTATCACTAACTGCTGCGTCGGTGATTCCTGCAGCTGCAGTCTCTGCTGCTGTTTTAGCAGCCACTGCTTTGTTGTATTCCTTGATTGCCTTGTTATATGCATCATTAGCTTTTTCAGCTGCTGCCTGGGCTGCATTTACAGCTTCCTTGGAAGCGTCGCCCTCTGCGTACTTCTTGGCAGTATCGCTCTCTGAAACTGCTGTATTCTTAGCTGCTTCGGCGTTCGCTGCTGCTGCCTCTGCCTTGTTCTTCTCTACAAGAACTGTGCTGTAGGCTGCAGGATCCTTGTCAAGCTTGCCCTGTGCAGTCTCTGCTGCTGTTCTGGCGTCTGTAGCCTTTCTTTGGGCCTCCCCGGCTGCTGCCTCTGCAGCTTCTGCTGCCCGGAGCAGCTTGTAAGCTGTGGTTGTTTCGTCTTTTGCCTCTTCCTCGGTTGCCATCTTTGCAGCAAGTTCTCTTGCTGCAGCCCCGGCGTCAATGGCTGCCTGGGCGGCATCATCTGCCTCATCAGCTGCAATTTTAGCTGCTGAAACTGTTTCTATTGAAGGAGTGTTGGTTGCCTCAATGGCTGCCTCTGCCTTTTTAACTACGCCTTCCTCTTTTGTTATAGCTGATGCTGCATCATTTGCT
>NZ_JANSWL010000028.1:0-28007 GCF_028539135.1 Butyrivibrio sp. DSM 10294 | reverse complement strand
TGGATTCTGATCCTGAGGCGCTTATACCCAGCCACCCTGCTTTAGCAGGGCTTGCCCTTTACGGGTTCTGGTGGAAACGCTACAATGCTGTTACGCGACGGTGTGCCATTTAGCTGTTCCCATCATCTTCACCGTCGGCAAAACCTGACATGCGTTTCCAGCAGGTTCCGTCAAGGGTGGCGTCCCTTGTCCACAACATAGATGGTTGGTTATCTGGAATTTTATGCACAGCAGTTTAGATTGATTTTCCCAAAGCATAGGCCTCGTTCAACGCCTTATGCCCTGCAATCTCACCACGCTCATTTACGCCGCCGGCAAAAACTTTTCCCTTAAACTCAGCCTTTTCAAAACAATCAATCCAGCCGTTAACACCGCTGACCGCTTTTTCATCTGTATAAGCTTCATCCTCTGCCGCAGTTGACAACAGATAAACCTCTCTGAACTTGTAATCCCTTGGATATAGAGAATTAGCCCTGTCGATCATGGTCTTCATCTGACCGCTCATCTCGTAATAATAGATCGGTGTAGCCCATACGACAACCTCTGCTTCCAGAATCTTTTCAGTTATCACATTGGCATCATCGGGGATAACACATTTTCCCAGCTTCTGACAAGCAAAACATCCGGTGCAGAAGCCAATCTTCTTGTCCTTTAGCGAAACAATCTCCACGTCATTTCCGGCATCCTTTGCGCCTTTTGCAAAGCTCTCAGCAAGGATATCCGAATTGCTTCCCGTTCTAAGGCTTGTTTCAATTATCAGAATCTTCTTTGCCATATATCCTCCTATTCAACACTGAGTGTGATCGTAATATCATCGTTGCTCCCGGCATAAGAAATACAAAAACGAACAGTATAAATGCTATTCTTATCTTCATACATATTTCCCTGCCTGTATGCACTTTTCATCTTCAATGCCAAGATGCCTGAGGCATTCAACAATATCTTCTGTACCCATCTCTTTATTCCCTGTTTGTGTTGTGTTTTCATCTGACATCCTCACTATAATCCATGTACAATCTCTTCGCTAATTGTTATAATGAATATCATGATATTCGCATTTGGCATATCACTTTATTTAAGGGGATTCTTATGGAAATAAGGAATTTAAGATATTTTCTTGCCGTCGCAAGAGAAGAGAACATGTCACGAGCCGCAGAATTACTCCATGTCACACAGCCTACTCTTTCCAAGGCATTAAAGAGTCTTGAGGAAGAACTAGGAAAAAAGCTTTTCACCAGACATAGTTTTTCCATCAAACTCACAGATGAAGGAATGCTACTGCGTGACCGTGCTGAGGATCTTGTTTTAATGGCAGATAAGATCGAGCAGGAATTTGTCTCCTTGGATGATATCACAGGTGGAGACATATACTTTGGTCTGGCGGAATCCTATCAGATCTGTCATCTTGCCCGAGAGATTAAAAAGCTAAAAGACAGATATCCTTCCTTCACCTACCACATCACCAGCGGTGATACTGAGCAGGTAACAGAAAAGCTTGATAAGGGGTTACTGGATTTTGGCGTAATCTGCGAAACACCTAACAAAGATAAATATGACTATGCCACATTCCCTGATACTGACCGCTGGGGTGCTATTATCTTAAAGAGTCATCCCCTGGCAAAGAAAAAGAGCATAAAAGTAGCCGACCTTATAGGGCAGCCACTCTTCTGCTCTGAACAAAGCTGGAATATCGAGATCCCGGAATGGGCCGGGGAGAATTTTTCCAAGCTCCACCTGGAAGGTTCCTTCCGTCTTTCTTATAATGCATCAATGTTTGCCAAGGAAGGCCTGGGTATACTTCTGACCTTTGAGCATCTGATAGACTGCTCCGAAGAAAGCGACCTTGTATTCCGTCCACTTTCTCCCAAGCAGGAAACAAAGCTATATCTTATCTGGAACAAGTACCAGACCTTCACACCTATTGCAGAAAAATTTCTGGCACAGGTAAGGGAGTCGTTTTAAATCAAATTGAACAAATTCTTACAGCGAATAACCCCAATTTTTTGAAGCCTGTCTATAAATGGCTTTTCTTCGCTTACCAAGGTCGATCCAACGTCAAAAAAGAGCCACTCAATATCTTTCATCGTATCCATCATAAACTAAGTCTTAAATTACTATGAAAACATCGGTAAACTGGTTTTCTTAACGCTCAATATCGTTAATAATAATTATGCATATTTATTAATTTTTTCATCCAAAAAAGGAGGTACCATGAGCGGAAAGAGACCTATCCTATTGTGCTCCCTGATACTGTCGGCATGTATGCTCACAGCCTGCGGAGGCTCTGCTTCAGGGACAGCTGTAACCGGTGCCCTGACTGCTTCTGATGTCATCGGTAACTTAAGTCCGTCCTACGACAAGCCGACATCGATCACCATTATGGTGGATGGTACGCTTATCACCCAGGAGAACGGGCGCGATGAATTTGAGGCTCGCTGGGAAGCATTGACCGGCATAGATTTAATAATTATTCAACCTGAACATGATGTTTACTATGATGAGGTCACCAAAGTCTTTGAATCCGGGGATCTTCCGGATGCGGTTCTTCTGAGCTCCTCATATTACACTACCTACGCCGCCAAACAGCTTCTGGCGGACATAACTCCCTATTATTCCGGCTCCGACCTGGAAAGCAAAGTCAATGCCGCAGGCAATGGCTCTCTTATCGACGGCATAAAAATAAATGGAAAGCTCTATGGCATAACTCCCACCAGAGGAAACGGCTGCGTAACCTATATCAAAAAGGCCTGGTTGGACAACGTTGGCATGAGTGCCCCCACCAATTACGCAGAATATCTTGAAATGCTAAAAGCTTTTACGGAAAAAGACCCTGACGGAGACGGTGTCAACGGCAATACCTACGGTGTCTCCGCAGCAGGCATCATCAATAACGAAGCCCCTTACATCAACTATCTGCCGGAATTCTATCAGGACGCCTATCCCTCTTTTTACCAAAAAGATGACGGAACCTGGACAGACGGTTTCTTCGAGGACAGCATGAAGAGTGCCCTTGAGAGGATACAGGATGCTTATTCCAAGGGCTACATTGACAAGACCATCGCCGAAAACGGAACCGGCGACTGTCGAGATAAGTTCTACGCCAATGAATACGGCGTTTTCACCTACTGGGCAGGCACCTGGGCCAAGACCCTGTCAAATAAGCTTGTTGAAGCAGGTGTAGACGGCGAGATCGTGGCCATTCCTCCTCTTGAGGAGACCGGAACCTACCTGGAAAGAGTTGCCCCTGTCTGGTGCATAACCTCTTCCTGCAAGAATCCTTCAGGTGTGTACAAATATTTCCTGGAGACCATGTGCGATGGCGGCGAAGTTGAAGAACTGTGGACCTATAGCCCCATTTCTGACAAGTACGCCAAGAACCACATAGATCATCTCCTGGCCACTGTTCCCTTAGTAAACGATCCCGGAGCAGGCAGCATATCAGCAGAACAGGCCGCCGCTCTCGAGCTTTTTAACAATACCAGTAAAATGGCAGATCTGCCCTATGGCACAGATGCATACTCCCTCTACAATGACGACCTAATGGCTCTGAAAAAAGATCTTGTCAAAAAAGTTGTAATTGACGGAGTCGATGTTGCCACAGCCTATTCCGAAATACAGGCAACTGACGCTGTGTTCATGTCCCAGGCAATCGTAGATTCATTAAATGCTGAATAAGGAGGCAGATCAATGAAGAATAACAGAGGCATCAGACTAAGTATAAAAACCAAGATAACTATCGGAAGTGTCCTTATAAATATTATTGTTTGTGCAGTAATGGGTATAGCAATCTACAGATTCGTCCATGAGAGCTATGTTCAGAGCGCATCCAAGAACACCCTCTCAATCTGTCAGATTGCCGCCAATCAGCTAAACGGTAATCTATTAGGGCTCCTTGACACCGGTGCCGACGACAGCTACGCTAACAGCGTAATGAGGAAGGATATGGCCGTTGTGGCAGGCTCTGCCAACTTAAGTGCCATCTATACCGTAGGAAACCGCGGCGGCTCCCTTGTATATCTGTCAACGCCCGCCAATGACAATATTTCAATAGGAACTCCCGTGGAAGCCGATCGTCAGGAAGGCATGCAGGCAGCAATGTCCTCAGATGGCTATGTATCAACAGTTGTTGAAAAAAATGCCGCAGGAGTGGACTATATCACCGCCTATTCTCCTATCAGGGACAATGGCGGTAATACCGTCGGAATCCTTGGAATCGACTATATAGTTAATGACCTTATTGATTCCCTTAAGTCAATCGTTGAGACCATTATTATCATCGGTGCTATTCTTGCCGTTGTTTCAGCAGTGATTTCCTTTATTCTGGCCAACGGAATCGGCTATGGTCTCGGCGTTGTTGATAAGAAGATCAGTGACCTTGTTACCAATAACGGCGATCTTACCCAGAAGATCGAGGTCAAGGGCAATGATGAAGTCTCGGATATCGCAGACAGTATCAACAGCCTTCTTGAATATATCAGAGGCGTTGTACATTCAATCTCCGACTCCTCCAATCAGCTCTCCGGCTCTGTTGAGACAGCCCTTGATAATACGGTTAGGACCAACGATCAGCTGGACGGTGTATCAGCAACCATGGAGCAGATGAGCGCAGCTATGGAAGAAACCGCTGCTTCTCTTGCACAGGTTCAAGGATCTACCACCAAGATCAAAGACGAAGTACAGGAAATGTACACCAGTGTGCGTGAAGGTACAGACTATGCAGGTCAGATGGAAGAACGTGCTATTGATATGAGAAAGCACGCTGAACAGGAAACTGAGGCTGCCAAGGCTGCCGCAGACGACATGACAAACAACCTTAATGATAAGATTGAGAAATCAAAGGCCGTTGAACAGATCAGCGGACTTACACAGACTATTCTGGAGATCGCATCCCAGACCAACCTCCTGTCCCTCAATGCCAGCATCGAGGCTGCAAGAGCAGGTGAGCACGGCAAGGGTTTTGCGGTTGTTGCTGAGGAGATCAGCGGACTTGCCACCAACTCCGCAGAGACCGCCAAGAAGATCCAGGTTATCTCAGACGAAGTTATCGGCAACGTTAAGGAGCTGGCTGATGAAGCAACCAAGATGGTTGATTTCGTCAGAGAAAAGACCATCGGCGGCTACCAGCAGCTGATGGATACAGGCGTACAGTATCAGGACGACGCCGAGAAGATCTCCGAAATGCTTAAGAACGTAGAGCATGCATCTCAGAATATTGAGAGCTCCATGAACTTCGTATCCGAGGCAATGAACGATGTTGCAACCGCTGTGGATGAGAGTGCAAAGGGCATCGGCGACGTAGCCGGCGCCGTAACGGAAATGTCCGACAACATGAAGCAGAACAAGGTTGTTGCCAACGAAAACGCCAACATCGCACAGCAGCTTGACGGAGAGGTTAACAAGTTCAAGTTCTAGTAGTCAGCAGCATGTGATTCTCTTCCAGATCGTAAAAAAGAGTGCACTCTGCGCCTGACAGATCAAACACCTTAACTATATCAGATACTCCTTCTGCGCCGGTTAGCGTCTCGACTGTATTCTCACAGCCAAACAGCTTGTCCGGCGCAAATTTTATGGTCTTTTCATTGGCAAAAACAGCCGTGTAGAGAATGTCAGCCTCCACCAGGTCCTGGAAAATATGACTTCCGTAGGACAGCTCCGGGTTGTAGCCCGCTTCCTTCTCTTCCATTTCGCACACAGCCTCGAATTCACTGATGTCGGCAAAAGTAGTCGGAACCCCAAGTTCCGGCGAAGAAGTGCCTATTCTTCCAGGTACCATCAGCATCATATGTCTTCCCTTGTCTCTGAAGGTCCAGTTGATCTTGCCTATCACGCTTGCAATTCCCGGCTTGTCCGCATAGGGCATGTTGTAATAGGCCTTGGGATCCACATAGACTATAAGATCGATGGGGACACTCCTGGAAAGTCCCATGGATGCCCCAACACTCTCAAGAATTATCTTATCCTCGGAAACCCCCTTTGGAATCTCCACTTCTGCTGTATCCTTGAAGACCTGGAGCGGTCTGCACTGCAAGAGGTTAATGGAATATTCTCCGCTCTCCGACAGATTCAGGGTGAACTCTATATCAACAGGATGCTCATATTCCGCCTGTATCAGCTGCATCAGCTGCTGCATTCTGGACATGATCTCTTTCTTCTTAACAAGTCCTTTACAGGAAATAAACCTGACATCCCTATATATTCCGCGCTCTTTCAGGGAATCCTCCACCTCATAGTCGTGTTCAAGAAGTGTGTTAATGAGATACTTCGGCAGCTTGGATTCAATATTCCTTAGCTCAAGCCTTGCCAGCGCATGCTCTCCCACGTCCATGGCCTCCACCGCCCTCTGGGAAAACTGGTGTTTCTCCGCAACCGTCACTGAGGACGTTGCCTCAGGCATATCAAGGCTCACAAGCCTTGGGTAGGAGCCCATGGTCCTGTCTACAGCTGAAGTTCCAAGGCCCATTACAAGCCGCAGCATTCCCGCCTTGGGATCGATTCCCGCAAGGAATTTGTAGGGGCTGTAGGAGTAACCTACCCCCGCAGCGCAGGGCATGTAATAAGGTCCATAATAAGAACCTGAAACCCTCTGAACCAGCAGCGCCATCTGCTCATCTCTTTTTTCCAGGCCGCGTCTCTTTCTGTAATCAAGGGCTGACAGACTCATGGTGCTGGCATAAACCGTCCTAATGGCATTCTCGAACTCCAGAAGCCTTTCCTCCAGCGTTCCACGGTTGGCGCAGAACACAGATTCATATTTGCCGGCAAAAGCGTTCCCAAAGCCGTCCTCCAAGATACTGCTGGAGCGCACAATAAATGGATCCTGCCCATAATACTCCAGGATATGCCTAAACCTTGTCCTAAGCTCCTCCGAGAAAACGCCCTGTTTCAGCTTATCCGAGAACTCCTCTGCCAGAGAAAAATACTCCTCCTCTGTCCTCTGCCTGACTCTCAGCTCCCAGAACTCGTTGTCAACGATATAGGTATAATAAATATCCGATCCGATGAAAAAGGAATCATGGGGCTCCAAAACCTCGTTTATCTCAGGGCTCATATTCCTGATGATAGCCCTTGCCAGCAACATTCCGCAGGCCTTTCCTCCCACGAGACCGGTACCAATCATATGGCTTCTGACATTAAAATAATCCTCAGGCCTGAAGTGCTTTTTGACCATCTGGCGCATCTTCTCGTCCCTTGTCATCATGACCTTGCACATGATATCGCAGGAATCATCAAGGTTCATGTGGTTGTTATACTGCATTTTCGCATAGTTAAAAAATCTGTCCCAGAAATCGATGTACTGATCCTCCCCCGGCCTCTGGAAATTATCCAGCAGCTGATAGAAGCGACTTGACTGAACACCGTCCAATATAGGTCTGAAGGTATTCTCCTCCTTCTTGTAAATATGGGGCAGAAACATGGTCTCAGAGTCGCGGTTCCAGACCTTTTCCGGCCTCACATATACATTCCTTGAATCTGAGTAGACATCAAGAAACAGCTGGGTTGTGTTAAGGATCTTATTTATGGCATGAAAGGAATGTTTTCCTCTGATGATCGGGAAAAAAGCCACCGTATCAAGAATAAACAGAAATGGACAGGTAACTCTGAAAAAGTTGCCCATCATAAGGTCAGTAGCCCAGGCAATCTGCAGCTCTGACAGGCAGTCAAATACGTAGAAGGCATCCTTACCTTCTTTTTCTATGGCATTGTGAATCTCCACTGTGAAAGTCTCGAACCTGTGAGACAGCGGAATGTGCATGGTTTTGACCTCAGGGCAGTCCTCCACCAGGGGCTCGTGGGTAGCAAAACGGAAGTATATGATGTTTCGCTTGTCCTTCTTGGCCTGTTCAATGTATGGGTCCACGAAGAGCTTGAATTCGGACAGGTCAGAGACTCTGAATACCACGTTGTCTCCAAGTCTGATGCTGTCAAGGGCTGTGTCCATCTCCGGAATTCCCGAATAAATGCGGTCAAATGCTGCCATAAGTCTACCTCCTGATCGCCTATCCTACAAATAAAAAAGGCAAAGGTCGCTCTCCTACAGAAAGCTCCTTTGCCTCTTACTAATTTTATTATATTATACTATTTCCGTTTAGTGTAGCGGTAATTCAGCCGGAGTACTGGATTCCTTCAAAATTCTCTCCAAATTACATATTCACCTTGAATGTATCGAACATATCCTCATCTTCTTGTTTATCGTCAGAACTCCCCACGCCTTCCTGTTTGCGGGAGACGCAGGCGGAATAAATATGGCCTCGCTTATGACGCTACTCTCTACCCTGCCAAGGTTGGTGATACAATGTCCGTCACGCTTTTCATAGCCGAACATCTTGCTGCCGACAAATCTGCCGGCCTTGCTCTCAAAATTGCCAAGAGTCGATATAGCTATGGCATCGAGTAGCTCGGGGTCCATATTGAAATAACACGAAAGAACAAGCATTTCCTTATCAGGCTTACTTATGATGCTCCCGACTTCATGATCTACAGCCTTGGCAAGTTCAATTATCTCTGAACTTTTCTTCTTAACCACCACGCCGAAGGCAGTAGCATAGTTTCCAAGAGCACCTTCCTTATAGTTTTTGATCTTATTCCTTATGTCGGAAGCTATGACCACCCTATCCGTGCTCTCATCGATCATCATCTTAGCAACAAGATAATCATTGAGCGATACCCCGTTTTCTCTGCACAGATCAAGGAGAGTATCAAGCTCTTCTTCGTCAATATTCATTATTTCGCGCTTAATATCCTGTTTCGAATCATGATCACGTTCAAACTTAAGATACTCCTCGTAGCTGACCTTGTGCCCTTCTTTACGCCATTTCTTATTGGCACCCTTGATGAGCAACTTGCTGATAAATCCAAGGTTGCTGCCGTCGGGAAGGTCATTAAGACTTTCCATAAGCTTCTCATCAACAGGCTGCGGCTTCACATCGTTCGCATAATAATCTGCAAACTCCCGCACCAGCTGAAGAAGTCCTCTTCCGTCGCAAAGAAGATGATGCGTTATAAAAAGGACCCTCGTGCCGCTCTCGGAAGGATAAGCAAAGACCTTAAGCAGTGCTTCCTTTTGAACGTTCCAGCCGGCTGAGGATACTGCCTCATAATCAGTCTGCCAGTTATCGTTTACTTTTTTTATTGTTACAGGGATTTCAAGCTCCGATTGCTCTTCATAATATATCCCGGAACTTCCCTGCTCCTTAGCGATCAGACTTCTCATAAGCGGATGAGCTGACCTTAGAACATCTATGCTCTTGATGATCCTGTTCTCATCAAACTCGGCCCCAATCTCGGCTACGATGCCAAAGTGCATATTCGGACACATATAGTGCGCCCTTTCCGTATACAAATATTTTCTGTCTGACATAGGTTTATCTTTCCTTTTTTATCCTATCTGCTTAGTTATCGTACTTTTCTTGCGATAGCCCGCTTTTCATTTGAATCTGTAATATTTACGATCATCCCATCTCCCCTTATTTCCATGGCCTGACTTTACCGATCCAGCCATTCTCATTCCAATACTTAAAGTCGGTATATTCAGGATTCTGCTTACCCAGGCTCGTCTGCAGCATCCTTACGATATAGAACTTTGCTTTAACTATAGCACTTGTATGGCCCGGTTTATCATAATTTATGGCGTGAAATTTTTGAGCAACACTGCTTAGTTTCTTTTGGAAGGATGCTTTCTTCTTGTCCTCGATCTTGTCCCAGTCAATTTCAGACATCAGTTTGAAGCTTACGACTTTGATGGCAGAAATGCCCCACCAGGACAGGCTGTCCTTAATATCCTTAGCTGTAGATTTACCCCCGGCTCCAAGGCACTGTGTGATTATCACTGCCCGCTTTCCGAACATTTCCTTTGCCGGGCGATGAGGCATCCACCTATAGCCAAAATGGTCAAGCATAGCCTTCATTGCACCGGTTGTATGGAATACATATGCCGGTGATGTAAAAACAAGAAGATCTGCTTCAAATAAGGACTTCTCGATCTTCTGAACCTTTTCAGCATCCTTGCAGAGGTTCTGATTATTCCTGAAGCATGCAGTACATCCCGTGCAAAACCCCGGACCATCCTTGGGAAGATAGTATTCGGTGATCTCTGCATCAGCTCTGAACTGTTCTAAAAAGATTTCTTTCATTCTGTAGGTTACGCCGTGCTTTTCAGTTCCATTAATTACAGTGATCTTCATTTTGTACTCCTCCGCGATCTCGTCTTGTTATCCATAATGGAGTTCTCATCTCTTGCGTACAGTTTGTTAAACTGCCGAATGTGAGCTTCCAGTGTCTTAAGTGCCTCTTCCTCACGTTCGGGTTCCCGATCGCATATGGTCAGAAGCATATATATCGGTGCGTAAAAATGCAATGTCATGATCTCCACATTCTCGGTCTGCAAAACGCCGGAGGAGACCATCAGCCCAAACATCATGCCCTGATAGGAAAGCGGATCATCAACATACTGTTTCATATATGTATCCGCAAGCTTCTTATCATGAAACTGCTCTATGGTGAGCATCTTACGAAAACGCCTTGTGTAGTCATCGTGCAGAAAATATTTAAACAGATTGTTCCCCAGCGCAATCAGCTGCTCTTCCGATATATGCCTGTAGATCTCGGAATCCACTACTGCATCCGCTCCGTTTATCTGTAATGCACCTGCCTCCTCCAAAAATCGCCTGCTCATCTCTTCAATGATGGCATCGAAGATAGCCTGCTTGTTTTTATAATGTTTGTATAAGGATGGAGCCTTAATGCCTACCTTCTCTGCAATATCCGCAACATAAACATTTGCATATCCCTTCTCGGAAAACAGTGTCAATGCTTCATCCAATATCCTGTGCTTGGTATCCATTTCGTCTCCTCTTCATAATTGGCTAATCTGAATTAGCTTAATTGTAGGCTAATTTGAATTAGCCGTCAAGAGCAGCAATAAAACAGAGGGTGCTCTTTTCCGAGCACCCTCCTGATCATTGAACTCTATTCTTTTTTTGCCATGCCAATCCAGTATAGACAGCGCTCATTTTAATGTTACTGTTTTATGAACACCGCCCTATAACAGGCAGCTCTCAGAAAAGCATTATCTCATCCCCAACATATCAAGTATTCCGAGGAAGAGCAAATAAAACACAAAACAAATACCTACTTGAAATCCAAAACCGTTATCAAACTCATCATAGCTTCCTTTCATACGTCTCACCCCTAAAAATCAAATCATTATGAATCAAGCCAAAAGAAACTTATGTATAGGAATTACTTCTATTTCATGCCCATCTCTTTCAATGCTTCTTTCTTCTTCATTTGTGACTATTATCAGCTTTTTTACGCCTTCAGTTTTCTCTGCAAAAGATACGAGACTCCTCGTCTCACGTTCTTCCGCATCTCCAAGAGCATAAGCAACCTGTATTGCACAGCCTTCTTCCGGCAGATAAAAGTCAATGTATATGCCGGTCTGCTTGGATTTACAATAGTAAACATCATCCTCATATCTGCGTTTAAGATGAACTGCGACTGCATTTTCCAAAAGAGCTGATGGCTTATCCACCAAAAACAGTGAAAGCAGACCATTATCATAAAAATAAAACCTCGGGATACTCTCTTTTTCTGCAAACTTGGAAACATAATTCCTTGTCCTGAACAGCAGATATGCATTCTCAGCGTAGGCAGTATACTCTATCATTGAATCAGTAGAAGTCTTGGTTCCTGTAGCCTTAACATTGCCTGCAAGTGTATTAAATGAAACCTCATGCATCACTGTCTCTGCAATCTTTTTTATCATGAGCCGGAGTGCCATTTTATTCTTAACCTGCTCACGCTCCATGATATCGCCAAGCAGGACCTTCTCATAAACGCTCTTTATGTATTCCCTTTTATTATTCAGAAGCTGTGCTTCAGGGAATCCTCCGTCTGAGACATATTCCTGACATGCTCTCCTTATCTTCGCAGATTTTGAAGTAGTGAGAAGGGCTGCGTCATCATGCGCAATCTTTTTATAGTCCAGCGCTTCACCAAATGAGAAAGGCATGATCATCTTTGGTATATATCTTCCACCCAGGATGCTTGCCATCTCTGAACTGAGCATTTTTGCATTACTTCCGGTAATGTATACACGCTTTTTCTGGTCTGCCATTCTCCTGGCAAAATGCTCCCACCCTTCTATGATCTGAATCTCGTCAAAGAAATAATAAATATCTTTTGCATCCGTCAGTTCATAGGCCGTTTCTACGATGTCGTTGAAATCATTCATAGTAAATCCCAGTAATCTGTCGTCCTCAAAATTCACATAGATTATCTGAGACCAGTCGCAGCCTTCAGCCACAAGCTCTTTTGCAATCTTATATAAAAGGGTGGACTTGCCGGATCTACGTAGTCCTACCAATACATAGTTTACATTTTTTTCGAAGGAATAATCTCTTTCGATAATATCAGCATTCTTTATTACTTCAATTTGATCAAAAATGACCTGCTTCAATATACTGTGGTTCATATACAAGCCTCCAAAAAACTTTCGTTTTTGTACTTTACTTTAACTATATTTTATCGTGTGCATACGACAAAATCAATATTAAATATAGTATATGCAAAAAGGGTCGTCAAATTTCGACAACCCTCAACATAAACCTATATCATCTTCCACACAAAGCTATAATCCGGCATTTTATTTTCCATAGCAGCTTTCAGCTCATCTACCTGTGCCTTGACTTCGGGATGTTCTGCATATACTCGTCAACATCTATACCCCTTTCATCAATATAAATGACGAAGAGCATTTTTGTTTATTTCGCAAATTTGAAGTTTTATTATTTTTGCGAATCAGAAAGCCACCTGGCGATATCGACAATCCTTTTCAGAGATTCTCTGAAGACTACATCCGGAAAAAACCATTGATGTTGTAATTACTCCAGCTATAGCTCTAGCGAATATCTTTTTCATTATGCCCTCCGGGTTACGTATATATGACCTGCTCCAAATATGACTGCAGATACTATCAACGGGATATTAAGCATGGTTATTCCGCTTAATAAAAACGGTGTGAAGCCCGAACAAAACTGCAGGTTGCATATATATGTAATCTGTTTTTTTGTTCGGTCTTACACCGTTTGTTTACGAAAGAATATAAAACGCTAAGCTTTGGTTATTACAGCAATAGCGCATGGCATGCGCCCGTCGACCACATGATACTCTACTCCGGTATATCCCTTGTCTTCAAAAAATGCCTTATATGAATCCAGATCAAACTGCCTTTTGAAATCTGCTCCGAGAAGAGTAATGAACTTAACCGCTGCTGTTCCCGTTCCCTTTGACATATTGATATAAGTCGGAATGATGATCTCACCTCCCGGCTTAACTACCCTTTCCAATTCATGAAGTGCCTTCTCCGGGTCAGGCAACAAATGGATCACGTTACCTGCAACCACTTTATCAAAGCGGGCATCTTTGCATTTGATATTTGTAATATCAGCTTTCTTGAACACAGCATTCGGGTAATTCCGGCATTTCTTTGCTGCTCTCCGAAGCATCCCGGTTGCAAAGTCTGTTGCGATCAACTTTTTACACTTCTGCGCAATATATATACTGATAGCACCTGTTCCACATGCGCATTCCAATACTTCATCCGACGAATCTATAAGTTCTGCAACCTTTTTCCCGGTACCGGTATATACCTTGCCGTTATAAATATTTTCAAATATGTCATATAAAGGTGAAATCTTGTCCCAAAACATGTCTTTAATCTCCTCAACACCTAGTAGCAAATTATCTTTAAATTGAACTTACTATTCGATTGTGAAACTCTCCGTCTTCAAATCACAATAGTACCTTCCGCTCTCAGCGGTGAACTTCAATACACAATAATCCGGATCGGTAACCCCGCCCTTATAGAACATCGTATCACCTTTACGCCAGATCATATCTTTGGTCTCTTGGTCTGTCAGTACTTCCATTTTGCCTTTCAGCATAACACCTACGTACTTTATCAATCCTTTATGATAGAAGTAAATACAGGCATTGGGATTATTCATGTACTGTTTTACTCTCATTGAAGATGTGTTTGTCGAAAAATAGAAACTCTTTATGCCTTCCATCTTTCTCGGATTCAACATAGCTTTCACATTCGGAAATCCCTCTTCATCAACTGAACAGATGAAAGCAACCTTTTGTTTTCTGATAAAACACTCAATAATACTGTTATCCATAATGCTCCTCTATTATTCTGGAAGTTAAAGTGTGTCTTACTATTGGAGTCCGACACGCGAATAGCAAACTATGACTGATACAAGTGTTTGACTACTCCACAAATTCCCGCACATAACACTCATATAAAGATTGCTTCATCCCACAAGTGTCTTTTTCAGGTCTTTTTCAGGTAAATACAGCAATATCGACACTCATATGGCAATTCCATTGATTTACAAGTGTTAGCACATTCAGATTAGACACTCCTGCAATAATCCAACCATTTTTCAAGTGTTTATGCCTCTTTTCTCAAACACTCCTATAATGAGCCGATGTTCTCACAAGTGTCTTTCTATCAAAATGCTGCTACAGAAAGCACTCATAATCCCATCAGACCGCTCTATGGAAAATAAGGTCAAACTCTTCCCGTGGTATGCCATTTTCCCCATAATATCCTCGAAGGAAGCTCTCGGCCAGCTCAAACCGATATTGCATCTCTTCCGTATCGTGATTGAATTCCACAAATTGCATGATAAACGGCCAGCCCAAATCCAGAAACCTGCTGCCGATACCGGAATCGTCCAGGTCGACCAATACGACTCTGCCGTTCTGATCAAGCATTGTGTTGTGCGGCCCCAAGTCCGTATGAACAAAACACTGATCCAGTTTTTCGAAATCGGGAATACCATCAAGAAATCTGCTGATTAAATCTTCTCATCTTTCTAAACATGGTAAACCTCATTCTTTCGCCAAAATCTTCAGTCCTGCTATTCCAACTACAATCAGAATAACACATATCACTTGTGGAATTGTGAGCTTTTCATGGAAAAGAATTATTCCCAGCAACGTAGTTCCAACAATTCCCATACCGGTCCACATGGCATATGCTGTTCCCAACGGTAGCTGTTTCAACGCTATCGAAAGAAATACTGCGCTGGCTATATACCCGGCACCGGTTATTATAGATGGAATCAGCAGTGAAAATCCATCGGACATTTTCATAGTTACCGCCCATGTAATTTCAAGAGCACCTGCAATAAGCAAATAGATCCATTTCATAGAAAACCTCCATATAACAAAATACGCCATTTCCTTACCTGCTAAGACCTAACGGTAAAGAAATGACGTTAATCCCACTACTCGGTAGCAATGGGCGCCTGTTTATTCTGTTTCATCAACTATACTGGGTAAAGAGCTTTCCCGTACAGGCTGAAACAATAAAAAGCATGACAAAAAGCAATAAACCCAGAAATACTCTTTTCATCCCATCACATCCTCTGTACCATCTCACTTTCTTCGCCGCCGATCACTTACCATCCGGGAAGCTGGTGAAGAATCCTCTCTCAACTTCCGGATAACCGTATTTCACCTTGGCATCAGAAAACGCCTTGATCATAAAGCTCATATTCCGTGCAAGGTTTCTCATAGTCTGAAGTCCTTCCAGATCTTTTTTGACATCATCCGCAGTAAATCCATGTACCTGATTCCAATAAGTTGAAGACACCACCGGCATACCGCTGATGGTAAAGTATTTGTTCAATACATCAAAGCTTGCCGTATTGCCTCCTCTTCTGCAGCTTACTACTGCAGCTCCTACCTTCATATGCTTTGAAAAATGTGTGCTGTAGAACAACCTGTCCATGAAGGAAATGATATTTCCATTTGGAGATCCATAGTATACCGGACTTCCCACAACCAGACCATCCGCTTCTTCAAGCTTGGGTGCGACTTCATTTACGAGATCATCAAACACACACTTTCCGTTTTCGCTGCATTTGTTACAGGAAATGCAGCCTCTGATATCTTTTGTTCCTACCTGGATCAGTTCTGTCCCGACTCCTTCCTCTTCAAACACTTTGATCATTTCATCAAGTGCAGTCGCTGTACAACCGTGTTGATGTGGGCTCCCGTTTAAGATGAGCACTTTATTCATTCGTTCGTTCTCCGATCTTTATTATTATTTCAGTTTCAATCCGTCCTTAAAGGCTTCGCCTGCTCTGCCCCTTACATTATAGTAATTTTCTCAATACCAGTCATGCTTTTCGCCCCGATCCAACAGTAAAATCTTCTCCATTTCATCTTCTGTCAGTTCAAACCCGAACAGATCGAGGTTCTCTTTTATATGATCCGGATTTCCTGATCCCGGTATGACCACGATACCTCTTTGCAGATCCCATCGCAGAATAACCTGCGCAGATGATACTCCGTGAGCTTCTGCGATGGATTTTATAGTCTCATCACCGAGAAGTTCTGATGTATCTGTTTATCCTCCGACACTTAAGCCGATTGTAACGTCACCGTTTCCGAACGTATCTTCAAGTTCCTTTTCATTAAGTCCCGTAATCTTTCCCAGCCTTGTATATGCCCAGGAATTTGAACCGTAAAATATGACTATCTGGTTTCCTGAATAAAGTACAATGTCACCCGGACTTGTAGTCATCTGACTGTCATTCCTCGGAAGAGAAGTACCAATACTACCGACCTGCTCAAATCCCCCATACATAGCCATATTGATCTTCATTTCGGATCTGGCAAGATCTTTGAGCGCATCCACGCTCTCATTATCTTCCCATTCAACAGATAAGTTTTTGTCTCCGACCGAAAGGAGTAATTCATCCATAACTATTACCTTTTCTCTTGATTCTTCTTGTTCCGGCATCCCATTGCTGCCGTTCTCCGGAGAAGCAGTCAGAGTCGTTTCTTCTGCTTCTCCGGGAATCTCTTCCTGCTCCCTTATTGAGACCGCGCTATCATTTGATGTTCTACCTGCACACGCCGAGATCACAAACATCATCATGATCACGCAGATGGCGCTCTTTGCTCTTTTCATTCATCCACCTTTATTTAAGATGCTCACTCATAAAACTCTCTATCTTATCGAACGGGATATAATCCTTGTCACCGCCGTCATACAGATCTGTGTGTACAGCATCAGGAATGATCATTAGTTCCTTGTTATCCGCATACTTGCTGTCCTTTGTCATATATGCATAGGCATCCTTTGAGAAATAGCACGAATGAGCCTTTTCTCCGTGGATAAGAAGCACCGCACTTCTGATCTCGTTTGAATATTTCAGGATGGGCTGGTTTATGAAAGACTCACATCCGGTCACATTCCAACCACCATTAGAGTTAAGGCTTCTTGCATGATATCCACGATCGGTCTTGTAATAGCTATGGTAATCCTTAACAAAGAAAGGTGCATCCGAAGGCAACGGATCGACAACTCCACCGCCAAGCTTATAATCACCCGATTTCAGATCCTCCAGCCTCTGAGCACACATAGCTTTCTTCTTCTCATAACGTGCCTCTTCACTGTCCTCACTGTCAAAGTAACCTTTTGCGTTCACCCTGGTCATATCATACATGGTGGATGCCACGGTTGCCTTTATTCTCGTATCAAGCGCCGCCGTATTGATTGCCATTCCGCCCCAGCCGCAGATACCTATGATCCCTATCCTGTCAGGACAGGCTCTGTCATTCAGGGAAAGAAAGTCAACCGCCGCCATGAAATCCTCAGTATTGATATCCGGGGAAGCCATATATCTTACGTTCCCGCCACTTTCTCCGGTAAAAGAAGGATCAAATGCTATTGTCAAAAAGCCTCTCTCTGCCATGGTCTGTGCATACAATCCACTACACTGCTCCTTAACTGCACCAAAGGGACCGCATACTGCGATTGCGGGAAGTCTGCCCTCTTTATCTTTGGGTACATACAGATCTGCCGCAAGTGTTATCCCATATCGGTTCACAAAGGTCACCTTGCTGTGGTCTACCTTATCGCTCATAGGGAATGTTTTGTCCCATTCAGTTACCAGTTTCAGTTCTTCCTTTTTGATCATGATTGCATCCTCCGTTCTCTTATCACTGTTTATCCGCTTCTTTTTGTGTCTGTCTGATCAGATAGTCCATCCGATCAACCTTCCTCTGACTGTCGTGCATTTCCTCCACCAGATCACATCGACATTTTCGAAGATACTTTACGAGCCCATCCATATCTCCTGCTTCGTAAAGCGCTTTTGCTCTTCTTGTTCCTTCCGCAGAGCATCCACTGTCTGTAAGATTTTCTATCAGTGCTTTTACTTCCATCTGTCCTACCTCGTATCCTCATTATATTTACTTGACAAATTCTTCGCTAATGACCAAAATGAATATCGTGATATTCCAAAATGGAATGTCATGTACTTCGCAATTGGTGCAGGTGCTTATTCCATTATCAAATCAAAACATTTAGAAATATTTAAAAAGCTCACTTTATCACATGCATCTTAACATAATCATATACGCAGCAGTTCCGACTATAATGCTGATAAATGTATTGTGCTTCCTCTTATAACTTGCTACAACAACAGCAACTGCAATAATCCCGGGAATTCCTATTCCGATAGGATTACTCTTCGCCCCTTTCAAGCAGTATACGATAAGCACAGCCATGATTGCTGATGGAAGAATCTGTCCAAGGCGCTGCATCCATTCCGGCATACTGCGTCCGCCTCTGAAAAGAACAAATGGTAGCGCCCTAAGTCCAAAGGTGATTAGCGCTGACATTACTATTGCCAATAAAATATGCCATGGTCTCATCATTCTACTGCCACCTGCTTTCTTGAGTTATACCAAACTAGCAGCATTGAAACAATGATAAGAGCCGGAAGCATAAACTGATTCTCTCCAAATATTAAGAGGCTGATAATTCCCACAGCCAATCCAGCCAATGCAGGTTTATGAGTATCTGCCTTTTCCCACTGATCTATAAAAATGATTACAAACAATGCAGTCATAGAGAAATCAATGCCTTCCAATGAAAACGGAATTATCTGCCCCAGGACGCCGCCAATAACAGCTCCTGTCATCCAATAGCAACGTGATAAGAACGCCACCCAGAACATAACCTGCTTCTTCTCTGCATCTTTCAATTCCAACGTGCAGTTCACAGCATATGTCTCATCGGTCATAGTATGGATCATGTACGGCTTTTTCCATCCCATGCTACTGAACTCATCAACAAACGACAGGCTATAAAAAGTCTGCCTGCTGTTCATGAAAAGAGCTGTTATCATTATCGTAAGTATTGATGCTCCCGCCGAAAGCAACGTAGTCAAAACAAACTGAAAAGCTCCAGTATATACAGACAGGCTGACAAGGAGTGAGTAATACCATTCAACCCCCGACTCTTCCATCAGGATTCCATAGGCCATACTCACAAAAAGATAACTGCACATGATCGGTATTGACTTTATAAACGCATATTTAAAGAGCTGTTTCTTATCCACCTTTTTACAATTCCTTCTTGAAAATCTGTTCACAAAGTCTATCAGCTCATAGCCAAATCCTGAGCCTTTGCTGTATCTATAAGATTACTCTCCAGTTTTTTCATTTCTGCTCAAATCATTTACTATTTCTCCTGCAATAAGGAGTCCCGCTACCGCGGGAACAAAAGCAGTACTTCCAGGAATATCCCTCCGTTCTGTACATTTATGCTGAGCTCCCGGTGGGCAGATACAATGTGTCCTGCAGCTTATAGACATATCCTCCAAAGGCCTGATGGGCTGTTCATCAGAATAGACAACCTTAAGTTTTTTAACATTTCTTTTCTTTAATTCTCTTCGCATAACTCTGGCCAAAGGACATACTCTCGTGTCATATATATCTGCCACCTTGAGCCTTCCGGCGTCAAGCTTATTACCAGCGCCCATAGCACTTATTATTGGAACATTTTCCTTCTGTGCCCTAAGGATCAGTTCAATTTTTGCAGTTACTGTATCAACCGCATCAACAATATAATCATATTCATGAAAAGGAAATTCATCAGCATTTTCCGGCAAGAAAAAGCATTTGTGTATTTCTACATCTACATCCGGATTTATCTCCAGCATGCGTTCCTTCATCACCTCTGCCTTGTACTTTCCAACTGTTTTTCTTGTAGCAATTATCTGTCTGTTCAAATTAGTCAGACAAACTTTGTCATCATCTATCAAATCAAAAGAGCCAATACCGCTACGGACTAGGGCTTCACATACATATCCGCCCACTCCTCCAATGCCAAAGACAGCTACTTTCTTTTTATATAAGGATTCCATCCCTTCCTGTCCCAAAAGAAGCTGGGTTCTAGAAAACTGGTTAAGCATACCTATTATTCCTTCATAAACAAAACACTATAGTCACTGAAAAAGTATAGTATCTGCATTTACATACTATGTCAATAGGTTATTGAGATAAAAAATATTGTTTTCCATTAGTACCACATCCCCTAGGCCACGGCTTCCATCTCCTCGTTAATCATGTCCTCACTTTTAGCCATAGCCTTAAGTGTCATTTCAAGAAGCTTATCCAGTTCCCAGCCAAGCTGCTGCGTCCATGGCAATCATGATATCCTTCCGCCTTCCATTGCAAGAATATCGTCTGCAATCCTCATGGTGGATTCTCTGTGCGAAACAAGAATAACGGTTTTTTCCTTCGATTCTTCCTTTAGTGATTTCAGGATTACCGCTTCGTTTAAGCTGTCGAGATTACTTGTAGGTTCATCAAGAAGCATAAACGGTGCATTATGAAGAAACGCTCTTGCAAGGCCGATTCTTTGCTTTTCTCCGCCTGACAGAGTGCTTCCCAGCTCACCGACTTCAGTATCGTATCCGGTGGGAAGTGTCATTATAAAGTCATGTATAGATGCTTTTTTGCAGGCCTCCACAACCTCTTCATCTGTTGCATTTAAGTTTCCGATGCGGATATTGTTGGCGATGGTGTCTTTAAAAAGCTGGGTTTCCTGGGTCATATAGCTTTCCATATCTCGAAGATTATCTGTATTTATCTCATGGATATTTTTGCCTGACACAAGAATTTCACCTTTACCGGCATTCCAAAATCTCATAAGCAGTTTCAAAAGCGTTGACTTACCGCATCCACTCTTTCCAACAATGCCTATGATCTTTCCACGGGGTATCGGAAGTGATACGTTATCCAGCACATCTTCTCCGGCGTAGGCAAAAGAGACTTCTTTTACCTCAGCTCCATGAAAGTCTATTGTTGTTTTCCCGACTACATCTTCCGTCTCAGGTTCTTCATCAATGATAGCAAGCACCCTTGCCCCGGATGCCACCGTACTCTGGAGCGTCGTACCAAGTGCAGCCAAAGCTGTAACAGGGCCAAATGATGACATCAGCGCGATCATCGGAATAAGAAATCCGTCAAATCCCACCTGCCCCTTCTGATAAAGCCAGGTGCACGCAAGTAACATTACGATATCGGAGAGCAGGATCAGTATATTTGCTATGGCCATATTTGTTCCGGTAAGCCTGCTAAGAGCTCCTTGTCGTTCCGATAAGTCTTTAGTTCTGTCACCTATTTCCTGTAGCCTTTTTTCACCGTAGGAATACTGAAGCGTATCATCTATTCCTCTGATACTTTCAAGCATATGGGCAGAAAGCTCCCCTGACTGAGCCCGCAGCTCATCTCCTGTCGTCCCGCTCCGTTTTGAAATAATCATAGGAAGCGCCGCTCCCACAAGAAGGAATGATATAAGTGCCAAAATTCCAAGAAGCAGATGAAAGCTTCCGATAAACAGGCACATGATAGTTTCTGATACGATAGCAATACATATGGGCGAAATGGTATGGGCATAAAACACTTCCAGTAGTTCCACATCTGACGTGATAAGAGATATCAGATCCCCCTTATCTCTTCCCTCCAGCTTAGCAGGACATAGTCTTCTAAGTGCCTTAAATACCCTGTCTCTTATAATCGCAAGTAGTGTAAATGCAATGTAATGGTTGGTTCTTTGTTCAGAAAAACGGAATATTGCCCTAAGTACCGCAAATAGAAGGAGCAGAAGGACCAGTGTATTCCATGATATTTTTGTCTGCAGCCCAAGGCCAATAAGAATAGCCTCCCCGCCAAGTATCGGTATAAACTCTGCCGTGAGGAATCCCAATGTTCCTAGAACTACTGCCAGAATCATAAATCCTGCAAGAGGCTTAACCAGTTTTAGCATTCTAAAAAGGATCAGTGCCTTGTTTTGCTTCTTCATGCTATGGCACCTCCTTTTCCGTATTCCTCAAGCTCTTTCTGGGTATTCCAAAGTTCTCTGTACACAGGATCTGATTCTAAAAGCTCTGTATGTGTACCGGCTCCGGAAACTCTGCCGTTCTCCATACAATAAATCTTATCTGCATCCATTACGTTCGCAAGACGGTGCGTGATCATGATAACAGTCTTTGTTCTTGCAAGCTTCTTTATCTCTGAAAGAATCAGTTCTTCGCTCTCAATATCTATGTTGCTTGTAGCTTCGTCAAAGATATAAACCTTTGAATTATGCAATATAGCCCTGGCAAGAGCAAGTCTTTGCTTCTGTCCTCCTGACAGATTCCCTGCATTCTCTGTAAGGATTGTATCAAGCCCTTTTTCTCCTCTGAAGAAGCCATCGATTTCACACTCTGCAAGCGCATTCCAAAGATTTTCTTCAGATGCATCAGAATCCGCTAAAAGAAGATTTTCCCGCACAGTTCCCTTAAAGAAGGTACTACCAATACCAACGTAGTTTATATTTTTAAAAAGGCTTTCCTCACTGATATCTGAAACACTTCTCCTTGCTATTGTAAGTGCTCCTTGCTTTATAGAATTGCGCCCCATGATAAGCGAAGCGATGGTGGATTTACCACTTCCGCTCTCTCCCACTATTCCGGTAAATGTGTTTTCACAAATCTCCATTGAAATATCAGTAAGAACCTGTTTTTCGTCGTCATAGGAAAAACTGACATCTTTTAATCTAATATCAAGCCCGGTATCTGGTAGCTCTGCAGACTTTTCCTTTGGTTCCTCTTCACTAAGGAACTTAAATATCCTGTCACTTGCTGCCATTCCGTTCATGGCCACATGGAAATAACTACCCAGTTTTCGCATAGGCAAAAAGAAATCTGCAGACAAAAGAATCATAAAGACAGTGCTCTGCAAAGTTATACTTCCATCTATAAAGCTTTTCCCAGCAAGAGCGATACCAAGAGCCGCTCCGCCGTATGCAAAGAAATCCATGATGATAATGGAATTAAGCTGCATAGTGAGAACCTTCATGGTGATACGTCTGAAGTTCTCTGATTCCGCATTCATCTGCTCATTCTTATAAGCATCTGCTCTGTAAGTCTTTAGTGTAGTCATCCCCTGAAGATTTTCAAGAAATGTGCTTCCAAGCTTAGCATACTGATCCCAGTACTTGGAAAGGAGCTTTTTTGCAATCTTCTGAACCATCATGATGGCCCCGGGAATAAGGGGAACGCAGATAAGTAATACTGCTGCCACCTTGAAGCTCCCTGCAATACCAAACAATACAAACAATGTAATCGGGGCAATGAAGGCATAGAAAAACTGTGGGACATACAGCCCGAAATAACTTTCCAACTGTTCCACACCTTCAACCGATTCCTGCACAAGCTCTGCAGTCGCCACATGCTCCCTATAGGTGTTGCCAAGTCTTAGTATCTTCCTGTAAATCTGCTGCCTCATGACACGCTTAACTGTTTTCGAAGCAAGATAACTCATCTGAGTTGTTTTCTTTGTCATAAAGAAACGAACTACAAGCACACAGGCCAGCACAACAATAGCTGCAACCATATCAGCTGCAGCCATTTCTTTCACGTACAGCTTCCCAACAGTGTTTGCAATGATAAAAATCATCGCAGCATTCATCATGAGTTCAATCCACTGACAGATGATGTTTCCCACTATATACCTTTTACTCTCCGGGCACATGGCCATCAATCTTTTATCAAACATCTATCTCTCCAACTATGTGTGATCAGTTATTATTCTTCCCCCTTAAACTGCCATCTGCATAAATTCATCGATAGCTTTCAGTACCGGTTCTGCGTATTCTTTCCCGCGGGTTTCAGCACTCTGTGGGTCTCTCTGAACGCTTTTTTCTTATCGGGAAATGCATGAAATCCGTTCATAGATAGAACGATATCAAAAGAATTAGCTTCCATAGGAAGATGTCCAACGTCCCCCCGAATGCAGGAAATATTTGAATATCCTTCAAGTCTCTTTCTAGCCTGCTCTATCATGTCAACGCTATAATCAAAGCAGGTTATCTGAGCATCCGGCAGAGACTTCCATTTCTGCTCTGTAAACACTGCCGTTCCCACCGGCACATCAAGTATAGCCCCCTTATAATTCTCAGGTATGTAAGAAAGAATCTTCCTTGCTATCTCATTGTCGTCAGTTCCGCTCCAGAAGATCTTAATATATATTTTGCTAAAAATGCTTCCCTGAGTCAGCACATCGTCATATATGTTCTTAGATGCCTGATATGCCTTCTGAATCTTATCAGCCATTACAGTCCCCTCCCACGTATGTCTGACTACATATTTTTAATGAAAAACATTATCAATTACACCGCCCAAATAATATGTTAGCACTAGCTAACTTCTTTTTCAAGAGTATTCCCGCATCTTCAGATAGATTACTCCTAAAGTAAAAAAGCCGGAAAGTATTATGTAACTGTACTTTCCGACTTCTCTATTATTGTTTCTTATATCCGGTATACATTGTAAGCAGAAAACATATTACCGTTGCCCATGCAAAAAACTTGTGACACTTCATTTTAACTTCTCTCTTTCTGCATCTCTCTTAAGATTAGTCATACTATGAAGCCCCAAGGCTATTGTAGAACCGTTGTGCAATGTAGCACTTGTGGCAGGTGCTATGGTTCCCAGCAGGCCCAGAGCGATCAGTCCCAGATTAAAACCAACCACAAACCTGTAATTAAAATGTATTCTCTTCATCAGAAGGCCACTGAGTTCTTTCAGAGTAATAAGCTTATACAGATCGTCCTCTGATATCATTACATCCGCGATCTGGCGGGCAAGCTGCGCTCCCTCACTGATCGCAATTCCGCAGTCCGCTTCTGAAAGTGCCGGAGAATCATTTATTCCATCGCCGATCATTACGACTGTGTGGCCTTTTGCCTTCTCCTGCTGAATGAATCCGGCTTTTTCCTCAGGAAGAACCTCCGCATAATATGAATCAACGCCAACATCTTTAGCAACTCTTTTGGCGATATGCTTTGAATCCCCGGTCATCATGACAATATTCTTGAATCCGACTTCATGAAGTTTTTTAATAACATCAGGAGCTTCAGGTCTGAGCGGGTCCTCCAAGCATATCACAGCTGACAGCCTTCCGCCTATAGCCAGGAACAGCCTCGAATACTGTTTTGAAATGCCATCCAGCTTATCCTGCTCTCCTTCAGGGATCACGCACTGCTCGTCCTCCATGACAAAGTGCCAGCTACCAATGACAACCTTCTGACCATCTATATCAGAAGCAATTCCATGGGCAACCACATACTCCACCTTACTGTGCATTTCATTATGCTCAAGTCCCTTATTAGCGGCTTCAGCAACTACGGCATTAGCAATGGAGTGGGGATAGTGCTCTTCAAGGCAGGCCGCTATTCGCAACATCTCATCCTTATCATTTCCCGAAAATGTAACAACATCCACAACCTTAGGTGTGGCCATTGTAAGCGTTCCGGTCTTATCAAAAACTATGGTATCAGCATCCGCAATAGCTTCCAGGAATTTTCCGCCTTTTACTGTAAGATGGTTATCCTGACACTCACGCATGGCAGAAATCACTGTCACCGGCATTGAAAGCTTTAATGCGCAGGAAAAGTCCACCATCAGTACAGATAACGCCTTGGTAACATTTCTTGTTATCAGATAAGCAAGAATAGTTCCACCAAGAGTATATGGAACCAGTCTGTCCGCCAGATGCTCTGCCCTTGATTCCACTCCGGACTTGAGCTGTTCAGACTCTTCGATCATTTTAATGATCTTCTCATATCTGGTTGCTCCGGAGGCCTTCTCAACCTTAAGGACTATATCGCCTTCCTCTATAACTGTTCCGGCGTAGACATAAGCCCCCTCTTTTTTCTCTACGGGGATTCCTTCACCGGTGAGAGTTGCCTGATTGACCATAGCCTCTCCCGAGACAACTGTTCCATCAAGAGGGATCACGCTTCCCACTCTCACAGAGATCTCATCTCCGGGCACAACCTGGCTGATGGGCACCTGTACTTCAACACCGTCCTTCTTAAGCCAGACTCTGTCCGATTTAAGGGCCATACTTCTTGCCAGGTCGTCCACCGACTTTTTATGAGTCCATTCTTCAAGCAGATCTCCGACTCCAAGAAGGAACATGACTGAGGAAGCGGTCTGATAATCTCCGGTCAAAAGAGATACGGTTATAGCCGTAGCATCAAGAACCGATACCTCAAGCTTTTTGTTCTTAATAAGACTTACAAGTCCTCTATAGATAAACTTTACAGCCATTATCCAGGCTTTTATCCTTCGTATGGGCGTTGGCAGAAAGAAGTTGCAGCCATAGTGAAGAATAACCTTTGTGATCAGCTTTTCTTTATAAGACGCCATAAGTTCTCTTCCGGTATTCTCCGGAACAAGGGCTTTAACTTCTTCCGCGTCAGCATCAAAACTGCAGACCTTGGCAAGCAGCTCCTGCCTGCTGCCTTTATATACAACTACTGCATCCGCACTTCTCTCATAGACGGTAGCCTTTTCCACACCATCAAGAGAAAGCAGATAGTATTGTAATCTATCTGCTTCTTCATAAGAAAAACGTCTTTTTGGCATGGAAAAACGAATACGTCCGTTTATCTCATGTTTAATGACAATTTTCATATTCTATTATTCTCCGACTACTGCCTCATCTTCCTTTGCCTTGCGGTCAGCATTTATCTCTTTAGCCTCAGCAAGAATGTCATCACAGTTCTCCTGAACCTTGTTTGCCGTATCCATTACGCAGTCTTTTGCCCTAAGTACCGCGGCTGTAGTATGTGTATAACACTTCTTTGCATCCTTACTGGAAAGTACCTTTACACCTGCCGTCCCAAAAAGGACTCCACCTAAAAACCACACAACATGATGCCAATTCTTCATAAAAATCATCTCCTGTTCGCTTTTTTTCTTTTCCAAATGCAAAACAAACAAATGCAGAATCCTCCCACATTTGTTTGCTTCTTAAGCTTATCACAATCTGAAGAACCCTAAAATATGCGTAATTGATAACTTTTCTCAAAAAGGCATTACAATAAATCAAATTACTAAATAAATTCATTTGTGATAGTCATCACGTCTTTAAGCGTATCTATATCTGTCAGAGCATCTCCTGTAGCCAGTGAATGATTGGCATTTGGATATACGTGCATGGGAATCTCTTTTTCTTTTGCCTTGGAAAGAGCATCCTCTACATTTGCTATTGGGTCCTTGTCACCCATGAAGGCTACAATACTTCCGGTAGCCTTTTCATAGGCCTCCATCACCGGTGTATACCACACCTGCTTAAGAGCAAGATCATGCTCAGAAGCATAGGTAGTTCCAACTATTGTCCCGAAGCTTTTCCCAATAAATACAACTGTCTCATACTTGCCAAAGTCAATCTCGTCAAGCCTCCCCGCAGCATACTGATAGGCCTTACCTGTCACTGCATCCATCTCATTCTTGTTACGGTAGTTTACCCCTTCAAAAAACTTGTCGTAATCAACGCTTACAATTTCGTAGCCCTTCTTCTTAGCTATAGTTATTGCATAGTAAAGAAGAGGTTTGTCCTTGGTATACCCGGTTCCGGGCAGGATTACTGCCAGCTTATTGGAATTCATAATATGTCCTCCGATACTTTGTGAAGTTGTTTATATTCCGATATACCTTGCGATAAGGTAAGACTTCTTGCGGGCTTTTTCCTCTTTGCTCGCCAGAAGTCATATCTTTATTATAAACCTGGGAAAAGGTTCCTTTGGTTACCCAAAAGGCCCCTACAGACACTCATAATGCAAATTCTAATTGATG
>NZ_JANSWL010000027.1:0-18751 GCF_028539135.1 Butyrivibrio sp. DSM 10294 | reverse complement strand
TGGATTCTGATCCTGAGGCGCTTATACCCAGCCACCCTGCTTTAGCAGGGCTTGCCCTTTACGGGTTCTGGTGGAAACGCTACAATGCTGTTACGCGACGGTGTGCCATTTAGCTGTTCCCATCATCTTCACCGTCGGCAAGACCTGACATGCGTTTCCAGCAGGTTCCGTCAAGGGTGGCGTCCCTTGTCCACAACATCGATGGTTGGTTATCCTGGAAATCTTTCGTGGAATCCCTAAGCTCGTATTTAGTTGAGATGTAGCGATCAAAGGTATCATTGATAGTAGCCTTGCCCTGGGCATATAAATCCAGCCCGTCAAGCTGATCTCTTTGAAGCTTCTGCTTCTTTTCACGGAGCTCTGTCAGATCATTCGCGTATATGAACTTCCTTCTCCCTAGGGGATCAGTGTAGGAATACAATTTATGATTCATTAACCAGCTTCCCTGTCATATGCTCAGGAATGAGTTCAAGGCACTGTACTCTCGGCAGAGCATTTTTCAATTCCTTTTGTAAATACTCTTCATCATCCGTGAACTTTTTTGTGAGATTGGTACAGATTTTTATTGCAGTATCCTCATCCTCAACCAGCTTGATTCTGCCAAATACAATTACGCTGTTAATATTTAAAGCCCAATCGTCGTCTTTCCGATAGCCTTCATCCCAGGTGCAAAAGCTGACTTTATCACAAGCCTTAATTGCATCAATCTTGTGACCTTCCTTAGCCCCATGAAAATAGATTTTCCCATCCTCTTCACAATACCACTGGTTAATCGGTAAGCCATACGGATAACCATCCTCGCCAATCAGGGACAGGACTCCTCTCTTTGAATTTTTCAGCACCTCAATGCACTGTTCATCTGTAATCTGTTGCTTAAATCTTCTCATCTTTCTAAACATAGTACACCTCAATCCTTTGCTAAAAATTTTAATCCTGCAATTCCAACTACAATTAAAATAATACATATAACCTGTGGAACTGACAATTTCTCATTAAAAAGAAACCGGTAATAATTGATGGGATAAGCACAGAAAATCCGTTAGATATTTTCATTGTTACCGCCCATGTTATTTCAAGAGCTCCTGCAATAAACAGATAGATCCATTTCATTAGAAAACCTCCATATAATAAAATACGCCATTCCCCTACCTGCTAAGACCTAACGGTAAAGGAATGACGTTTATCCCACTACTCGGTAGCAATGGGCGTCTTTTTAATTCAACTGTTCTGATGTTACTTAATAATTCGGGTCATGTCAATCTACCAATATCCAAACCGGATTCTTTTACACTATTCTCTAATCTTCTTGTATTCTCTGAAATATCTTCATTTTGGTCATGAAAAACAAAAGTGACAAGTAATAATCTCTTATATCTCTCGTTTCCCCAAAATCACCAGATTCATCGATAAATACACTTAATTCGTTTTCAAACAGCTTAAGATCACTGTCATCTCCCTCACTCCAATAATAGGCCAATACTCCTAAAGGCTTCTGAAATGCTCTCGTCATCATTACTTCCGATCACACACGAAAATTCCTTTTTCAATTCCTCCGGAGCATTTCCCATCAGAAAAGGAAATCCTACAGATCGTAGCATTTCTGCATCATTAAAATGATCACCAAAAGCAACCGCTTTCTCCGGCGGAATGTTCATATACGAGCATACTCGCCTGACTCCGTCGGCCTTTGTAATACCCTTTCCCATGATTTCAAGAAGAACATCTGAGGATTTAACTATCGACAGCTTTGGAAATCTCTTTTTCAATTCATTTTCTATACCACATATTGCTTCAGGCTCACATATGCAAAGGAGCTTTCCTATGATTGCATCTTTTGGAAGAAGCTCTATGCCGCCCTCTGTTGCACAGACCTCAACGATTTCCTCTTCTGCGCGGACCAGTCGGTCATTCCTGTCATTTACAATCCACAATTCTTCTGAATAGATATTCCATGTACAGTCAATCTTCTCCGCCTCTATATAAGAAATAATATCTCTCGCGTCATCGGCATCAAATCCCTCCGAGTACATTATCTTATCGTTTTCATCAATGATAAGCGCCCCACTATAACAGATCATCGGGCAGATAAACCCGTATCTTTTAAAAATCGGCCGTACTCCGGATGGTCCTCTTGCTGTCGCAATGACGAAAGGGATATTGGCTTTCTTTAGGGCAAATATTGCATCAAGTGTGCCCTTAAGCATTCTATGTTCACTGTTTAGAATTGTTCCGTCTATATCTGAAAAAACTATTTTGAAATCCATTGATGTCTCTTAACATTTCTTTCTAAAATGAAGTTGTATCGCCGGGTATGAACCGAGAACAAACCTGTGGGCCACTTCTCCCTGCCTGTCTGCGGGGAGCCCTCTGGAAAAGACATTTGACAGTGATCTGTTGAAGTCCCACTTGATATAGGATATCTTAGCTCTCCTAAGCACCGCTGAAATACTCTCATACAAATATTCTATAACCTCAGGCCTTGACATATCAAGCACCAACTGATCTCTTGCCATCACCGGCTTTCTGCCGGGATCAGTGAGCGCCCAGTCGGGATGTGCCCTGTATAGATCAGAATCCTCATTGACCATCTCCGGTTCAAACCACAGGCCAAATTTCATGCCAAGGCTCTCTACATGATCAGCAATGGCATCCATGCCCTTCTTTAGCTTATCCCTGTTAACCACCCAGTCTCCAAGTCCCGCGTGATCATCATACCTTGCTCCAAACCAGCCGTCATCAAGGACCAGCATCTCACAGCCCGCTTCTTTGGCACTGTCGGCTATATCCATTATCTTGTCATCATCAAAATCAAAGTAGGTACCCTCCCAGTTATTTATAAGGACAGGGCGCTTAATGTCGCGAAACTCCTTAGGGCATACATTTTCACGGATGATCCTGTGGAAGCGTAGGCTAAGCTCTGAGAGCCCATTATCTGTAAATGTCAGCATTACCTCAGGCGTCACAAACTCTTCCCCTTCGCAAAGTTTCCACCAAAAGTGGTCATCAGATATTCCACTCACAACGCGGATTGTTCCGGCCTGATCTTTTTCTACTTCCTCAGCGTGCTCTCCCGAGTACATCAACATTATGCCATAACTCTCACCCTGCCACTCATCCGCATTCCTGTCACAGAGGATCACAAAAGGATTGTTGTGGTGACTGCTGGTTCCCCTCTTCGAACTTATCCTGTGAATTTCATGTCCAACCCTGCACCTCTCAGGCTGTCTTTCAAAAGCATGGCGGCCGTGAAAATCAGATTTTTTTTATACCTCCCGGCATTTCTGCGTACTATGAAGCAGACAAAGATACACCCTGGAGCTACAGATAGCTTCACATAGGAGGGACGGAGTTTCTTGCACTCCTTAAGGAAATTGGTCTTGGAGAAAACAGTCCGGTCCTTGATGTTTCATCGCCAAATAGCAGGGATGATATTTTTGGCGCATCAATCAATGAGATATTTGAAAACTATGAAAGGGAATACTATTGCATCGCAAAGATTTATGAAATAATGGATTTCCTGAGAAAAGAACATAGCCATATCGACGAAGCATCAGCAGAAAGCCAGCAGCTAAAGTATGTGCGAACCGTGATCAAATATATACAGCTGAAATTCTCTGAACAAATCACCATGGAAAATATCGCAGGTGTCTGTGGTCTTAACAGAAGTTATCTTTCTCGCCTTTTTCACGATGCCACAGGTTACACAATAAAAGGCTATCTGCAGATTTATCGTATGCAGATAGCCCAGAAGATGCTGAGGGAATCAGATCTCTCCATAAGTTATATAGGTAACGCTGTTGGTTACGTTGATATCTTTACCTTTTCCAAGGCATTTAAAAAGCACACAGGTTGCACTCCCAGTAGCTACAGAAAAAATGGTTCCGAGCATATCAGAAAGAATCTTTTTTAATTCCGGGTATTCATCAAGTGCTTCGAGTATTTCTTCTCGGCAGAAAGCTCAGGGCTACTGTATGCGACTGGTGGCAACTTTATATCTGTTTTTTTAATACCTTTCATCTTTACAAACCGTAATTGCCGTACTCATTTATATTGCGATATCTTTTGTTGTCTTAGTTCAGAGCAACTCCATTAACGTAAAGTGTATATCCATTAGTATCGACACTGGAAATATCTCCATCAAATGATGAGATATAGGTATCTGCTGTAAGTGTCCAGGTGCTGCTCTTATCTATAGAAACAGCTACTGTTCCTACTTCTGTGGAAACTGTTTCGCCCTTGGCATTAGTGATGTTTCCGCCTATTGTGCCTGTGAAGCTGGATCCGTCAGTAAGATTAAGTGTAAGCTGTGAATCACTTCCAACAAGGATCGTTCCCTCAAGGGTCTGGTTAGTTGCATTAAGTGTAGCGGTGTTTGTGTCACCATTCCAGCCATCAGCACATACTGAAAGCAGGATATTCTCTGAATCCTTATTAACAATCTTTACATTATCCAGGTTAATAACAGCAGTTGTATTTGTTACGTGGAAAACATGGCCATTCTTGCTGGTAAGTGTTCCACCATTCATTGTAAATACCGATGTACCACTGTCTGCATCTCCTGACATGGACTGGTAGATCATGATTGTGTCATAGAATGTTGCATTTCCATTGGTATCAGTATTATTAGCAGTCATATCGCAGTCATTAAGGGTAATTGAATTGATACCCTCAATGCAGACTCCCTCTGAAAGGTTGGAAACAAGAGTTGCATTAGAAACTGTGATGTCTGCTGTTGAATAGATAGCAGGTGAGCCAAGACCGTTTGTTGTATATGTTCCACCATCTACAGTAACTGTGCCGCCACCCCTGTCAGTTCTGATGGCTGCTGAAGATCTTCCGCTAGTCTCAACTGTAAGGTTTGATGCCTTTGTCACACCGCCACCGGTTGTCATGATGCCACCTGAGCCATCACCTGTTGTTGTGATAGTACTGTCTGAAATTATGACTGTTGTACCATCACCCTCAGCACCATTCTTTCCGCCATTTCCACCATATGAGAATACGCCGTTGGCTCCGTCAGCATCTGATGTGATGTTTGCTCCGGTAATAGTGGTCGTAGATCCGTCTTTTACAAGAACAGCTGCATTAAGGCCATAGAAGTTACAATTGTCTCCACCATCTGAATCACCGATCTTGGTAACAGTTGCATTGGTGATGGTTACGTCGTCACTTGTGCTGATCAGAAGTGCGCTCTCATCTGCTGTTGTGCTGGCATAGGTCTTCCCATCCTGAGTATCTGAGCCAGTTACTTCTACCGCTCCCTGATAACCGATATCAGCACTGCTGCTTCCACCTCCAAAGCCACCACCACCTTCGGGAGGATTTCCAGGTGCTTCTCCATCTGGTTTATTTCCAGGTGCTCCATCAGGCGCCTCACCGTCCGGCTTTTCAGGTGCATCAGAAGGGTTGCTGCTTTCTTCAACTGTACTTTCCTGTGTAACTACAGTGTCAGTTTCTTTGGTTGATGTGGCTGTCTGTCCGCATGCGGTGACAGCTACGCACATGATTGTTACTATTGCTAATGATAAGATCTTTTTTAACTCGTTTCTTTTCATAATTAGACTCCCTAGTAATTCCTGAACATTTATCAGGGAAAATTTGTTTGTTGTTGGAATGGATTATGAATAAGAAACCTAAATTATAGTTAAAAGATTTTCTTAATTTTTCAATGTTTATAAATTGTTTAAAAGCTGCCTCATTTCAACCTCTATCTTCCGATATATATTCCGAGATAAAAGGCTATGCCTTCATCCCGAAATTGGAATTTGAAGAATACGAAGTCCCCCTGGCCCACTTTATTTGATGGTGGCATAAAAACTGCCATCAGAAAACTGATGGCAGAAAATTTATTTTTTTGATTGTCTACTTGACGGGGAGCGGTTCATGTTCAAAGGTCAGGGGCTTTATTATTTATTGCGCCATTGATATTTATGTAAATCAACAACTCCATCTTTGACTTCGACTCCTTCAGAGAGCAGGATTTCTCCCTGCTTCCAGGCTCCGCCAAATGCATAGTTGCCGGCAAGTTCGCCTTTTGTGTTTACTACACGATGACAGGGAATTGTGCTGGGGTCAGGGTTTTTGTGAAGAGCATTTCCTACAGCTCTTGCCATCTTTCTATCCCCGGCTTCTTCTGCAACCTGCGCATAAGTTGCAACACATCCCTTTGGGATTCTGGCTACAGCATCATAAATCCTCTTAGTCGGAGAGTCTGCTATCAGGTCGTAGCTCTCGGCAATCATGAGCTTTATGTCTTTATCCGGGATACTTCCATCGAGGATGATTGTATTCCAATGCTCCTTATTCTGATGGTATCCGGGAATAACTGAGCTGTAAGCCTTTCTCCAGAAAAAAGCCGTCTCGGGATCAACCTTCACATTGAGATTTATAAAGCCCTCTCGTTCATAAGTCCACAGGAATGCTTTTTTATTATACTTATATCGCACCAGCTGCCAGTTAGGATCGTGGAAGGGCGCTTCCTGATAAGTATCCGGAAAAGATAATCCGTATTTTAATGCTTCTTCTCTTGTTTTCATGAAATAATTCTAACACATTCAAATAGAATTACTCATAATTCACTGTTATTTTTCCCAACGTTATTTTATCCAGAACCTTATCATTAGTCTTTACTGTATGTTCCGGTAGAATCTTTTCTTGATAATACACGCCGTCCCAGTTTAGAAGCTTTTCTGGGTCTTCGGAATATCCTGTTAAATCACAGGTATTTACAAGAAATTTGGCATATTTTACTGCAAGAGCATGTTTTATCCGCATATTAGTGAGGATGCTTTCATCCAACCCTGTTCTTGCAAGCTGATTCCCGGTCATGCTGCTTAAGATCATCTTTGCTTCGACCATTGCTTGTTTTTCTTCCGCGCTACTTAATACAACTCCTTCAGAAAGAGCTCTTTTATAATAAATCTCATCTGATATACAAGTGTTAACTGCCACCTTCTTGGCGTAATCACAGACAAACTGAGAATCCATGCCGGCTGAAAAGTGGGTATTCCACCAGTGCTTTGGATTCTCAGGATCATACAAAAGAGCCTGGTTCTGCACAAACTCTTCTACTTCATATATGTAATATCCAAATTCTCTTAAGGTAATCTCGGTATCATCAACTGTGATCAAAGGCTCATCAAGATGATCTTCATAAACGAATCTGCTCAGTATTCTCCCGCAAATAGCAGCAACTATCAGGATGACGTTTGCAATTAAAATTATTATGATAGCTCTTTTAACTGATTTCTTCATAATCACTATCCATCCTGTGTAAACAGCTCTTGGAATTCCTTTCTTCCGGGAACCCACGCCTTTTCATAAATGTGAGTGAAATGATTTTTTACCGTCTGCTCAGAAATTCCGAGCATATAAGCAATTCTATGATTTGAAAACCCCGACACTTTAAGGTATCCGAGTTCAAGCTCTCTTCTCGTAAATCCGAATTTACGAGCTATATTAAGATACTGCTCCTTTGTAATTCCGGGATCATTCATCTTCCATGTCCATCTCTTCATTCATCTTACGCTCGGCATTTAACTTAAGCGGCAGAAGAAAAAACTCGATTATTACTGCATAAAAACCTGAAAGGAAGCAGACAGCAAGGTTTGGTCCAAATGTTTCCGGCTCAGATAAATGTCCCATAAGAATTATTGCTTGAGTTATGATGGCAAAAAGAGCTCCAAATACAGTAAGCTTCTGGGCTGCGCCTACGGCTTTTATAATATTTTTTAGTTCAAGAAGTCTGTAATCTTTTATCCCTACTGAGAATGAATTCAAAAAATCTTTCCACTCACCCATGATAATGAGCCCGGGAATCAGAATAAGTAAAACAAGAATCAGCGAAGGTGCATCAAGAAACCATGCGACAGCAGAAAAACCAAAGCTGGTTCCGAGGGTACTGATAAGAAATACAACGATGAAAAGTACAAGCTCTCCAAATAAAACGGTACGGATATTCTTTTTCATAAGCATACTCCTTTTAAGCTTTATTTATTCGTTATAGGTGTTCCTATTATGACGTTATCATATGCACGAAAAGAAATATATAGTACCTTTTTTGAATTTATTTAATAAGAAAAGAAGTCTGGAAGGTATGTTTCTTCCTGTTAAACAGCCTTTCAACCTTTGAATGTGTTAAACCAAGCTCTTTCTTCAAACCCTTTTTTCTTGGGTATCGATGGTTCGCTTTCAGCCTCTCCTACCGGCAATATACATACAACCTCATAATTCTCCGGCACCGAGAGAATAGCAGCTATTTTGTCACATATTCTATCTTCATCTGTAATATGACCTTCATACCAGCAACTCTGATATCCAAGCGCCACGATAGTCAATAGCATGTTCTCGATTGCAGCAGAGTAATCCTGCACTGCAAAGCATCTATCACGATATGCATTTATCCGTTGCGTCAACACTACAATTAACGCAGGTGCTGTTTCACATACCGAAGGATTAATAACTTCATTAATCTTCTTTAATATATTTGAGTCATCAACTGCTATAAAACTGGTAGTCTGCTTATTACATCCAGATGGAGCGGCCATCCCTGCTTCCAGTATTTTTACCAAATCATCTTTAGGTACCTGTTTAGAAAGATACTTTCCTCTGTAGCTGTGCCTTTTATTTATTATCTCTATTACATTCACCTACGTAATCCTCCAATAATATTAAAGATTTGCATTGACCAGTTTTAAAAACTTCTTATCATTCATTTGCTCATTAGTTACATAATCCCCATCACAGAACAGTGCATATGTGGTAATTGGTGTTGGAGCATTCTGAGCCTGATCTCTGGTCTCTATTCTGATCGCTCTAAACGGTATTCCTTTGTTCTTAGCAGTCTCTTCCAAAACAGGCACATACTTGGCATTAAATGGGCACTGATTCGTGTAATAAAGCACGTATCCTTTTTCATCAATACGAGGATGCTTTGCACATTCCTTGAAGCATGGTGTTTCAACACTTTTTTCAAAGGACAGATACCACAGCTGGATTCCATTATCGGCTTCATCACAAACTTGAAAGCCTTTGAATGCTAGAAACTTTGGATCAGAAAGAAATGGCTTTTTCTTAGCAGCAGATAATATGCAAATTCCCTTCTTCCCCTTTTCCTTACTGTCCTTTATGCACTCATTAAGAAGATCACTTGAATATCCATGTCCCTTTAAGGAACCTGAAACCCACAGACAATCGATATACATATATTCCGGTGCATTTATCGGATTCCACGCATACTCTGCCGGGATATATTCAATAAAGCATTTACCGCGTTCGACACTCTTTAAGAAAACAAGCCCTTCATCAAATCTGTCAGCAAGCCAGGCTTTTTTGGATGATACCTGTATATCTTTATTGTTTGATATAGCACAACAGATGTGTTCTTCTTCAAGATTATCCTTGGATACTCTTATATACTCCATCTTCAGCTCTCCTTTCTAATAGGATGTCTTATAACCGTCTTAAGCTTCTCTGGCACCACTTTCCTTGCATCGCTAAGAATCGAATGTCATGTCTTTATTCCTCCGAAATGTCTTTTGACTCGTAAGGCTTATTCCATGAACCAATCTCAATCAGGTTGCCTTCAGGATCTGCTATATAACAGGTTCTCTGCCCCCAGGGTTCTAGTTCAGGTGCAAGGACTGATGTTGCACCGTTTTGTACAGCCTTATTATAAGCTTCATCCACTTCTTTAAATGTATCAACATAAAGCGCTATTTCGAAATGTCCGTTGAGACCTTTTATGTACTCATACCTGCGTCTTGTCATCTTCTCAAAGTCGTTCCTGCCGTATAACAGAAAAAGGGTCCCATCCTTCACCAGATACACATTGGATGTATCCTCTGTCTCTTTTATTTCAAACCCCAGCACATCCCTGTAGAAGCGTACCATTTTGCCCATATCCTCAACAAACAATCCAAAACCATCAAGTCTCATTTTCATTAGTCCTCCTTGTAAATCGTCGCCATCTCCTGTACCATCTTTGAAATCTGCCTCCTGGCTTCTACCGGCTCAAGCACTTCTGCTTTATTTCCAAAGGTCATTATCCATGTGATCAAATTATCTGAGTCCGTGTAATCCGCAGTAAACATAAGTCTACCATCCTCTGTTTCCGTAAAACAGTTTGGTCCGAATTCCTCCACCAGGCGCCACTTTACATCCTTTGAAAACAGCGCTTTTACCTTGATTCCACCAGGAAATATCTTTTCTGTAGACAGATCAGGTAATGGAGCATTTCTGCAGACAAATCCTTTATCCGTTTCAACCACTTTAACCATGCGGTTTAATTTAAATAGACGATAATCTTTGCGCTTTTCACACCATCCATAGACATACCAGCTGCTCCACTTAAACACTACATAATATGGCTCAATAGTTCGTTTTCCTTCTCCCGCCTGAGCATAATAGTGGAAGGTCAAAAGATGCCTGTTTTCTATCGCATCCTGAATAGTAGATATCTTTGGAGCCAGCGATGTCTTGTACCAAGAAGACAGGTCGATAAGGACAGAATCCCTACCGCTGATAAACTCCGAAGAACCTGCCTGGAGCTTCTCCATAAGCTGCCCATAATATCCGCTTCCACTAACACTATCAAGGCTTCGTAGTCCCGCCAGGATCATCTGCATGTCACGGGATGTCAAAAGAGTCCTATCCATCTTATAGCCATCCATGATGCTTATACCGCCTCCAACTCCCTGGGTCGTTTTGATTGGTATTCCTGCCTGACAAAGAGTCTCAATATCTCTGTTTATTGTTCTTCTAGACACCTCGAAATGCTCAGCCAGCTCCGGAGCTGTCGTCACCTCTTTTTGCAAAAGAATTGATAGTATGCCGATCAGTCTGTCTATCTTCATTTGATCACCTTCTATGATTATCATACAAGCGCAAACATGTCATCTATATGTCATGTTTATATTCTACACTATTTTTGACAACAAAAAACCCACAACCAGATGGTTGTGGGTTTCTGAAATCTGCAACTGCAGATATTCTCATCTCTTTGAGAACTTTTTCACTCTCTTAAATGCCTTGTTTTGGGCATTTGTAGGACGAGTTGCTGTTTACCTGCTGCGTACGGTAGAAAACTCAGGGCTACTGTATGCGGCTGGTGGCAACTCTGTTATTTCATCCTAAAAACAGATCTATCTTTCTGTTTCATCATATTCTTTCATTTCCAGACTGATCTGAGTATAAAGCCTTCTCAATAGTCACGTTCATATGAGATTTCTTGCGAAATCCCATAGTCCCCATCCTGCTTCGGAACGCTTGCATTTCATACAATGCCTCCTACCACTCGCGCCTTATCTTTTCAAAATCAATTGTCTTACCGACTTTCTTCCATATGATCAGAACAAAGACCAGATTGATTACTATCATTCCGACATAGACCAAAAGTAATTTAGCTGCATCTTCACCCATCCGGACATAGGAGCCAAGACCCTCTTCGGGAATAAATAATCCTGAGGTATAATCAGTAAGAAAATCATTTAGTCCGTGCGCCAGTCCGCATGCCCATATATTTCTTGTTTTCCAGTACAGTATCAGAAGAGCAAGTCCGAAAAGGCTTGCTTCAAGAGTTTTTCCAACAGCCTGTCCCCAAGCCATTGCTGAGAGTGGATCAAATCCGCCTAAAACATGCACTGCTCCAAAGACAAGCGAGGAAACAACTGCCCCAAATACAAATACATATTTCCAATTCCTGAATTTATATATGATCGCATCGTTGACAACAGCCCTGAAGGACAACTCCTCAAAAAGCCCCACAGACATATACATGAGGAACACAACAAACAGCTCCAAAACAGGATTCTGCAAAAGCGGCCTTTTTTCACTTATATCTGAAACCAACACAATAGTGCCAAGTGAAAAGGCTACTATCAGAAATCCAACAGAATACTTCAAAACATAACTTGTTGAATTATAGCTGGATGCAAGGGTCTTGTCTCCCGATATCTGATACAGGAAAAAACACGCTGCTCCACATAGCATCGTTCTTACGATGAAAAACTGAAAATGCGTCTGGGTCGGCACTGATTTGAAACATACGACAACATATACTATGCAGAGCGCAGCAGTAATCAGTGGAGATCTTTTCATGAATTCAATGTACTTTTTAAGCATTGGTATTCTCCTCTTTTACTTGCGCGTCTTCAGGTAAGACAGAAAGAGCAGAGAACTTTTCAGCGTTCTTCTTGGCTCTTACCAGCACATAGATCAAAAGAACAATATTTGTCAAAACTGCTACTCCGCCAAGTATGCCACCTACAATAAAATCGCCATCCTTCATAACCGGATAGTTAAAAATTGTTCCGGCATCATACAGAGTATGTAAAGCAGTTGGAATGATGATTGCCAAAGCCCAGTACAGCGCCGTCGGACCTTTGCCCTTTAATTTGTTGTACCTGGCTCTTCCTATAAACTCTCCCATTATCATGTTCAATGTCATATGAGTGAACGCTAAAGGAGTTCTGATTAGTAACACAATAATCGAGTCTCCAAAAGTAAAGTCCTCTACAAACGTAAAGCCAAAGCCAACCGCTGCTCCCAGGAGGATATACTCATAAACATTGCGTACCTTATTTTTCAGAGCAACCAGCGTTATGATGATTGCAAGAAACTTAAGCACTTCCTCCACACCACCGGCCATAAAAAATGCTGTAAAGAAAGCTGCCGATAGCGCCTGCATTTTTGCACCCTCTATCCCGATGCTTCTTAATACAGCCAATAACCCAATCCCGGAACCGGCGGAAATCGGTACGCAAATACATCCCAAAACAACCGGCAGGATTGCCTGTAGTTTCCCTATAGGCTCCGGAACTTCCCTTTTGATCATTCGCTGATAGATAAATCCACAGATAACAAAGGCAAGTAATGCGGCAATAATTGAAATAATAATTGTTTTTGCGTCCATGAATAATTCTCCTCCTTAATTTGCATTAAATAGGTGTCCTTATCGTTCAGTACAGATTATTTATATACTCAGTCAAGGCCTCTCTATCATAGAAGTGCTCAGGCTGATGTATCACATAGTCCGGTTCTACACCCTGGTCAATGTCATACACAGAACCGTTTTTCATGTAGCTCAGACGGCGATTGCCGGACATCTGAAGCAGAGTTCCATCTGCTGTTGAAAATGGGATCACTGTGCATGCGCCGCCTCCGCTTTGTTGTCCTAAAATAGTAACCTGACCCGACGATTTTAATACACTCGGCACCAGATTACCGCAGGAAAAACTGATAGATGAGGTAATACAGTACAGATTGTAGTTTAGGAGCGAGTCCTTTTCGTCGTATACACCATCAAGATTGGCATCTGCACGAAAACATTCATTGGCGTAAGCACCTGTCAGTGTATCCTGGATACATACTGAACCTTCTCCCAGAAACAGACTTATCATAAAACTTGCAGTGACGGTGTCTCCTCCGGAATTCATACTTAAATCAATAACTACATTCTCGACAGGGCTTCCCTTTCTCGTAATCTGTGAATATGAATACAAAAGAAGGCCAACAGTATCCTGTGTATCAGCGGTAGGTGCGTCCTTATAATAATCAGCATCCTTATCTTTTGCTTGGAAACTATCAAAGGTGATGTATGCTGTGTTTCCGACTTCCTCGTATCCGGGAATCCCGTCGGGATAATACTTTTCTCTGGCGGTATAATACTTCATCGCCGAATCACTCATGTTTTGAATTGACTTGCCGGTCATCCCGTCGATTTGCGCATCCATGCCAATCCGCCACGAATTAAGCATATACCCGCTATGTAAGTCATCAATGTAAAGATCCATCAAAACTCTCATCGCCCTTGCAGACATCTCAGGATCAGTACTCCTTAATGCGTCACGAAGAGCTGTTTCAGTAAAGAATTCATCAAAATCCTCAATTCCATGGCTTTCTTTCAAACCATAAAAATGATCCATCATCATACATAATTCGTTATATGTATAGTCCGCAAGTCCCTCGCTTTTGCCCTCCTTGGGCTGTGCTTCATAATACTTCCTCAAAAGCTCCCTGCCGGGTTCTGAACCATACTCATAGACAAATACTCCTTCGTTATTGTAAAGAAGGCATACATAACTCGGAAGAGACAGCATGATATCACTTAATGTCTGCATGGGAATATAGCATTTACCATTCTCTTCAATCAGGTCTATACCATATTTTTTAAGATCAAAAACCACCTCCGAACCAAAGCGGCTATAGGAGTTTTCCTCTGAGAGAATAAGGCCCTCAAAGGCACTATCCGGCTGCAGTACATCTATAACCGTGCTTGTCCAGGACGGAACGAAAAAAGCATCAAAATCATAAAAACTAATTGTGTCTTTATCGCAGTCTATCTGCATAGGATACTGGTTTTCACGGGTAATTGTTACCACTGAGCCCTGGGCCGAAGTGGTCAGTGCATAGTTTTTATCTTCGATAATCTCGTGATTGACTCTCTCTATGAGGGAGACGGCAGTATCAATGTCAAAGTAGGGAACCTCTTTGCTTTCATCAGCAAAATAGAGTTTGATACTTGCCTCATTATCAACAGAGTGAAAATATAACGGAATCTCCATTTCACTAAGAGCGTTTCCGGATGGTGCACCACAGGCAATCAAAAGAGTACTCCCCAATATGGTCAATGCTGAAACTATCCAGAGCTGATTGCATAAACGCTTTTTCATTAATCGTCTCCTCTTTTCTTATCTTAGCTCCGTCGAGGCTTTATATTCCTCTTAAATTTTACAACATTCCGTCTGGCGATAGTCTTAAAAATCCATAAATAATGCATAGATACAAAAAAGACCCGGTACATTGTACCGAGTCTTCTGAAATCTGCCATAGCAGATATTCTCATCTCTTTGAGAACTTTTTCACTGCCATAAGCGCCTTGTTTTGGGCATTTGTAGGACGAGTTGCTGTTTACCTGCTGCGTACGGTAGAAAGCTCAGGGCTACTGTATGCGGCTGATGGCAACTCTTTCTTTAAAATACCAAAATTTCTTAGAATGTCATAAGGTATGCACATGCCACTATCTTAAACAGCTGGGTATAAAACAGATAGAATTGGTGGAATATTCATATATTCACCCCTTATTCTAAAAGTTCGATTTTCTGCTACTTGAAGAAACTGTACCAATTCTCCATCAAGTATTGATTCTATCACACTTTGCTGCAGGTCTGTAATATCGCTAACTTGCTCAACTGAAGCAAAAGTCGCTTCGTCTGAGACAGTTATATCATATACAGCAAATAAAACTGCAAGCTCCAGCTTATCTGATAGTTTTTTCATCAGTTTACATATCTTCTTTATGCTATTCTCATCATAAAGGTTCTGATCATCAGAGAAAAATACGTTACCACGCCTCATTGTTGTAATAATCTGAGAAGACGCAACGCTCGAAAGCCCCCATTCATTACATATGGCATGCTCTATAGTTTCATCAAGTTCAAACTCCGGATATCCCGAACTCTCTTTCTTTGACTCCTTTACAAGAACAATAGCATGTAATGCCTTCGCTATCTTCATGATCTGAGCCATTTCAGTTCCCGGTTTAGAATTTTGAATCACATCATTTATAGTAATTAGGATATCATCATTACTGCTTTGAGTTTCTATTCCTAAAAGCTCATCAGATGAAACATTAAAATACCTAGCTATATCCGGCAAAAGCTGAATATCCGGAAAACATTGTCCTGACTCCCATTTGCTTACTGCTTGGTTTGAAACCCCTAATGTTTGAGCAAGCTGTTCCTGTGTAACACCTTTGTTTTTTCGTAAAAATAGAATCTTATTACCTATATCCATTTATTTTCAGTACCTTTCCGCTTATATTTTCAACCGGTTGATACATACAATTATAAAAATGAAGCATATGCAAATCAATGACGCATTAGTTTATCGCTTTTTTCCATTATCCAACTTGCAGTTGGACAAAAAATCAATTACTCATAAATAACAATACTAGCAACCCTATTAGTCCCATCTCTATAACAGCACCTATGATACTGACGATTTTAATCTCACGCCCTCTAGAAAGCTTTCTAAGCAGGAAATATATTCCTGTCCCCACAACACCACCTGTAGTATTTGTAATCAGATCCGTTATATCACTCGAACCGATTGCAAATACCCATTGTATAACTTCAAAGCTCAGGCTCAGAATAAAACATCCACCTATTCCCGAAATGGTTTTCTTCTTTCCCAACGCAGCAAAATAAAATCCAGCAGGAGCAAACACAAGCATGTTGTATATAATATCAAATAGCTGGAACCTGCTTCCATTAAACTCCCCATAATAAAATGGAACAAGATTAATGCTTCTCCTAGATGGAATCTTATTAAAACTATCAGCCATCTTAAAAAGAATTAACCAGCAAAGAAACAATAAATATATCCCCATTACAACATAAGCAAATACTTTTCCCTTTTTACTTTCTTTTTCCATCTGACTTTCCCCTACGTTCATAGTTTTTTTCCAAAATAAAAAACAGTTTCATTATACTTTACTGAACAAAGCACTTCAACAGAAAACAAGGGCGTTTTCACGCCCCTGCCTACTGCTATCAGTTATTCATCTCTCAGGTCTTATATTATTCCTATTAAGATTTGGACTTTGCTGCTCCTTCCTCTGATCAACTATCGCCTGGCTTTCTCTTAGCTTTTGCAAAATGCTTGTTTTAGCCTTTTCAGCTATCTCAGGCTTCTTGGTCTTGTCCCACCATTCCTTGAATGTTTTGAAGGCTTTTGAGACTATTTTCCCCAGTGTAGTCTTGGGATTTTCAAGTGTAGCGTATCTCATGAATTCCTTTTTCATTTCAGAATTCACTACTGAGTCCACATATTGGTCGACCTTACTTTCGATATCCTGCTTCATTTCTTTAGCTGTATCATCCAAAGCTTCAATCTGTGTCTCCTTCTCCTGGCACTTATCTTTCAGCTTCATCACGATTCGCTTACAGGTTGAATTCCCTAAAAGAAGCAGTTATTGTGAATTTGCCCCACGTGCACTATAGTAAATTCATCAGCTGATGAAAACAAATCGGAGGAACTCAACTATGGATATAAATTTAGGGAGAATAATTAAGCAATTACGTGCAGAACAATCTGTAACGCAAGAAGAACTTGCCGAATATCTCGGAATCTCCTTTCAGGCTGTGAGCAAATGGGAAACAGGCACAACCTTACCGGATATTACTCTGTTACCTAAACTGGCTGCTTTCTTTGGGGTCAGGATCGATGAACTGTTCTCAGTTTCTCACGATGACGAACTGGAAAGAATAGACAACATGCTTAAAAGAGAAACTATGACTGATCAAAACTTTTCTTATGCCAAGCGTGTTTTGGATGGAATACTTCGTGAGAATCCTGGTGATACAGAAGCGATCAAACGTTACGCCAAGATTTATCTGTCAAAATGCAATACTGATATGCTGTCCGCAGGCAAGATGCTTGAAAGAGCAATGACTATAAGCCCTTTTGATGAAGAAATTTTTGCTTTATACCGAAGCGTCCGGGGTGGAAGTGAGTATAAGTACCACAGCGATAATGACTGGTTTATCCGGGTATGTGAGCCTTATGCCCATAAGTTTCCCGGCAACACTAATCTCTATCGCATGTTGATAGAGGCAATGGTCAGTAAAAAATACTTTGACAGAGCAGAGGCCTTACTGGAGGTGGCTTATTTTACCGGGGAAAATAAATACATTAAGGATATACTCCTTGGTGATGTTGCAATGGCCAAAGGGAATCCTACAGGAGCAAAAGAAATCTGGAACAGAATTCCTAAAGATGATTGGCTTGGTCAATATGAGCTGGGTGAACGTTTTAACAGGCTTAATGAATATGAAAATGCAATTGAAAGCTTTAAGAATGCCTATATCGCCCAAACTGCCCCTCATAAAATAGATATGCTCTATTCATTAGCGTTCCTATACAAGAAACTTGGGAGATATGAAGAGGCAAAAGCGGAATGGGAATTAATCATAACTACTCTTCGTAAAGAATACAACGAACCCGAAGATTCCAACGATATTCAGTGGGCTAAGAATGAGATATCTCAGCTTGTATCGTTAATTGGTTCTTGAGGGATTTAATCTTCCGGCTCTTAAGCGCCGGAAAGAGTCTGTATTCTTAACAACATCCTCATTTTCTCAACCAGCTATCGAATACGCAAAATCATATCCTCATGCCACCATTTTACTGATTGATGGAAAAAAGCTCACCGAGCTTATGATTGAGTACAATATTGGTGTTTCCGATGCGAGAACAGTAACAATAAAGAAGATTGATAGTGATTACTTTGACTTATGATAAATAGCATGAGTTGACAAGGTAACAAAGAAGCCGGTCTTTGAGACCGACTTCTTTCAATTCAACTTTAATTAGCTTTCAGCATTATTCCTTGTCTAGAAAAACTTAAAGAAAAACCATTCTGTTTGTAAATAGGTATTTTTTTAAAAACAAAATTTCATTTGAAAAATGATTAAAGGACCACTTCGTATGGAGTGATCCTTTAAAAAGCTCTGTATTAAGTTTTCATAATTCTAAAGGTTTAATTCTAGGTTTTAAATCCTAATCTTTTAAAAAATTTTCGAATGTTTGGAAGGGTTATATTCCGATATAACTTGCGATAAGGTAAGACTTCTTGCGGGCTTTTTCCTCTTTGCTCGCCAGAAGTCATATCTTTATTATAAACCTGGGAAAAGGTTCCTTTGGTTACCCAAAAGGCCCCTACAGACACTCATAATGCAAATTCTAATTGATG
>NZ_JANSWL010000026.1:0-818 GCF_028539135.1 Butyrivibrio sp. DSM 10294 | reverse complement strand
GGACGATGTTCTTTGCTTTTTCCGTACTTCTTGTCACCATCTTCCTGTTCAATCTCGAAGTAGTAATTAGTGCAGTCATAGAAAAGGATCTTGTCATTCCTCTTTCCTGCGAGATGACTGTTTTTATAAACCTCAGCCTGAATGAAATCGCACTCATTTCCCAGAACATCTAACGCACGGTAAACATCATGAAGTTCATATGTTGGTGCTTCAAGGAATTCTGAAGCCACGTTGAAACTGGATCTTTTGCTGGATGGCTCAAGAACTCTGGCAAATATCATGTCTGAGAGAATAGCGTTTATATCGTACTTGAACTTATACTTATCCCTTAGTTTTCTGCATGTCTTGTCCAGGGACAAAGAGTAGTAGATGGACTGAAGGAAAAGATATCCTCCGCGATAGAATATCTGCTGGTCATATGCCAGTGGCCTGTCAGAATGAAAGGTTATCTGTACAGCTTTAGTTCGCTGTTCCTCTTTGTATTTCTGTGTTTCAAGTCTGGCTTCTTCCTTAGCCCAGGCCATAACATCATCCCTTGTAGGGCCGTGTTCTTTGATAAGTTCCTGTAATGTCCCCAGTTTTCTGATAATAGTTGAAGTGCTGACACCCTTATCGTTGATATACCCTTTGGTGATATAAAAAGATTCGGCATTTTTAGATTTAGAAGTAGTAACTCGCATCCCAACAATCCTCCATGCCTTATTATACCACACAATACCATAAAATACCATATATAAAAACATAAAATTTGACATAAAAAATGCAGACCACAAGCGGCCTGCAAGGTATAATTTATTCATTCAACTGTCAAACTCCCG
>NZ_JANSWL010000025.1:0-609 GCF_028539135.1 Butyrivibrio sp. DSM 10294 | reverse complement strand
GGAAAGATTGCAGTTACTGACAGTGGCGAAGCTGCAAGCATTCACAACTATCTCGATACAGATAAGGTTGAACAGGAAGCGCTTTATGATGGTCTCTATGCAGTATCAACAGACCTTCTTGACGATCCTGTTGGAGACATCTTAAGTGTAAGCGAAGGTCGTTGGGAAATAGAAGAATGCTTCAGAATCATGAAGACTGACTTTGAAGCCAGGCCGGTATTCCTCCAGAATAACGTCAGGATCAAAGCTCATTTCCTTACCTGTTTCCTTGCTCTTATCGTCTACAGATACTTAGAGAAGCGTATCGATGACAGTTATACTTGCGACGAGATCTTGAGCACACTTAGGGGGATGAATTTTGCAGACATTAAAGAACAGGGATTCATGCCTACCTATCGTAGGACAAAACTTACCGATAAGTTGCATGAAGCATGCGGCTTCCGTACCGACTATGAGTTCATAACCAAAAGCCAGATGAAAACAATCCAAAAGAAAAGTAAAGGGAAGTAAAAAAATACTATACTTCAAAACGAAGAGAAAAAGTCTCACAATGCCATATATACAAGGGTTGTGAGACTTTTTATATCCAACAACTGTCAAAGATGGGAT
>NZ_JANSWL010000024.1:0-1196 GCF_028539135.1 Butyrivibrio sp. DSM 10294 | reverse complement strand
TGTAGGGCGCAGGGCGGATGCCTTGGCACCAAGAGCCGATGAAAGACGTGATAAGCTGCGAAAAGCTGCGGGGAGTTGCAAATAAACATTGATCCGCAGATCTCTGAATGGGGCAACCCAACTAGGTAGACCCTAGTTACCGTTAACTGAATCCATAGGTTAACGGAGGGAACCCGGTGAACTGAAACATCTAAGTAGCCGGAGGAAGAGAAAACAAAAGTGATTCCGTAAGTAGCGGCGAGCGAACGCGGAAGAGCCCAAACCAGGGAGCTTGCTTCCTGGGGTTCGGACTGTATAATCGATGGAGTCTGCTAGCAGAACGGCATGGAAAGGCCGGCCATAGCGTGTGAAAGCCACGTATGCGAAAGCGGACAAAGCGAGACAGTATCCAGAGTAGGACGAGACACGTGAAACCTTGTCTGAACATGCGGGGACCACCCCGTAAGGCTAAATACTACTTGGTGACCGATAGCGAAACAGTACCGTGAGGGAAAGGTGAAAAGAACCCCGGGAGGGGAGTGAAAGAGAACCTGAAACCCTGTGCCTGCAAGCTGCGAAAGCACTATCTAAATGAAGTGTGATCGCGTACTTTTTGTAGAACGGTCCGGCGAGTTATGTGGAGGGGCGAGGTTAAGTACTTAAGGTAAATAGCCGAAGGGAGACCAAGTCTGAACAGGGCGTCAAGTCGCTTCACATAGACCCGAAACCGGGTGATCTATCCATGGACAGGATGAAGCGGCCGTAAAAGGCTGTGGAGGTCCGAACACACATCCGTTGAAAAGGGTGGTGATGAGCTGTGGATAGGGGAGAAATTCCAATCGAACTCGGAGATAGCTGGTTCTCCCCGAAATAGCTTTAGGGCTAGCCCTGCAGCATGCCTGATGGAGGTAGAGCACTGAATATCCGCGGGGGCTTCACCGCTTACCAAAGATTATCAAACTCCGAATGCCATACAGGCTGAGCGCAGGAGTCAGACTACACGAGATAAGTTGGGTAGTCAAAAGGGAAAGAGCCCAGATCCACGGCTAAGGTCCCAAAGTGCGTGTTAAGTGGAAAAGGATGTGGGATTTCATAGACAGCTAGGATGTTGGCTCAGAAGCAGCCACACATTCAAAGAGTGCGTAATAGCTCACTAGCCGAGAGGTCCTGCGCCGAAAATTACCGGGGCTGAAACACGACACCGAAGCCTGGGGATC
>NZ_JANSWL010000023.1:0-637 GCF_028539135.1 Butyrivibrio sp. DSM 10294 | reverse complement strand
GGAATGAAGTAGGGAGTTGTATTACTGTTTGGGTGTTAAGGACGAGTGCAGAGACATGCATACGTACTGTGATGATACTTGTATCAGGAGCAGGACGGATGTATGGATCTATAAGAGAACGCAAGGTCCATGAAATAGATATGAGCGTAGTGAGTATCTATGAATAGACTGCAGCGGGCGGGCACTCGGAATGAAACATCATAACTTTCCGGTGGCGATGCGCTTAGGGGTAACACCCGTTCCCATCCCGAACACGACGGTTAAGACCTAAGCGGCCGAAAGTACTATACTGGCAACGGTATGGGAGGATAGGTGGCTGCCGGATCCAAATGGGCTTATAGCTCAGCAGGTTAGAGCGCACGCCTGATAAGCGTGAGGTCGGTGGTTCGAGTCCACTTAAGCCCACTTGGGTACAGTGTAATTTCTCATTATGAAGTTTATTGTCATAGGGGAAAGCCCCACTTAAGCCCACTGGCCCTTTTAAACTATTGGACCGATTTGTACCTTGAAAACCGAATACTGAAAAATCTTTTAATCAGATAAATACGATTAAAGACATCGAAAATCCAAAACAATTTATTAGAACTAGGTTCATGTTTGTAACGCTATACAAGCATGAATGAGAACTAAGATTATC
>NZ_JANSWL010000022.1:0-12007 GCF_028539135.1 Butyrivibrio sp. DSM 10294 | reverse complement strand
GATAATGAAGCTTTCATATGCACAAGAATGCAAAATGGTATAGATATTAGGGATTATACTCATCTAAAGGCATATTAAGAACCTCTATTTGATTACTTTCGTATGTCTTGAGCACAAATTAGATATAATAATTTCTTTTCAGGTTTTGTTCTGCTACTATTCCCGAACTGGTAATAGTGGCCATTCTTTTCACTATAACAGATTTTAGACAGAGCCATAGCTCCCAATCCTGCTGTTCCTGGATTCTGATCCTGAGGCGCTTATACCAGCCCCCCTGCTTTAGCAGGGCTTGCCCTTTACGTGTTCTGGTGGAAACGCTACAATGCTGTTACGCGACGGTGTGCCATTTAGCTGTTCCCATCATCTTCACCGTCGGCAAAACCTGACATGCGTTTCCAGCAGGTTCCGTCAAGGGTGGCGTCCCCTGTCCACAACATAGATGGTTGGTTATCTTAACCTTGTACATAATACTCTTCCAAAGTGTCCAGGCATATTGCAGCAAGCCTTCCGCATGGAAAATGTGCTCCGCAGTCAATTGCGATGTGATTGTTATTCTTATAAATGTATCCCGGATTAGGGTTCTCTTCTATAAGCTGCGTGGGGGTATGGCCTGTTACCACAAACTTATCATTAAAGTACTGGGTGTTATAGTCTGCTCGTTCCCATATGAGATCGTGTAAACTATAATCTTCCATTTCTTTTTCCGGAGAAAAATTGCCTAATCCTGCATGAACAAGGAGAAAGTCCCTAGTTCCAACCGTAACTTCTTCGTAGATAACAAACTCCCCCAAAAAGTCTATTACGTCCTGCCGCCTGTCAGGTGAAAGTGCCCTGAACTCATCAATAGTAGGTTTACTTCCGTTATACTGCCAGTTAGCTAGTTTTTCCACCATCTCCCGGTCTAGCCGATCAACATTTTCCTCAGTAATTTCCTTGCTCAAAAACTTAAGACACTCCAGTGCCATAAGTTCATGGTTTCCGACAATGCAGATAACATTTGGCATTTCCATGAGTTTTAGAAGTGTCTTAATGGGATGCGGTCCTCTATCCAGCACATCCCCCAGAATATATAACGTATCCTCATCCTTTAGATCTATCTTTTGTAAAAGAGCTATGAACTTGTGATATTCACCATGAATATCACTAATTACATATGTTGCCATAAAACTATTCTCACCTTACCCCTACCTATTTCTGCAGCAAGTATTCACTCTGATTTGCCAAATATCGGCTTCAGCACGCCTTTTACCAGCCATTCAAAATACTCTTTTTTCCGAAATGCTTTATCTTCGCTTTCTAAATAGCCCTCTTTCGTAATCTTATCTAGCAAATCATCCAAACCAATATACATCAAAGGTCCATTTGAATAATCCTCTTTATTGCCTTCATTTATGTAATTAGCATCTTTTTTATGCATTGCATTATGCATATTCCCGTATTGCTTGCTAATCGGAAGCAGATAAATGCATTTAATGTCACTAGAATGCTTTTCCCCGCGCTCTATTATGAAATCCCTGGGTTTATTATTCGAGTCATAAAAATACTCTCTAGCATCTATAATTTCAGCTACTTGAGTCATGTATTTCTTAGTTGAAGTATAGTTTTTTCTTTCCCTTAATTCTTTTATATCCTTTTTGTCTAATAGTCTGTTATGCGTGTCTCCAGAGACTTTTTTCCAACGCTCATTGCTCAGGATGCTATTATACAAACCTTCCAACTTTTCAAACGAATTTCCTTCTCCATCATTATTTACCGAATAAGCTTTGGCTCCAACATCAGCAAAACAATCCAGTAATTTAGAGAAACAACATTCTTCGCAAAAAGCCTTGTATTTATTAAACTGTTTATAATCAAAACTTCCCGATGTTGTTTTCAGTTCAACCACATAAACATATTTATCATCGCATAGTAAATAATCTGCTTTCACAGATCTGTCATCTTCCTTGGTTTTGACCTCAGTTTCAGTATCTTCTTTAGCCAAAAGCTTAGTCATCAAAGGAAACTCCTTTGTAACATAATGCAGTTTATTTTCCCCATCTCTTCCCAACGCAATGTTGAGCAAATCTTCAACCACCGGCGTTATCAGCGTATCCAATATCACTTCGCTCTTTATGGCAGCTGTGTAATAGTCTCTTATTACCCTGTCAGAAATCGTATTTAAAATAGCTGGATTCTGTACTTCCCTATTAGAACTCATATACTTGTCCATCCTCTTTTTTCCAAATTCTGTTTGCATATTCGCCAAACTGCGGAAGATTAGTAAAGGCATCTCTTCCCTCAGTGTGCATAGGGATTATCTTATCCGGGTTAGTAAGTTCCATTAGCTTTGCAATAGTTTCAACATAGGCATGGCCACTGGTATGTAGGATCTCCATGTGAGCTTTGTCATTTTTACCCTCTAGGAATCTAACAATATTAGCATCCGGAGCCTTGCCATCCTCAAGGTAACCGGTCCACATAGAGTACGTGATAAAAGGATCCTTCATTTTCTGCATCCGCTCCTCAAAGCGTCCCACCGCCATATTGGGGTTGTTATTTGGTCTTGCCAGCATTACAAATCCCTTGTCCAGATAAATATCTTCGTCTGCCATTTCAAAGCATCTTCGCTTAGTTACTGGATTTCGAACGCCCTCAAGATTCTTCATATAAAATGAATTATTATCAGGGCATAGCACATAAATGCACTTTTTATATCTGTATTTGTCAAAAAACCTGCTTCTTGATTTTATGGCAATATTCATGACTTCAGCCTGGTAGGCATCGCACAAAAACACCTTATCTGCTGGAGTAGCATGATAAAACTCCATTACGCTGTCAAGATTTGTGGATGACACCAGCACTACATTTTCTTTGTGTTCTGCAAAAATTTCTGCAGCTCTTTTACCAAGATCATCCTCCGACTTGATTGGGTTATTTCCCGTCTCTTCAAGCCTTGATATCATGGTTCCTTCTGTAACAAGAACATCTATCTTGCCAACATATCTTTTTATCATGCTCTCAAAGGTATCCTGCCCAGGAATCCCGTGATCTCTGAAGTCTCCGGTATATAGAATCTTTTTGCCATTTAATTCTATGACAAACATATATGAATCGATGGCAGAATGATCGCAAACAAGGGGCGTGACCTTGATTCCGTTAAAGTCGCGGCTACTTCCCAGCTTCCAGTATGGCTCCATCCTGTTAATGGTTTCAATCTGCGACGGTGCATTTTTGCACAGCTTTTTATTCAAGAGCTCCACTCTCATTGCGATGGTTTCCATAATTTCTTTTGCAGTACCGCCAATATACATAGGGATGCCCTCAGGGGCTTTTCCTCGAAGCCCCACATGGTCCCCATGATAATGAGTAAAAAGAACTGCATCTGTATGGATAGAATCTCCCTCGCCGGCAAATACTCTCTTTATTAGCTCATCGTCGCTCAGTGCGGGATTCTTGATCCCGGGAAGGTTTGCACCAAGATCAATCAGTATCCTATGGTCACCCTTTGTAATTTCTGTTACGATTCCGCCTATCTGGTCTGAACCTCTGTATATCTTGATTCCATCCATGTTTAGATTTCCTCCTAAATTCGATTATACCCCACGCACTCTTTCCTCCGATAATAAATTAATCATAAATAGTCAATCAAAATATCCCTTAGGAAATGGCCAGCATACATCAATAGTTCTGGTAAAAAAATCTGTATAAGGAAGCTCAGATATCATAATTTCCAGCTTGTCTTTATCCTTAATCTCCGAATCGTAATATGAATCTCTATGTAGCATCAGAATATAATCCGTGTGTCTAAGAAAACTTTCCCATCTTATGTCCTGGAGCTTAGGATGCGGATTCTCTCTATATTCGCAGGTTTTCATCAGCTCAATATCAAGCACTATCGCGACACCTATCTCTTTTGCAAGTCTCTTTAGCCTAGGCAGAAGTCCTATGCAGGCCATATCAAATTCCTGCGCTCTTCCAATCAGATAAAAATAGTCGATTATCACCAGCGAAATTCCGTTCATAGTCTTCTTTTCTCTGCATTTTCTTTCTATCTCATCTATGGTTATTGCGATAGTGTCATCTATGGTTATCTTCTTCTGATCCAGCATTTCTGATGCTTTATCATCTAGCTCCATTAGCCGCTTCTTATATCTGTCACGGGACATTTCAAGGCTAAATGCTGTAGCCTTTATGCCTTCTTGCCGGCATGCATTAAGCATAAGTTCCATCATAAAGGCTGACTTCCCCATTCCAGGTCTTCCTGCTACTACGGTAAGTTCGCCTCTATGAAGGCCGTCCCCTAGAACATGATCAAGTGGTCTTATTCCTGTGATTATGGGATTATTATTTATCACATGTTTTATCTCAATTTTATTATTCTTTTCCAATATTGTTCTCCTTTGAATAAAATCAATTTCTTTGGTTTATAATGTTCTTATGAGTAAACTTACCCGTCAGATACATCTTTATATGTACATGGATGATCCCGATAATTATGAGCATAGCCCTGAAAGGCTCATGGATTATCTGGGTGTCTCTTTGCGCACTTTGCAAAGAGACTTTAAGGATCTTCGTGAAAGCGGCACCAACAATTACACCTACAACTCGAAATCAGGTGAGTATGTCTATTCCGAGGAAGACGCTACCAAAATCGAAAGTGCGGACAGGCGAAGGAAGCTATATCTGACTAAGCTTGCCAGAATGTGTAGGATTGTGAAAAAGCTCCCTTTTACAGATCTGGAGAAGCTTAACGAATATGAAGCTGATCTAAAGGACTATCTATCCGAAAGAAAAAAGTATCCTAAAAGCCCAGATCCATATGGGCCTCCCAAAATGCCTTATATTCCTGATATTAAATATGAGTACTTTAATATATGCCCGGAGGTAAGTGAGCGCACCAGGCAGAGGGATTTTCAAACCTTGCGTGATGTGGGTTTTGTAATTTTTTACTCACAAAGATATAGAGAATACCTTTTTACTGATGATGACTCCTACATCACCAGTAAAGATTCTGCTTTATATAAAGCATTGAAAAAAGCAGGCGATATCAGGAAAAAGCGAGGATCCTAAAAAGGCAATTCCTATCAGAAATTACTGGCAAATCCTATTTTACGTTTTGGCTCATCTTTTAGCATCTGGCTTAAATTGACCGAAAAGTCCTCTTTTTTCAGAAGCTTAACCTCGCTTTTTGTAGGTTTATTCTTGCTTCCAGGAGGAAGGAGTCTTGAGGCTTGCTTCAAAGTTGCCTGTTCAAGGAGATTACGAACAAACCTTCCGTTTCCATAGTTTTCAGCCAATACCGCCTGCTGGAATATCTTTTGGCACTCACTTCTGGCTGGAAGGTCCACTTCCAAGCCTTTCTTCGTCAGCATTAAATCCATGATCTTCATAAGTTCCTCAGGGGTATAATCCGGAAAATTAAGCGTAAAAGCTATTCTGCTCTTCATTCCTTCGTTCTGCGCTATGAATTTCTCCATAGGTTCAGGGTATCCTGCAAATATAACTATCACGTCATCTCTGGAATTCTCCATTTCCTGAACAATTGTATTTATAGCTTCAGTTCCAAAAGAATTTGTGCTATCCACAAGTGAATAGGCTTCATCTATGAATAAAATGCCACCTTTTGCCGCCCTAAACTTTGCCTTTACTTCCTTGGCGGTCCATCCCACATACCTTCCTACAAGATCAGCTCTGCCACATTCAACGAGTTTCCCGGTTTTTAACACTTCTTCTTTTCTTAGAATGTCACAAAGAAGCCTTGCAACAGTAGTCTTGGCGCATCCGGGATTTCCCATAAACACCATGTGTCTGCAGCATTCAGACGAATTAATACCATAGGAATTCTTATACTTTGACAGTTTATAGGTTGATATTATCTGCTGTGTAACCTGCTTGATTTCATTAAGACCCACCATATTCATCAGTTCTTCATATGCATTGTTTTTCCTCTTAGTTCTTTTAATGGCCTTATGTATACATACTTTGCTATAAGATGGGTAAACACTCTTTTTTAGAACATCCTCAGACCAATTCAAAAAAGCTTTAGCGACCATGCTAGCAGAAAAATACTTTCTGTCAGGAAGGTACTTATATGCATTTTTATCAAAAAGAGACTGATACTTGGAAGCATTTGCAAGATTATCCATATATTTTTGGGCCTGAGTTATATCCCCTACCCCTTCGGAGATTTTGACAAAATCCACTTTTCCAGCCAGCTCTTTATATAATATTTTCGAAAACCCCGGATTAGTTTCATCTTCTATCACAAAAATCTGGACAGTATCTGCATATTTGTGTAAGAATTTCCTTAGCATAATAGCGATTGTCTCATTTTCTGTAGCATACTGACCGGATTCATTTGTTTCTAACGAACTAATTACCACACATCCACCTTCAGAGTGATATCCAAGATTATCCAGCTCCTTGCACAAATTCTCGCCATAATAGTGCTCCTTGTCTTCTTCAAAATCCAACATACATATTCTTGAACTTAAAAGCCTGTTGTTAGAATGAAGCGCTTTAACCAGTACCCTTATCAGCATTTTGGCATTTTCCAAGTTTTTGGTCTGAATACGGTAATGTACAGGACATCCATAAAACTTCTTCATATTCCCCTCAGCGTATATTCTATCCAGTTCTTCCCTAAGGGAATCGCTTCCCATTATTTCATCAGACATCTCGCATATCTTTGGATAAGAATATGACCCTTTTTCCAAACATTCTTCTGTCAGGACATATCTGCGAGAGTCATAAACATCCATTTTATAAGCATCTCTTATTGAACCCTTGTAATAGTCTTTCTCCAGTACTATTTCCAAAAGCTCACTTGCTTCTTTAAATGTAATCTCTTTATAAGATTTAAGCTTTATTTCAAAGTTTTCCGTTATATCCTGGGCCACGCCGGCATACCTGTGGCAAACTTCTTCAAGGTCATGACTTCCCTGCCATACCCCAACAGCAAGCTTAATTATTTCTTCATCATAGTAATAACTAATACAGAAAGTATTCTCATACGTATTTCTCATAGAGAACTTATCGTTAATCGTAAAAAGAGTACTTACAATATCATCTCCCCTCCCAAAGCGGGAATAAGTAGATTCTATCGTTAGTTTCAGTTCACCATTATGTGTAAAAGTACAATCATAAAAAAGCATTTCTGCACCTCCTTGTTTGTGTGTCAGGAAGTTTAGCATATGATTTGGGGCTATGCGTCATAACGGTGTCACCCATTTTAAAATTTCCCTCATTATATATGAGTTTATTGACATTTTTGTTGCATATGGTGACACCATTATGACGTCGGTAAAAAAACGCCGTGTTAATATCAAAAAACACTAACAAAGAATAAGAAAAAGGAGATTTAAATATGGGTTATGTAAATGAGAAAACACTTGAAAAACTGAAAAGGTATATGATTTTCTTGCCCCACATGGTGGCGATATTAAAATTGAAGATGACTGGAACTTCTGGAAGTTAATCTATTCAGAAATACTTAAATTTTTTCTTTGTAGCAATTGTTTATAATTATACCTATATCTACCATCCTGTTCCATATTATGTGCATAAAACAAGGGCGTTTTCACGCCCCTGCCTTTTGCACTATCAGTTATTCATCTCTCTGCAATCCTTATAGGTGATTCTGTATATTGGACTTGAGCCTTCAGGCTTCTCAAGAGACTGGTGATCCTACTGATCCAAAAGCACAAGCGCCTGCGTGTACAGATTAACTGCCTTTAGCACATCCTGTTGTTCAATATCAAGCGTCCCTGCTATCATCTCATGGGCAACTATATCTTCAATCCTGAAAATATGCCAGATAGAATAGGCAAGCCTTACCCTTAGTCTTTAAGCCCAAAAGTGGACCACTACCCCCGTCCCCAGGGACTCTTTTTATTGCTACTTTATGCTATTGCTTTAGTTCTTTTGCCAATTAAACAATAGTATGTCACCATGAGCATCAGAAAAGCGCCTATCCATGCAGATACTTCAGAAATGGCAATTCCCTTAAATCCGTTCCTTCCTACCCAAAAGCCAAAAATCAGCCTCATAATGACTTCGAGCCCGCCTGATAGCATTGGTATAAAGGTATTGCCCAACCCCTGAACAGAGTATCTGTATACAAAAAGCCAGCCCAGGGCAAAAAAGCTTATTCCCATGATCGGCATGAAATCGGTACAATAACCGATTATCATGTTGTCTGTCAGCAGCATCCTTGCCAGGCTTCCTGGCACAAATATCATAAGGAGCGATATAGGCACATTCACAAGTGTAGAGAGCATCAGGCCCTGTCTTACTCCTGTGCGTATCCTGTCATATTTGCCAGCGCCCTTATTTTGCCCCACAAAGGTCATCATGGAAAGACCTACGGACATTCCGAACTGCTCAAAGAGTGATGCAAATTTCATGCAGGCTGAATAGGCTGCCACATATGCGCTTCCCATAAGATTTACGAAGTACTGCAATACCATGGCCCCTGCAGCTGTGACCGAATTCATAAGTGCCACAGGAAGTCCTATTTTCATCAGTTCAACCAATATATTCTTTTCATCTGCTATTTCTGACGTGTCTTTTCCCAGACTCATAAAATCGATGGTTCTAAGCTTTTTAAGGCACAAAAGGTATGATACAAACTGAGAGACCACTGTTGCCACTGCTGCTCCGACAACTCCTGTGCCAAAGGCCATTATGAAAATAATATCAAGCATGATGTTCACGAGTGATGAACAGATCATAGCAGTGAGGGGCGTTCTGGAATCTCCCATTGACTGGAGAATTGTAATCTCAAGGTTATTCATAACCGTCACTACAATTCCCAATAAGATCACAGCAAAATATCTATACGAATCATCAAAGATATCTTCAGGGGTGTTCAAGAACGTCAGCATCTTATTGAGCAAAGAAACGCATACAACAGTAAAGGCTATTCCAAACGTGATACTGAGCTTCTTGGCTGCTCTGATGTATGCATTCAGCATAGCCATATCGTTTTTTCCAAAGTTCTGGGCAAAGGTTATGCCAAATCCTCTGGTCATCCCCACAACAAATCCAAGTATAAGGAAGTTAAGTGTCCCGGTTGCCCCAACAGCAGCCAGCGCCTGATCCGAGATTCCCTTGCCAACTATAATGCTATCCACAAGACTATATAGTTGTTGGAAAAGATTTCCCCATAATAAGGGCAAAAAGAACAGTATGATCTGTTTCATACTGTTTCCTGAGGTCATATTTTGTGTGGTCTGTTCTGTATTTGTCATGGCCGCTCTCTTTGGTCTTTCTCTTGATGTTTATTTTTTATTAGTTAAGATCATTTAAGTATCCAGGCTATTCCCTTTGCAAGACGCAGATCGCTATACAGGTCTTGCTCATAAGTTCACTATCTACCCTTCATATTTGTACCACGGATGCGTTCCAGTTATTTCAAATCCGACGGAACAGGCAAGTCGCATGGATGCTTCATTTCTTGTATCACAGCCCCACACGGGGAGTTTTCCCCTTCGAAGAATTTCTTTTACCATTGCGTAAGCAACGATCTTGCCAAATCCTTTTCCGCGGCACTCTTCTGCTGTTTCTACTCCGATATCCACATAATCCTTGGAAACTCCCGAGGAAAACGCGCAGGCTGCCATATGTCCGTCTTCGATCAGGCAGTATCCGAATCCCTTTTCTAAAAATGTGCGCTTATCCTCCCAGGAAAATGTAGGTATTATCTTTCCACTCATCAGATCGTAGTTATCGGGGATTATTTCTTCCGGCTTTGATTCCATGGTGGGTGAGATGATATCTCTTTTCCCAGTGAAATCGAAGATATACCTATCGTATTTAGAAACCCCCGGAGTCTTCAGTATCATTTCCTGCAACCGGGGATCGTTTTCTGCTTGCAGCGCCATGCGTCCAGAGTGACCCTCCGGCGGATTTATCATCATTGTCATGGTTTCTTCAATGAATTTCTCATTATAATTCCCCAGGATATTGGCAAAGCCGCAGTAGTGCCAGATTAGTGCGGCATTCGGAGAATCAGTATCATCAACATATATCTCGCCACTTTGAATCCCCTCTAATATTGAGAGCGGGTATACTTTTTCAACGCTGATCTGATCGGTCAAATGCCTGATTTTCTTGCAGTCTGTAAGTTTTTTCATGGTCATCCTCTCCTATAATTATATATTAACGTAAAATAAAAAACAGACCAGTTCCGTACACGGATTTTGGTCTGTTTTTCACCAATTCTTATTTCTGCTTTATTCTTTTCATAACAAATCCGAAGACATTTCTTACCAGCGGTCCTGCGAAGAATATCTGCCAGAAAAGAGCCATAGGAAAGTTCAACGCTGTCGTCTGAAGCCATACAGCCACGAATTCACTGCCTGCATCCTTAAAAAGGATTGTCGCTGCCATGCTCATAAGCGGGCACATGAGGCACACAGACATTGATGAGATGGCAAGTATGATCATTATCATAGGGTCTTTTCCCGGAGTGACGAATCTGAAAGCCAGCTTCTGAGCCAGTTTTCCTACAAATAAAAGTTCAAGCGCCATGGCTATCGGCCACATGATAAGCATTTCCTTGAATGCTGCGAGGAAGATAAAATTCTGCATTCCGCCATCATTCAGTGAAATGTTGTAGCATATCATGGCATAAACCATGACAAATGCCATAAAGGCAGTAAAAAACACATTCTGTAATTTGCTCTGTGGTAACATAGGGGTTCCTCTCTTTCTTAAATGGGGAAGACCTCCGTGTTGTTCGTTATCACCCGGCCAGGATGTGCGTTTCCAATAATACCTCGAAATCTTCATTTTTTTATCAGCAATTGCAGATTATAGCAGATATTTTGTTTTCGTGTAAGTCTTTTTTATTCCTTCTGACTACTTCATTATTCCCCCATGGAAATAGCATTCATAAACTCTGGTATTATTGCAATAAATCTCCTCGCATCCCTGAAACCAGCTGAAATCCCCGGTAACGCTGCACTTATAAGTATATTCACCGGACTGAAAATACTCAGGTCCTCTGTAAGGCATATTCTTATCAGCTTTTCTAAGAGCTTCTTTTAAGAAATCTCCGCTGAACTGCTGATCCAGTACTCGTCCCAGATAATTCATGGCGTACTGAATCTTACCATCAAGCCATATTGCCTCTTCTCCGGCAAACTTCTCGCCGCCCACATATGTGTCATGATAGGTATACGGTCCGCTGCTGTATGTGAAATCATGAGAATCCAGCCTGGTTGCAGCAGTTTCGTTCATATATGCAGCATATGTATTTACATTGGCTTCTAATCTAAAGTCGATCAACTTACTGATATCGTTTTCTACAGCTGTTTCGTAATTGACCATACATTCCTGATCCCGAACCAGATAGTCAACTGTGACGTTAAACAGGTTGCTTATCTGAATCAGATTACTGATATCCGGATAAGCCTGGCCTGATTCCCATTTTGCAACAGCCTGTCTTGATACATCAAGCTTCTCAGCAAGCTCCTCCTGGGTTAATCCTTTATTTTTGCGGATTAACTGTAGTTTTTCTGAAAAGATCATATTCATCACCTCCATGACTAATGTACGATTCATCGCCGCAAAGATACATCAGTCATTGGTTGCTATTTTGCTACTTTTGTTATACATATACTCCTGTTTTAGAATAGAGAATACTCTTCTCCCCTCAAAGTGGTCTTTTCGCCAGAAAAAATCACGATATAGCGTGCTATGGCTATATACGCCATCCTTGACACCCCTAACTCTGGATGCAGCATACGAACCACTCATGAAACTTGCTTCTAATATGCATTTCACAGTCTACGCCGAATAGATTATGGCTGCTTCGTTGCATAAGTGCATATGAAGAGTGTCAAATGTAAGACGTTTAGTATGCATGAAGTTGTTGCTAATGGTCTTGAGAAAGATGAAAAAGCATACGAAAGAGAATGATAATGAAGCTTTCATATGCACAAGAATGCAAAATGGTATAGATATTAGGGATTATACTCATCTAAAGGCATATTAAGAACCTCTATTTGATTACTTTCGTATG
>NZ_JANSWL010000021.1:0-3412 GCF_028539135.1 Butyrivibrio sp. DSM 10294 | reverse complement strand
GACATACGAAAGTAATCAAATAGAGGTTCTTAATATGCCTTTAGATGAGCATAATCCCTAATATCTATACCATTTTGCATTCTTGTGCATATGAAAGCTTCATTATCATTCTCTTTCGTATGCTTTTTCATCTTTCTCAAGGCTATTAGCAACAACTTCATGCATACTAAACGTCTTACATTTGACACTCTTCATATGCACTTATGCAATGAAGCAGCCATAATCTATTCGGCTTAGACTGTGAAATGCATATTAGAAGCAAGTTTCATGAGTGGTTCGTATGCTGCATGCAATTAAATGCCGGAAAGACAGGTAATACAAGGTGAAATAAATAATTCATTTCAACGCAGAGTTTTTTAATAATAATTTCAGAGATATTTACTTATGAGAATTTGCGAAATTTAGTAAAATAGTTGTGGCAATCTAGTTAACATAAACCATTTATCTCAGGAGGTAATTATCAATGAATAAAAAATCTGCTTTTGAAGTATACCTGTCTGCGGTTTTTAAATGGGGTATTACTGCACTGGTATCGGCCTGTATGTTTGCTACAGCAATGTTCATAGTAGAAAAGACAATTGGCTTTTATCAGGTTATCCCTTGGATCGCAGTAATAATTTTCAGTATCATGGATGTGTGTTTCTTTATTACAGGAATGCTGATTCTTAAGTCTTCATTTGATGAAGATGGATATTTAAAAGATGGAAAACTTCAAATAGGAAAGGTTTTCTGCTCAGTTGTTCTTATCATTCAGTGGAACTACATTATTTACATGGTTCCGACCAGAACATTCTGGGGATTTTTATGTTTCTTCCTGATACTTATCGGATTCTTTATGGATATTAAGCTACTGTCCGTTACCGGTAGTATTTGTATTGTTTCTATGTTTATTGCATGGTTTGTCAGAGGCACAGCTCTTTTGCCGGTAAAAGACGAACTCTTTATTACAGATGTAATCATGTGTGTTGTAGGCCTTGTGCTTTCGTTAGCCGGCCTTGTAATGTTCTTATTCTTTGTTTCACACTTTTTGATTACTGCCAAAAAGGATGAGCTTGAAGAGAACAACAGGCGTGTTACAGGTGTTATGGATGCTGTTCGTTCAATATCTTCCAAGATGGTAACTGCTGGAACAACTCTTTTGGATATCTCATCAAGTGAGAGCGCTTCAGCAGAAGAGTTATCAGCAACAAGTGATGAGCTTGTTAAAAACAGTAATATTCTTGGTAATAAAGCAGATGAGAGTATGGCAAACTTGTCAGAGCTTAATGATTGCGCAAGCATTGTAGAAGAAAATGTTGAGACTGTTGAGAAGACATCTGACAACCTTCTTAAGAAGTCAAAAGAAAATGAGAAATCATTAAATGATCTTCAGGGAATAAATTCGGAAGTTTCTGATTCTATGGCAGTTACAACAGATATTGCAGGCAGACTTCTAAAGGCAGTAGAAGAAATTGGAACAACGCTTGAACTTATTCAGGGAATTTCGTCATCAACAAGCCTTCTTGCTCTTAATGCTTCAATTGAGGCCGCAAGAGCGGGTGATGCTGGAAAGGGATTTGCTGTTGTAGCAACTGAAGTTGGTAAGCTTGCAGAAAACACGCAGAGCTCACTTAAGGACGTTGGTGCAATAATTGAAAGAGTTCAGAAGAACGTAGAAGAGATTACAGGACAGGTTGAGATAAATGCCAATAAGCTTGCTGAACAGAATGAACAGTTTAAGACAGTATTTGGCGACATAAGTGAAATGACTACAATGCTGAATGATTCGGTTAATGCAATTGAAGAGATGAATGAGGCACATAAACGCCAGTCAGAAATCATCAAAAAAACTGTTGAGATTAACCAGAATATCGCAGAGAGTATCAGAAGTGAGAACGAGCAGTTTGTGGCTATCAGTACCATGGCTGGAAATAATGCTACAAATACTGAGCATGTTGCACAGCAGGCTAGTGCAATCAATGACATGGTTGATGAGATTAATCGTCTTCTAAATAATTAAAAAGATGTGAGTGTCAAAAGACTGTGCCTTCTAAAAAAGAGGGCACAGTCTTTTTCTATGTGCGCCTAGCGGCGCATGTTTCTAACGGGTTAAATGATTCCGATAAGAATCTGTTGATAATTTCGCATGGGGCAGTTATCATGACTCTATCGGCAATGAAGAGAGATATCCCTTTTGAACAGTCACATACAATTGAGGTTGATAACGCAACTCCGATTGAATTCAGCATTGAAGAACCGGAAGAGATCAGAAAGAAATTATTCCAGCATGGGTAGAAATGACTGTAAAGCCGGCTGACGTTGTTGATGAGATGAATTCATAACTTACAGTTTATACACGATAGAGGAGGCATTATTTGAAAAAGACAATTCGCAGTGTTCTCATTTTTATAACGCTGATTATTATTGTGTTGGTGGGACTTTTGATAAAGCTACGGATACAGACAGGAAGAATCCTTACTGATTATTCGTCTATATATAAAGATGATAAATATGGTGCTCCGGTATATGTTGATGGAGTAGAGGTAATAACCCAGGATGTTTCCTGTGGTTATGCCTGTATTGAGATGTTTTCTGCATGGAATGGGGGACATCTGACAGAAGAGGATCTGTACAATGAATATGGCAAGGTCATAACCTCAACAGGAGATAAGTTCTGCGAAGAAATGAACAAGCGCTTTCCGGAGTACACTACGTCCATCCATAAATACATGTCAAACACGGAACTGATAGATGCAGCTTATGAAAATCTGTCAAGAGGAGTACCTGTGCCATTTGAGTGGGCAGCTAAGTATGGTGATGTGTGGACTCTTCATTATTCCCTGCTTGTTGGGATGGATATTCCTAATGACAAGATAACTGTAGCAAATCCTTATGGTTATGTTGAAGAGTTATCTGTAGATGAATTTTTACAGCGCACAAGTTTTGAAGCTTATGAGAATATGCCTTTTTATTTCAAATTGGCATTTGCTGTAGGGATGTTTGAGAAGAATACAATCTTTACTGTCACGGATTGAACGAGAACTGAATAGCTTCCAGATAGCCAACCATCTATGTTGTGGACAAGGGACGCCACCCTTGACGGAACCTGCTGGAAACGCCTCAGGATCAGAATCCAGGAACAGCAGGATTTGGAGCTATGGCTCTGCGTGAAATCTGTTATAGTGAAAAGAAGCAGTTGATTTTAGACGAAAAGGACGGCCACTATTACCAGTTCGGGAATAGTAGCAGAACAAAACCTGAAAAGAAATTATTATATCTAATTTGTGCTCAGGACATACGAAAGTAATCAAATAGAGGTTCTTAATATGCCTTTAGATGAGCATAATCCCTAATATCTATACCATTTTGCATTCTTGTGCATATGAAAGCTTCATTATCATTCTCTTTCGTATGCTTTTTCATCTTTCTCAAG
>NZ_JANSWL010000020.1:0-620 GCF_028539135.1 Butyrivibrio sp. DSM 10294 | reverse complement strand
TTGGATTTGCCGGAAGTCAGACTATACCATCAAGGCGTCGAAGAAGGCCGTAAGGAAGGCTTGATGGAAGGCTTGATGGAAGGCGAGGCTGAACGCAACAAACTCCAATCAGAGAATGCTGCGCTTCGTAAAGAGCTTGAAACACTTAAGGCAATGAAAAAATAATATGATGTTAGTCGCTGCAGGGATAGAGAATCTTTGCAGCGATTTTTTACCACTCAACCAATTTGAATATCCCTATAACCAACGACGCAACATCTATCCCAAACGCCAACAGCGCAGATGCAACCACCCTGCAGTTACACATACATATATTGCGATAAAAAATATTGCACATGCATTTAATATTGTATTATGCACATCTTTCTGATTCAGCGTATACCTAATAAGAAACTGTATATCATCCCTAATTATATTCAATATAAAGGAACCATGAAACTCTTTCCTATCCTTCTTCTTTTCTACCTGAAGATCCCATGATTCTCTATCAATCTCGCGGTTCTCTCTGGCAGCCTTATCAATCTTCTCCTCTATCTGATTGATCATAGTTTTAATAGGCCTGCTCTTAATCTCTTCACCGCTCTCCAAACCTCCCTTTAAAACACTGTAATCATCCATTG
>NZ_JANSWL010000002.1:0-532 GCF_028539135.1 Butyrivibrio sp. DSM 10294 | reverse complement strand
GAAGGCAGGTCGGATAACTGGGGTGAAGTCGTAACAAGGTAGCCGTAGGAGAACCTGCGGCTGGATCACCTCCTTTCTAAGGAAAAGATAAGGAATGAAGTAGGGAGTTGTATTACTGTTTAGTTGCTAAGGCAACAAAAAATTTCCGGTGGCGATGCGCTTAGGGGTAACACCCGTTCCCATCCCGAACACGACGGTTAAGACCTAAGCGGCCGAAAGTACTATACTGGCAACGGTATGGGAGGATAGGTGGCTGCCGGATTTACAAAAAAGGATTTACCGATAGCATGGGCTTATAGCTCAGCCGGTTAGAGCGCACGCCTGATAAGCGTGAGGTCGGTGGTTCGAGTCCACTTAAGCCCACTATTTTTCCTAAATCCTTTACAAGTACCAAATGGGGGTGTAGCTCAGTTGGGAGAGCACCTGCCTTGCAAGCAGGGGGTCATGAGTTCGAATCTCACCATCTCCATTCGATCCATTTGAATCCATTTGGATCGTATTTGTACCTTGAAAACCGAATACTGAAAAATCT
>NZ_JANSWL010000019.1:0-1488 GCF_028539135.1 Butyrivibrio sp. DSM 10294 | reverse complement strand
TTGGATTTGCCGGAAGTCAGACTATACCATCAAGGCGTCGAAGAAGGCCGTAAGGAAGGCTTGATGGAAGGCTTGATGGAAGGCGAGGCTGAACGCAACAAACTCCAATCAGAGAATGCTGCGCTTCGTAAAGAGCTTGAAGCACTTAAGGCAATGAGAAAATAATATGATGTTAGTCGCTGCAGGGATTGAGAATCTTTGCAGCGATTTTTTACCACTCAACCAATTTGAATATCCCTATAACCAACGACGCAACATCTATCCCAAACGCCAACAGCGCAGATGCAACTTCCATCCTCACATATGGCAGATTCGATGACCATATTGTCGAAATTGAACTATCAGTAATACGTCTTTGCTCCTCTGTCTGCGTATCCTTTTCAAGCTCCTCTATGGCATCATATTTCCACTTTCTAAAAAGCCTGTTTAAAAAAACCTTTGGAAGAAAAGATACAATAATAAATGAAACCACACAAAGAAATACTGTCACAGACAATAATGGAATCAGATAATTCTTGAAATTCTCAATATCCTTGAATCTATCACCCGGCATTATACAAACTACGACAGCCAATAAATACATCATAGATACAGCAAAAAAGCTCATCGATGATCTAGACGAAACATGTAATAAATCCCTTAAATACTTTGAATTCCATGGAATCCTTGTATCACATTCTAAATCTTCCGCATTAGCTATTTCACGTGTAAAAAAGCAGAACGCCACGCTGGAATAATAGGATACATAGTTGAGAACCAAGCCTATTTTCAGTAGCACCTTTGATGCCATCGCAACATAAATACCAATATAATTATTGGTTGCCGGATCAAATAACTTCAGTTTACTGCATGAAAATAATATAACGTATGATACAACTCCCCAAAGGATAGTAAAAAGTGCTTTAATAACCACCTCAACTACACTACATCCTTTTGTCCAAGGAAACGGCCATATAAGGTTCTTCGCATCCGGCAGGATTTTTACATGATAACTATTTTTTTCTCCCTTGTATAAATCATTTAGCGTATCTATTGATCTGATATTCTTAAGGAACGCATAAATCCAGACATGAATAACTGCAGTTAATAACATAATGCTCACATAATAATTCCAATCAATGACCATTCCAAGACTAGGATTTGTAAACAGATACAACCACCCTGCAGTTACACATACATATATTGCGATAAAAAATATTGCACATGCATTTAATATTGTATTATGCACATCTTTCTGATTCAGCATATACCTAATAAGAAACTGTATATCATCCCTAATTATATTCAATATAAAGGAACCATGAAACTCTTTCCTATCCTTCTTCTTTTCTACCTGAAGATCCCATAATTCTCTATCAATCTCGCGGTTCTCTCTGGCAGCCTTATCAATCTTCTCCTCTATCTGATTGATCATAGTTTTAATAGGCCTGCTCTTAATCTCTTCACCGCTCTCCAAACCTCCCTTTAAAACACTGTAATCATCCATTG
>NZ_JANSWL010000018.1:0-2274 GCF_028539135.1 Butyrivibrio sp. DSM 10294 | reverse complement strand
TCCCTTTAAGATTTCTCATAAGCTTATCCCTCCTTAAATAGCAGAGAGTTCTCAGATCAAATCCGGCAAAGAGCCAACCGCCTACCGTAATCGTAGTGGTAGCACCCATGCGATTATTATATCGAATGTATGTTTGTTCTGGCAATAATTCTTATTCCGTGCTTTGTTGAACGATGATTTGTGTTCACAGAATCAACTTGGGGACTGTCCCCACTCTCTTGATGTTAGTCGCTGCAGGAATAGAGATATTCCAATGATGGCCAATGGTCTTGCACAAGCCAAGGCAAATGAGAGCCGTCCGGCAAAAGACGTTCTGTCCGACGTAAGAAACAGCATCAAGGAGTAAATCTCAAATTCCTGTTTATCAAGCGGTGTTGTCAACTCTGCTATATCTATGGTTCCTCCCCACCTCTAGTCACGATTTTCTTCCTATAATCCCCATCTCTTCAGCCCCCCTCCAGAGCGCTTCATTGATTTTTGTCTGATAGCCCTTCCCGGTGGATTTGAATGCGTCAACAAGCACTGAATCCAGGCGGAGAGATATAAGCTCTTTGTTCGGTCTGTAGTACTTCGGATCTGCAGGCCTGAACTCTTTGAGTTCATCATCGGTTAGCTCAGGGGCATCAGCTGTATAGGTTATGGGTCTCTTTGAAGCAGCTTTTATCTCTTTAAGTTGTTCCTTAGTAGGCTGGTCCCCAGGGGTCAATTTCATCGATACTTTGGCCATTGTAGATTCTCCTTCCCTTAGCTGTAGCAACTCTTGCTGATATCAGATGGATTTCATCATTGCTTCTTTCCTCATAGGCTACAAATAGAACATCATTGATTCTGCCTATAGTCTGCCATCTGTTCTCCAGTGTGTTGTTATTTGCGGATACGTCCGGACGTTCAATTCGATAAGGATCATTAAAAACATATGCGGCTGTGCTTAGGTGAATGCCGTGGATACTATAGTTTATTTCATCCTTATAATCATCCCATGTAAATACCAAAATGTATTACCTTTCTGTAGCTACAATTATTTTATCACTTTAGGGGCATAGTATCAAATCTCCCTGAGGACTGTCCCCACTCTTTTTTGCTTGTTCTGTCTTCATTTTTTCCCAAGGAAGCCACATTTCGTCTTCTCCCATATCTTTACGGATCAGCGTTTCAGCATTAGAATGGGAGTCTTTTTCCGCCACAAACATACTGTATTCTTCAGGGGGATTGTTTCGAAATAGAGAAAACACTCGGTCCTGCGTTATTAGTTTTTCTATTAGCTGTTCTTCATAGGATAACTTTAATTTCTTTTTATTTACGTAATAGCAATAACTGCTATGCGGATATTTGCCAGCTTCTCTCACCATTTTGGCCTTTACCGGATTAAGATGAATGTACCTGCTACATTCCAGAAAGTATATCTCATCCTCAATCAGCTTCGATTTGTATCTACCGTAAAAAAGATGGCCGCTGAGGCTGTATCTATGATTGTATTCCTCCACATACAGACTGAGTATCCGTCCCATGATGATACCAATATGAATATCCTGGGTTTCAATCAGCATATGAAAATGATTTGTCATCAGACAGATTGCATGGATCTTAAAAGGAATCTTTTGCTTAATGATATCGATGCATTCCAAGAAGCGGATGTAATCAGCTTGATCCCGAAAAATGCTTTTTCTCCAGTTACCACGGCTCATTACATGATAGGTCGCTCCTGGGTACCATATCCTGTTTTGTCTTGCCATTTTCTTCCTTTCATATTGTTAGTATTTTAATTCCAAATAATGAATGAAATGGCATCAACAAGAAATGCAATGCCTCTCCGGATTGGAAACGATGCTGTGAAAGACTATCACAGCGCTGTTAGAATAGCATAGAAGCCGGAACTAATCAAGAGAAAAAAGAAAGTTCACAAAATCTACTTGGGGACTGTCCCCACTGTGCATATATGTCAAAATGAATATCACCTGCGGAACAGATGAGGAATTCATTTCAGGACAGAATGCAATCAAGAATGCAATTACACAGGTTGAATGAAAACTTGCATTTATGGCAGGTTATGCTATCATATAAATATAAAAGGTGCTACCGATAGACGGTTAGCTCCAACAATTGTTAATGATCAATGAAGACCGCACAACTGGCAAAGTTTTTCAGCGGTCTTTTTTGATGCCTGTTTTTATTTCTTGAAATAGCTGATGATGGTTATGCAGATGGCCGCAATGAAAATTGCAAAGCCAACTGCTACCATTACGCAGCTCATTATCATCAAAATAAGTTGCATCG
>NZ_JANSWL010000017.1:0-599 GCF_028539135.1 Butyrivibrio sp. DSM 10294 | reverse complement strand
ATCACCTCCTTTCTAAGGAATATACGGAATAACATGATGTTGCTTGTTCGTTCAGTTTTGAGAGTTCAATCTCTCAGAACTTCGTTCTTTGAAAACTAGATAATGTAATATGAAGAAGATTATTACCGAGTAATCGCCATCTTAGTTTTTCTCTCTATTAAATAGAGTAAGAAAACAGATTTTTTATAACCGTAAGGCTTTATAGCCGAACAATGGTTAAGTTAGAAAGGGCGCACGGTGAATGCCTTGGCACTAGGAGCCGATGAAGGACGGGACTAACACCGATATGCTTCGGGGAGCTGTAAGTAAGCTTTGATCCGGAGATTTCCGAATGGGGAAACCCCCTATCCGTAATGGGATAGGATCTTTACCTGAATACATAGGGTATTGAAGGCAGACCCGGGGAACTGAAACATCTAAGTACCCGGAGGAAGAGAAAGCAAACGCGATTCCCTGAGTAGCGGCGAGCGAAACGGGAAGAGCCCAAACCAAGAGGCTTGCCTCTTGGGGTTGTAGGACACTCTATACGGAGTTACAAAAGAGCGAGTTAGATGAAGCGACTTGGAAAGGTCCGCCAGAGCAGGTAAAAGCCCTGTAGT
>NZ_JANSWL010000016.1:0-538 GCF_028539135.1 Butyrivibrio sp. DSM 10294 | reverse complement strand
TTTGAAGACAGAATTATCTTTATTATTTATTATTTTAGGTACATGGACTGCGTCTTACTTTGTCTTTGTAAGACCGCAAAAAATAAAAGCTCAATCTGTATCAACTACTGCATAGGAGGGAATTAAAAATGGCAAAAACTTTAGAAACAATGGGGCAGGTTTGTCCTTTCCCATTAATAGAAGCAAAAAAAGCGATTGAAGACATTCATTCTGGAGAGGAATTAATTATTAACTTCGATTGCACACAAGCGACAGAAAGCATTCCAAGATGGGCAGCAGAAGAAGGGCACTCGATTACTAACTACGAGGCGATTGGCGATGCCGCTTGGACAATTACTGTACAAAAAAAGTAATATCCAGTCATTTTGAGAGTATGTTTTCCTTAAAACATACTCTTTTTTGATTTTCAGGAATCAGTTCCTCTCTGCTCCCCCCTTACTGTATTCATATTCCGTCATTTCTAAGTTACTTTAATTTTACTTAACTATCCTTTAATAGGTCGAAAGTTACTGGCATGAGAAATATGTCATAATTGTGT
>NZ_JANSWL010000015.1:0-1646 GCF_028539135.1 Butyrivibrio sp. DSM 10294 | reverse complement strand
TTTTTTGTTTAATAGACTAACTATTAAATGTCAAGTTAAAACGAAGAGGTTTGTTTAATAATCAGTACCTTGAAAATTGCATGACAAATAGAGCATCCTTATGGGTGCTCAAATAGAATGAGGGATATTAATAGCATTATGCTTTGTGGTAAGGTTCTCCAGTTAATTGCATTCTATAAATGGTTCTGACTAGCTTTTTGCAGGCATGGGAGATAGCTACATTGTAGTGTTTACCTTCAGCTCTCTTTTTGGCAAGATATGCTCTAAAAGTAGGGTCCCATAAGCAGACAAAGCGTGTAGCATTAAACAATGCATACCGCAGATAACGCGATCCGCGTTTCTCCATATGTGAGTATGAGGCAGTCAATTGCCCTGATTGATATGTTGACGGAGAAAGACCTGCATAAGCTAAGATTTGGTCGGCATTTTCAAAGCGTGAAAAGTCACCTATTTCTGCAAGAATCATAGCCCCCATACGAGTGTTAATACCTGGGATTGAAGTTATTGGTGATTCTAGCGTTTTCATGACTGAATTGATGGTGGCTTCTATTTCATCAATCTCTTCGGTTAAGACTTCGGCTAGACGGATTGTATGCTTTAGTTCCATGGATTTAGCAGGTATGATGGTACCAATAGATGAAGTTGCGGCATCTCTTATAGCAATTGCCATATCTCGTCCATAATGGCCTTTTGATGATTTACTTAGAAGATGTTTTAGATGAGTTAGATTAGCTGATGCAATATATGATGCTCCCGGATATTCAGATAATAAAGCATAGACGGAAGAAATATGAAGGGTAGGCACTAGCTTTTCTAACTCTGGAAAAAGAATGCTTACAAGCCTGGATATAGAGACTTTTAACCTAGAACGTTCAGAAACTTTGTTGAAACGATATCTAGTGAGAGACTTTAATTCTTCGTTGTGGTATGATGAGTCCGAGTAGGGCTTGAGTGTCTTATCGGTCAATAACATCATAGCAATCGAAGATGCATCGACTTTATCCGTTTTCGTCTTTCTAAGGCTCTGACCTTTTCTGAAAAGATTTGTATGTAGCGGATTGATAACATAGCTGGCCAGGCCGTTATCAAGGAGCGAGCGTAGGAGATTCATATGATAATGCCCGGTAGCCTCTAGACCTACTTTTATTTCTGAAGAGTCTGAGCTTAATGAGCAAATCTTATCGTACAACTCGTCAAATCCCTGTAACGAATTCTGGATAGTAAATGGTGAGAATAGAACTTCGCCATCAGAACCCAGGATACAGCAATCATGCTTATCCTTTGCAACGTCAATACCAACATAGATCATACACATGATCCTCCTTAAACAGTATTTGATGCTGCTGTTGATCCACAAGACTCTCTGCCGATGTAACCTCGTTCTATATAAACCGTCATGCGGTATCTAACTGATTAACACTTTTGACAAAGAGGCTGTGGTCGGAGCCTATCGATAACCGTCTATGCGGTAGGAAATTCCAACCAATCCACAGCATCTTCAACAGCATACCCTATACCTATAGAAGAGGTAAAGAAAGGGTATGATCATATAATACGAGGAAATTCCTCCGAATTTCCTATTAAACAAAAAACGCTCCGCTATGGATGCGCACTCGCGCGTAAGGTATATGTTGCATAAATGCAAC
>NZ_JANSWL010000014.1:0-1635 GCF_028539135.1 Butyrivibrio sp. DSM 10294 | reverse complement strand
GAAACCGTACCGAAAGGAGCGGCGGAGCGCTGTGAAGAGAGAATGCCGGAATGAGTAGCGAGATGGAGGTGAGAATCCTCCAGGCCGAATATCCAAGGATTCCAGGGTAAAGCTGATCTGCCCTGGGGAAGTCGGGACCTAAGCTGAGGCCGAGGAGGCGTAAGCGATGGACAGCAGGTTGATATTCCTGCACTTATGTATATCAGAACTGTGGGGACGCAGGCAAAAGGGTCGAGCCGGGGAAGGAAGAACCGGTCCCGCAAGGGGGAACGAACTATAAGTAGTGAAGCGACAGATATGACTGCCAAGAAAAGCCACTATAGCGTATACATAACCCGTACCGTAAACCGACACAGGTGGATGAGGAGAGAATCCTAAGGCCGACGGGAGAAGCATTGTTAAGGAACTCGGCAAAATGTCCCCGTAACTTCGGGATAAGGGGAGCCTGAGAAATCAGGCCGCAGAGAAGAGGCTCAAGCAACTGTTTAGCAAAAACACAGGTCTATGCGAAACCGAAAGGTGAGGTATATGGGCTGACGCCTGCCCGGTGCTGGAAGGTTAAGAGGAGAGGTTAGAGCAATCGAAGCTTTGAATTTAAGCCCCAGTAAACGGCGGCCGTAACTATAACGGTCCTAAGGTAGCGAAATTCCTTGTCGGGTAAGTTCCGACCCGCACGAAAGGCGTAATGATTTGAGCACTGTCTCGGCAATGCACCCGGTGAAATTGAAGTACCAGTGAAGATGCTGGTTACCCGCGCCAGGACGGAAAGACCCCATGGAGCTTTACTCCAGGTTGATACTGGGGTCCGGTACCATATGTACAGGATAGGTGGGAGACTAAGAAACGGTGACGTCAGTTGCCGCGGAGTCGCTGTTGGGATACCACCCTTATGATGCTGGGCTTCTAACCAAGGATCTTGAAACAGGTCCGGGGACAATGTCTGCCGGGGAGTTTGACTGGGGCGGTCGCCTCCGAAAGGGTATCGGAGGCGCTCAAAGGTTCCTTCAGAATGGACGGAAACCATTCGTAGAGTGCAAAGGCAGAAGGGAGCCTGACTGTGACACCGACGGGTGGAACAGATACGAAAGTAGGACTTAGTGATCCGGTGGTATGAAAGTGGGATTGCCATCGCTCAACGGATAAAAGCTACCCTGGGGATAACAGGCTTATCACTCCCAAGAGTTCACATCGACGGAGTGGTTTGGCACCTCGATGTCGGCTCATCGCATCCTGGGGCTGTAGCAGGTCCCAAGGGTTGGGCTGTTCGCCCATTAAAGCGGTACGCGAGCTGGGTTCAGAACGTCGTGAGACAGTTCGGTCCCTATCCGGCGCGGGCGTAGGATATCTGAGAGGAGCTGTCCTTAGTACGAGAGGACCGGGATGGACGGACCGCTGGTGTATCAGCTGCATCGCCAGATGCATAAGGCTGGGTAGCCACGTCCGGAAGGGATAAACGCTGAAGGCATCTAAGCGTGAAGCCCCCCTCAAGATGAGATATCCCATGCGCAAGCAGTAAGACCCCTTAGAGAGTATGAGGTTAGATAGGCACAAGGTGTAAGCACGGTAACGTGTTCAGCTGATGTGTACTAATAGGTCGAGGGCTTATCCAACGAATAGTTGGTATAGGAACAAAGG
>NZ_JANSWL010000012.1:0-1600 GCF_028539135.1 Butyrivibrio sp. DSM 10294 | reverse complement strand
TTTTTTTTTGAAAAAAATAGTTGACAGCAGGACTGAAAAGTGCGGCCGCTTTCGCTACTGATTATATTTTATAGGTAGCGAAAGCGGCCCTTGAAATTGTAAGCATAATTCTCGATTTCAAGGAGGTGCACATGAAAACACAAATGGTAAAGAATCTTTTGATGTCTCAGATTAAAACAGTTGCAGCGAACGCCAAGTCTTTCTGCATCGATGCAGAAAGAAACTTCTCTAGAAAAAGAAAACTGACTATGGAAAAGGTTATTTCAGGAATAATAGGTATGGGAAGCGGCAGTCTTACAAATGAATTGCTGGATCTCTTTAATGATAGTCCAGAGACTCCAACTTCATCTGCTTTTTGTCAACAACGATGCAAGATAACTGTAGAAGCTTTTGAAGCAGTATTTCGCCTCTTTTCAAAAAAGCTTTGTGATTCTTTTGAAGATGAACTACCTGTACTGGCTGTAGATGGTTCAAAAATTCAAATCCCAACCAATCCAGATGACGTGGATTCCTTTCTGCCCGGCTCAAACGGCCAGAAACCCTATAATCTTTTGCATCTGAATGCTTTGTATAACCTCAATCATCAAATCTATCAGGATGCAATTATTCAAAAGGTTAAGTCTGCCAATGAACATGTTGCTCTTATAGAGATGGTTGACCGTTCTTTGCTACGTAGTGCTCTTTTGATGGCTGATAGGGGATATGAAAGCTACAACAACCTTGCTCACGTTCAGGAAAAAGGATGGTATTTTCTGTTTCGTATCAAAGATGGAGATTATGGTATCAAACAAGGATTGTCATTACCAAATGAGGAGTTCTATGATGTCAGTTTTGAACTCAATCTCACGCGAAAACAAACAAATGAAGTGAAGGAATTGATAAAAGATAGGAACCATTATAGGTGGATCCCGAGTAACATGGCTTTTGATTACCTTCCGCCCAAAAGTCGGAAAATAGATCCGGTCAGATTCTATAAACTATCATTCAGAATCGTGAGATTTCCTATATCTAACGACACTTATGAAACAATCATAACTAATCTTCCCACAGATAAGTATCCGGCAGAAGAAATAAAAAGGTTGTATTCATTGAGGTGGGGAATTGAAACATCTTTCAGAGATTTGAAATATACTATGGGAATGCTTGATTTCCATTCAAAAAAGGTGGAATGCATACAACAGGATATCTACGCACATTTGATAATGTATAACTTTGCGGAAATGATTACCTCGCACGTAGTCATTAAGAAAAAGCAAAGTAGGAAATATACATATAAAGCTAACTTCTCGGTCGCTGCTCATATGTGCAGAAAGTATTACCGCGGTATTACATCGCCACCTGATTTGGAAACCATCATATCAAGAAATCTTGTACCCATTAGACCAGACCGGCATCGAGATAGATACCCGTCTGCAAGAATCTTTAGAGGTTTCCTATATAGAGTAGCATAAAGCTATGGATTTTACACGTGCTCAGCAGGCGGATTTCCATCCGTCTATTTGTTGTGTAAATAACCATGGAAAAAGAGGATGATGGAACAATTCCAACATCCTCTTTAAAACTTTTCCCTCGTGTTACAATGCTAACTTAATGACATTGA
>NZ_JANSWL010000011.1:0-3487 GCF_028539135.1 Butyrivibrio sp. DSM 10294 | reverse complement strand
CACTCGTGGAGCGGATTTGTGATAGTATGAGTGTTTGCTGGAACAACTCATTTACAGAAAGACACTTGTTACAGCAATGGTTTATTGTAGGAGTGCCTGAGAAAAGAGGCATGTACACTTGGAAATAGATTGGATTACTGTAGGAGTGTCTAAACTGGAGGTGTGAACACTTGCAAATCAATGGAATTGCCATATGAGTGTAGATATTGCTGGATATTCTTGAATTTTCCCTGAAAAAGACACTTGTGGGATGAAGCAATCTTTATATGAGTGTTATGTGCGGGGATTTGTGGAGTAGTCAAACACTTGTATCAGTCATAGTTTGCTATTCGCGTGTCGGACTCCAATAGTAAGACACTTGAATCAAATAGAGCTTGCATTTTGCGTGTCTGCAGGGCTTTCTTGTTTAACCAACACAACCTTCCCACAAGTTTATACAGATTCGCAAAATTAGTATTTATTTAAAAATGCGAAATAAATATAAATGCACATCGTCAGTTATATACGAATATAACATGATCGAGAAGGATTAGAAATGACAACTGGAAGAATAATAAAAGGCTATGGCCTTTTTATCATAGGTTTATTCATTGCATCAATGGGCGTGGCTTTTTCAACAAAGGCAGGGCTTGGAACGTCGCCTGTAGCATCTGTTCCATATTCAATTTCGTTGGTGAGTTCGCTCTTGTCCTTCGGCGGATGGCTGAATCTTCTCAGTGTGATTCAAATAATCACGCAGGTGGCCGTGCTGAAGGGTAAATGCAATTACACAGAGATAGCAATACAGACCGTGCTTGCCTTTGTGTATGGATATCTGACTAATCTCTCCGTCTGGCTGATAAGAGGTATAGCTGTTACAGGTTATCCCATGCAGTTTCTGTTCATGCTGCTTGGATGTGCGATTCTGGCACTCGGCATATGGATACAGCTTAAAGGTGGTGTTGCTATGTTACCCGGAGAAGCTATGAACAGGGCAATAAGCAAGGTGTCGGGAAAAAGGTATGAGAATGTAAAGATATTTTTTGATATTCTTTATATAGTCATATCTGCTTTGATCTGCATGGTATTTCTCGGAACGCTTCAGGGAGTGCGTGAGGGCAGTATCATTGCGGCGGTTTTGGTCGGAAGCATCATAAAAGTTTATAACAGGCTTTTTGATAAGGTGAGGAGCGGCAAATGAAAAACAAACTATTTGAACTGGCAAGCAGGAGAAGATCCGTTCGTCAATACGGCGATAAAAAGATTGACGATCAAGTGATAGATGAGATCATGAAGGTGGCACTAACCGCACCGAGCTCGTTCGGTCACAGACCGGTAGAGTATGTGGTTGTCAGGGATAAAGAAACCATAAAGGATCTGGCGTCATGCAAAAGCTATGGAGGCAGTCAGATTATTGGTGCGGATGCGGTGATTGTTGTTTTTGTAAGCCTTGACCGCGGAGAGTTCTGGATAGAGGATGGCGCCATAGCATCTGCATATATTTTGCTTGCAGCGGAGCAGTATGATATCGGAGCCTGCTGGGTGCAGATCAGAAATCGCATGGGAAAGAGTCAGACATCGGATATAGAGATTCGAAATCTGCTCGGTATACCTGAAGGCTATGAGGTTCTTAATCTGATAGCACTTGGCGAAAAAGGTGAGATCAAAAAAGGATATGATGAATCGGAATTTGATCACAGAAAGATTCACCGGGAGTCTTTTAATATCATACGTTGACAGCATCTGTTCTTAATGATACGATTTCTCATATTTCCCATGAGGGAGTAGCAAGCGTTTTAACGTAGCAAGTCAACATACTGGCTTTGGCCTGGCTTGTTTTAAATTGCGAGACTCATGTATAGTTGTTTAAGGGAGAACTATGCATGCTGTCATTTTTTCGAAGGAACGACCAAGTATAGTTTTCTGTACTTGGTCTTTTTATTTTTCTTTTTGTTAGGAGATGGATTATGGGCTTATTTGAAGTACTGCTATTGGCGATAGGTTTGGCGATGGATGCGTTCGCGGTCTCTATTTGTAAAGGTCTTGCAGTAGGCAAGGTCACAAAGAAAGAGTATCTCTTGTGTGGCGTATGGTTTGGAACATTTCAGGGAGTTATGCCTCTTATAGGTTATCTGGTGGGTTCCAATTTTGTTAAGCTGATCAGCATGGTGGCGCCATGGGTGGCTTTTATTCTACTGTCACTGATTGGTGGTAATATGATCAAAGAAGCGCTTGGTCCGGATGAGGAAGTATCACCGGGATTCGATGTCAAGACGATGTTCATGATGGCTGTAGCTACAAGTATTGATGCTTTGGCAGTCGGCATCACTTTTGTAGCAGTACCGGTTGAGATCATTGATTCAGGAAGACTTATCAATGTTGTGATTGCAGTAATCATTATCGGAGTCATTACTTGTATCATTTCAATGGCAGGAGTTAAGATAGGCAGCGTTTTCGGGGATCGATACAAGGCAGGATCCGAGATCATGGGCGGAACAATTCTTTTGTTCATTGGATTCCGAGCACTTATAACACATTTGGACAGCGCTAATACACTCTCCGACACCGAGACAATCTTTGGAATGCTGATTCCTCTTGTCGGAACATTCCTGGGCTCGCTGATCATCTATGCTCAGAAGGCTCAGCTCTCGGACAAGATGAGGGCTGTACTGGTTGGATTCAGTTCAGGAATTATGCTCTCAGCAGCAGTCTGGGCTATGATAGAGCCTGCAGTTAAAGGCTTTGACACCAATGTACATAAGGGAATCATTCCTGTAACCATATTCTTTTGTGTAGGCGTGCTCTTCCAGATTCTTCTTGATAAATTCATACCACACACACATGTTTATTCCGATATAACCGAAGGTCCGGAAAGTGAATTGAGCCCCAAAATAAAGGCTGTGCTGAAGGAAGTGATCCATCATGCTCCCGAAGGAATAGCACTTGGAACTATTTACGCAGCTCACTTCATGGAGACTGAATGGATATCATCATCGGTTGCGCTTGTCCTGGCTATTGCCATCTTACTTCAGAACATCCCGGAAGCGCTCAACGTTTCACTTTGGCTTAGAGAAGCAGGAACCAAAACCGGCAAGGCATTTCTTATGGGAGTTGTATCCGGTGCACCAATACCGCTTCTAGGTATTATCACTGTTGTACTGGTTGTTTTATTCCCCGGCCTTCTGCCTTATATAATGTCAGTTTCCGGTGGAGCTCTTGTTTATACCACCATCGAGGAAATTCCTCAGATAGCCCTGAAGCAAGACAACGACAGAGGCGCACTTACCTTCGCAGTAGGCTTTGCAATCGTTATGTTAATGATCTTTCTTTAAATTAAACGTTAAAAAAGGAGCAATGGTATTTAGAAATGAACTACCTCCACCGACACTGCGTCGGAAGAGGTTTCTGTTATGCCGCAGAACGGCATGAACCTTTGGGATGCTTAGTGCATCCCAAAGAACAGGGCATGTCCACTATGCCTCTATCCCATTGGGTTACCTTTGGGAAT
>NZ_JANSWL010000010.1:0-3794 GCF_028539135.1 Butyrivibrio sp. DSM 10294 | reverse complement strand
GGTTATCTTGCCAACGCCGCTGTAGGTAGGTATGTCGGAATCATCGATTGTTGCGATATCTTCCTCTTCTACTTTCTCTTCCTGCTTCTGTGTCTTCTCCTTGTAGCTGTCTACTACAGGATAGATGTCAGATGCCTTAAGAGTTGTCTCTGTGGTTGTGGTCTCATTCTTCACAACTGTCTTACTTGAGGATGAGCTGCTGTCTGACTTGCTTCTTCTGTTTTCACTGCTGCTATTATTGTCAGCAATAACTATTGCTGCTTCCTCACGGGACTTCTTAGCTTCTTCCTCTGCCTTCTTAGCTTCCTTCTCTGCTTCTTCAGCAGATTTTCTTGAAGACTCGGATTCCTCCTTGGCTCTTCTTGCTTCTTCCTCGGCCTGTCTTGCTTCTTCCTTGGCTCTGCTGGTCTCTTCCTGGGCCTTTCTGGCTTCTTCCTTTGCCTTTCTTGCCTCTTCCTGGGCCTTCTCCTTGGCGTCCTTCTCAGCTTTTCTGGCTGTTTCTGCCTTCTCTGCTGCTTCCTCTGCCTTTTTCTGGGCTTCACTTGCAGCCTTTTCTGCTGCTTCCTGATTAGCCTTGGCCTTCTTTTCGTTTTCGGAGACTTCGCTAGCCTTCTCGGTAGCTTCGTCGGCCTGCTTCTTAGCCTTTTCTGCTTCTTCCTTCAGCTTATCAGCTTCCTTAAGAGCTTCTTCAGCCTTTTTCTTTGACTCTTCAGCTTCTTCTTTGGACTTGGCGGCATCAGCCTCAGCCTTGGCCTGTGCTTCCTTTGCTTTCGCTATTGCATCCTCAGCATCCTTTGCCTTATCCTCGGCTATTCTCTGAGCCTCTTCGGCATTAGCTTTTGCTGTCTCTGCATCTGCAAGCTTCTTTGCTTCTTCAGCTGCTTTTTCTGCTGCTTCGGTTGCTTCCTGAGCTGCCTCATCAGCTCTTTCTGCTGCTTCTTTTGCTTCCTTCTGGGCTGCCTTTTTTTCTGCCTCTTCTGCCTGTCTTGCTGTCTCAGCCTTATCTGCTGCATCAAGAGCTGCATTCTTGGCTTCTTCAGCCTTGTTTATAGCTTCCTGAGCTGCCTGTCTTACATCCTCAAGGATCCGGTTCTGAGCATCTCTTATGGCTTTTCTTGCTGCATCAGCTGCATCATCGGCATCTTTTGCCTTGCCTCTTGCCTTAGATGCTGCGGTATTTGTATCCTTTACCACCTCACCTGACTCTGTTGCAAGATAGTCTGTTTCTTTGATGTATCCGGCATCGATAGCTGCCTTAAGTACTTCCTCAAGAGCCATAGCTGCAGCTTCTGCCTTGTCTGCTGCTGTTCTTGCAAGATCTGCATCTTCCTCAGCTGTCTTAGCTGCGACTTCAGCGTCGTTGTAAGAAGCATCCGAAGCATTGTTCGGAATCCTTCCTATTGCTGCTTTCACATCATCAATTGCCTGGTCTGCTGCGGTTACGGCATTCGTTGCAGCTGTCTTACTTGAGATTGCTGCCTCTTTTGCCGCTGTTACTGCAGAAACGGCTGCTTTTCTTGCTTCTTCTGCGGCTTCTGCGGCAAGTCTCTCAGCTTCTGCGGCTTCTTCTGCAGCTTTGGCTGCTGCATCTATAGCTGCCTGACTTGCTTCTGCCTCAAGGTTCCTTGCTTTTTCTTCTGCTTCTGCCTGTTTTATCAGAGCAGCATCTTTTAATGCAGTAGCTGCTTCTATAGCAGCTATGGCTGCATCAGCTTCAGCTCTTGCAGTATTTGCAGTTGCTTCTGCATTTGCTGCATCAGCCTGTGCTGCTATTCTTGCTGCTGTCTCTGCTGTTGTTCTTGCAGCACTTGCTGCGCTCTCAGCTTCGATTGCACGATCAATTGCATCATAGGCTGCGTTAAGAGCCTCTGCCTTTATGTCGTCATACTCCATGTTGGCAACAGCTTCTCTTATATCATTAGCTGCTACTCTTGCAGCAGTTGCTGCATCTTCTGCATACTGAGCTGCTGTTCTTGCTGCTGCTATGTTCTCATCTGAAGAATCATCATTAACCGCATCTCTTGCATCAACTGCAGCCTGCGCTGCAGCTTCTGCATTCTGTGCTGCATCTTCTGCTGCTTCAAGAAGAGCTGCGAGTTTTTCTCTGGTAGCTGCCTTAGCTTCTTCCTGTGCTGCCTCATCTGCAGCCTTCTGCGCTTCTTCCTCAGCCTTGTCAGCTGCTTCCTGTGCTGCTCGTTCTGCTTCTTTTTGCTGATTCTTAGCCTGTTCATCCTGTCTTGCAGCGTCAGCTGCTGCCTTTTCTGCTTCTTCGATTGCTTTCTTCTGAGCTTCTTCAGCTTTCTGTGCTTCTTCGGCATTATAGGCTGCTACGATATTGTCATAAGCTGTCTTTGCATCGGATGCATCGGATGCTGCTTTACCAGCTGATTCTCTTGCCTGACCAGCTGCATATTTTGCATCTTTAGCTATTTTATCCTCAGCACCTACTGCCTTTTCTGCGATTGTTGCCTGGCCCTCTGCTTTGATAGCCTGCTTTTCTGCTTCAATTGCAGCTGTATTTGCTGCTTCATAAGCACTCTTTGCTTCGTCTACAGCTTTCTGTGAAGGATCAAGCTTTGCTAATGTCTCTGCTGTATTCTTTCCGCTGACAGCAAGGCTCTGCTCGCTTGCTGCTTCACTTGCTGCTTTCTGTGCAGCATCTAATGCTTCCTTAGCAATGGTCTCTGCCTTATCTCTTGCTGCCTGCTGTTCTTTCTGTGTTGCTTCGCTGGAAGCTGCTTCCTTTGCTGAATCAACAGCATCTTGTTTCTGCTTTTCTGAGAGCTTGTTCTGAGCCTCTGCATACTTATCTGCTGCTTCCTGCGCCTTCTGCGCTGCGTTTTCAGCATCTTCCTTTGCCTTTGCTACGGCGTTTATTGCCTCATTAACTCTTTCTTTAGCCTTAGAATCAGAAGTATCGGATAAGTATCTCTCAGCATCAGCAAGATCATCTGCTGCTTCCTGCGCTTTCTTTGCTGCCTCGGTTGCGGCTTCTCTTGCTGTCTTAGCTGCATCCTTAGCTGCTGCTACGTTTTCTTCTGAAGCTTCTCCGGCTGCTGCGTTAATAGCATCATCAAGTGCATTCGCTGCTTCCTGAGCCTTTGATGAAGCGGCACCCGCTGCATTTATTGCATTTTCTGCTTCTGCCCTGGCATTGCTGCTTGCTTTTTCATCAGCGCTAAGGTTCTTCTCTGCTTCCTCGGCAGCCTTTCTTGCTGCCTCGGCTGCTTCTCTTGCTTCCTTGGCTGCTTTTCTTGCTGCATTGGCTGCTTCTGTAGCTGCCTTAGCCTTGGACTCGGTCCAGGCATTAGCTGCTGATTTTTCTGCTGTTGCAGCTTTCTCTTCGGCTGTAGCTGCTGCGTTTTCTGCATTCTGTGCTGCTGTCTTGATTGCTACAATGTCTGAATCAGCATTCTTAAGAGCATCTACGGCATCTTTAACTGCTTTGATGCATCCGGTATCAGAATCATTTATAGCATTTGCTGCTTTTTCTGCTCTGTTATCAAGGGTCGTCTTTGCTGCTTCGGCTGCAGCGTTAACACCGGCTGCTTTAGTCTGTGCGCTGTTTCCTGCTTCTGTTGCGGTAGTTGCAGCCGTGTTGGCTCTACCTACTGCTTCCATTACAGAAGACTTTGTAGTCATGTCACTTGTATCATCAGCTGCAAGCTTTGCTTTGGTTGCTGCTTTTGTAGCTGCTTTCCCTGCGGCATTTGCTGCATTAGCCTTGGCATCCAGATCCTGAGCCTTGAGAAGCGCTTCTGATACTACCTGAAGAGTAAGGTTCTCTTCATCAG
>NZ_JANSWL010000001.1:0-537 GCF_028539135.1 Butyrivibrio sp. DSM 10294 | reverse complement strand
GCTCTTTGCCGGATTTGATCTGAGAACTCTCTGCTATTTAAGGAGGGATAAGCTTATGAGAAATCTTAAAGGGAGCTAGCGATGCAACTTATTTTGATGATAATGAGCTGCGTAATGGTAGCAGTTGGCTTTGCAATTTTCGTTGCGGCCATCTGCATAACCATCATCAGCTATTTCAAGAAATAAAGAAAAGCATCAAAAAAGACCGCTGAAACACTCTGGCAAAGTAGAAGCGATCTCTTTTGATTCGTAACTATTAACCAGGAGCTAACCGTCTATCGGTAGCACCTTTTTTCTACCTAAAATATAGCACTTATGCGGGTTTGTGTCAATTTCGCAAGCTATAGTAGACAGTGGGAGAGTGTGGACAGTCCCCATTGGTATACTTCTTTAATAGGCTGAATCTTTCAACCATGCGGCTTTTAGAGGATAAAAGTCTCAAAACATGCTTGAATTCTGGGATTGCAACATAGTAGAATGTGTGTAAGGGACTAACTTATGTGTTGGAGGGAATGGGGACAATGGATGATTACAGTG